>JACOSH010000130.1 GCA_016178945.1 Acidobacteriota bacterium
GTGGAGTTCCGGGGACGCCGCGACGGCCGGCATCCGCTGCTGATCCCGTCGACGAAAAACAACATGGTTTCCGGCGAGGGGGAGTCGCCGATCCGTTACCAGCTCGTTCCGGTCGTGGTCGACCTGACTCACGGCTCCCGCGAGCAGGTGATGGACGACCAGCCCATCAGCTACCGGGTGGCGGCCCAGGAACTGCGGCGGGAGGACAAGCTGCGACCGTTCGGCGCGGTAGACGGCGAGAGAATCAGCGACCCGCGCCACTATCTTTACCTCGAAGCGAAGGTATCCAACCAGCACTCCGCAGTCGCGGCGGCGGCCCGCGTGAAAGGGGAGGACTTCTGGCGCTTTGGACACCTGGGCCGCGCCGACTACGCCATCTCGCGCGACGGCTGGGTGCGCACCACCATCGAGCTGCCCGCGGGAGCGCAGCCGGCCGAGATCGGCTTCGAATGCCTGGTGGCCCCGGAGAAGTCCTGGCCGCTGGCGGGGACCTGCCGCGTGGAGGCCGTCGCCAAGGTGTTTTTCCTGGACGCCGAATACCGGCCGCGGCCCAGTCTCTGGCGTCTGCCGCGCCCCGTGGAGATTCCCGCGGGCCGGCTACGGAGCTTCCAGGTCCCCTGACGCAATGCGCGCGGAGAGCGCGGCCACTTCGTGCTCCAGGGGCCGGTCGCGATCGAGGTATGCGGCGGCCTCGCGCACCCGGGCATATGCTCTCCGCGACCCCTCGCCCAGCTTGTCCGGGCCGCCCCGCAAATCGACCGCCTGCGTGGCCGCCAGCAGCACCATGGCGGTCTGATTGCGCAGGCACTCCATTGCGTCCATCGCGGTCACCGCCGCGTGCATCCCCAGGCTCACCACGTCCTGGTTGTACTGCTCGGTCGGCAGCGAATGGATCAGGCTGGACCCCGCCATCTGCCGCACGGCGCACGCCAGGCTGGTCACGCTCAACTGCATGCCTTTGAATCCGGAGTTGACGCCCGGTTCGGCCACCAGCCCGGCCGGCAACCCGCGGCTGAACTTGTCGTCGACCAGCAGGGCCATCAAGGCATTCGACCAACTCGCCATCACCGCGTAGTCGAGCTTCCAGGTGTCCAGCAGCCGGGCGATGTGGCCGCCGTAGAAATTGCCGGCCAGATAGAGGCGGCCCGTATCCGGATCGACCAGCGGATTATCGTTGGCAGAGTTGATCTCGCGCTCCAGAACGGGCCGCGCGGCGTCCAGCGCTTCCCAGGCCGGTCCCAGACCCTGCGGCGGACAGCGCAGCGCATAGCTCACCTGCATCGGAGAGTTGACCACGTAGCGGCTGCCGCGAACCAGTGCGAGGAGGTAGGCGGCGACGGCCATCTGCCCGGGATGGCCTTTCATCTCGTGGATCCAGGGCTCATACGGGTCGGAGGGCGCCTGCAGGGCTTCGAGCGTCAGCGCCAGCGCGGCCAGCAGCGCCCGCAGCACGCGGCCGGCATCCACCAGAAGCAGCGTGGCGGCGGCTGTCATCATGGTCGTGCCGTTGATCAGCGCCAGCCCTTCTTTCGGCGCGAAGACCAGGGGAGCAAGGCCCGCCGCGGCCAGCGCCTCGGCGGCCGGCATGCGCTTGCCCCGGTACTCGGCCTCTCCCATTCCGAGCAGCACGCGCGCGGCATACGCCGACGGCATCAGATCGCCCGAGGCCCCGACCGAACCGTAGCGCGGCACTACCGGCGTAATCCCGGCATTGAGCAGCCGGGCGAGCGCCTCGACCAGCTCAACGCGCACCGCGGAAGCGCCGGTCGCAAAGGTCGCCAGCCGCAGCAGGATCGCCGCCCGCACCACATCCGCCGGCAAGGGCGCGCCGGTGGCGCACGACAGGTGCCGCATCAGGTTCTGCTGGAGCCGCTCCACCTGCTCGGGAGCAAGCTGGAACACGATGTTCCCGCCCACTCCCGTGGTGACGCCGTAGATGCGGTCGCCGCGCGCGATCATGGCCTCCAGCGCGGCGCGCCCCTTGCGGATGCGGCCGCGCGCCTCCTCGGCCAGCGACACCGCACCCGTTCCCCGCGCCACGGTCTCGACCTGCTCAACGGTCAGCCGCGCCGCTCCCACCACCAACGTTTCCGCCATGCCTTGATGGTACAGCAGGGCTAGTCATAAGCGTTCAGCGTTCAGCGCTCAGCTTTCAGCTTTTGCAGCAGACCCGCGAGCATGCGTTTCAGTTCGGTGGCGCGCTGGCTGAGCGCTGAAAGCTTGCCCGTCTCGTCTGCTACCATGTTCCCTGATGGAGAATTTCCGCGAGTTCGAGGCCGGTCCCGACCCCTTCGGACGCCGCTGGCGAGTTCAATTCAAGTGGCTCCAGACGGCCATCGCCCTCCGGCACAGCGACTCGGTGGACGTCAAGTTCCGCCTGCTTTCCGGCCAGGAGAGCGAAGAGAAGGTCATCGCCCTGATGCATCCCGATCTGCTCGACCTGAGCGCCAAGAGCGGGCGCCCCCTGACCGACCCGTGGTGTTCGCGCCTGGCCGCCCTGCACCTGAAGCACATGATCGAGACCGGCGAGGACATCGAAAAGGACCTGGTGACGGTAGGACGGGACCAACTGGCGGAGTATAACCTGTCACTCTCCAAATAAGGAACTATCGGCTGCTTCCTGAAGTACACTGGGATGAATCCCAGAGATGCCTCTCTCGTCCGGCGACAAACTCGGACCGTACGAAATCGTGTCACCCATCGGCGCGGGAGGGATGGGTAAAGTGTACCGCGCCCGTGACACACGCCTGGGCCGCGATGTGGCGCTGAAAATCCTGCCGCCAGAGGTGGCGAACGATGCTTCGAGGCGGCAGCGGTTCGAACTGGAAGCGCGGGCGGTGGCGGCGCTGAACCATCCGAATATCGTGGCGGTGTACGACGTGGGCGAGGGGTACATCGTCAGCGAACTGGTGGATGGCGAACCGCTGCGCGGCGGTAAACTCGGCCTGCGCCAGACCATCGAGATCGCCGTGCAGATCGCCAGTGGACTGGCTGCCGCGCACGATGCCGGCATCGTCCACCGCGACCTCAAGCCCGGCAACATCCTGCTCACGCGCGACGGACGGCCGAAGATCCTGGATTTCGGACTGGCCAAGGTACAGGTCCAGAGCGCCGCTGCCGATGAGGCGCCGACGGCGCTGACCGAGGCGGGAGCCGTGATGGGCACCCCGGGCTACATGAGCCCGGAGCAGGCGCATATGTAAGCAAGAGTGTCCTTCTTTTACAATAGAATACAGCCATAGCAACGAATACGTGTGTGCACAGTGGGCCTCGTTCTGCTAGACTGGTCTGAGGGATGTACTCCCCCGCAAAGGACGCGACCCGATGCTGACCACCTTTAGACGCCACACCCAGGAGTGCCTCGACCGCCACCGTGGGCAAGATCCAGGGCGCAAGTACCGGCGTTGCCAGTGTCCCGTCCACGCCGAAGGGCACCTGGGCGGAGTGATGTACCGGAAGGCACTGAACACCACCTCCTGGACTCGCGCCCAGGACATGGTCCGCGAAAAGGAGTCGCGGGGTTACTGGGATGATCCGACCGAGAAAAAGCAGGTCAGTGTTGCGGAGACCGTCCACCTGTTCATGCGGGCGCTGGCGGCGACCTCCAACGGCAAGGCCAAGAGCACCACCAGGAAGTTCCGAAGCATGTTTCTGGGCATCAATCCAGAGTGGGCGTTGAGGACCAAGAAGGAGGTCTCCGAGGGCCTGCTCGACTTCTGCCGCCATAAGGGCCTCACCACACTGGCCGAGTTGACCGTGCCGGTGCTCACGGACTGGGCCGCCTCCTGGAGCTGCGGCCCGCAGCACCGCTCCAAACGCGTGCAACTGCTGCGCCGGTTCTTCCGCTACTGCGTCGATGCCGAGTGGATCGACAAGAACCCCGCCCTGGCGCTGGAGCACCCGCGGGGCCGAGCCATTCAGGCCAAGCCGACGCTGCCGTTCAGCGTGGAGGAAATGAAAAAGATCCTCGTGGAGTGCGCGGGCCGGCCCAAACTGCTGGCACTCGCGTTCCTGATGCGCCACGCCGGGTTGCGCATCTCTGATGCGGCTACCTTCCACCAGGACCGCATGCGGGCGGACGACTCCATCTTCCTGTACGCGCACAAAACCGGGGAGCCCGTTAGCATCCCGATACATCCCGAGTTGAAGGTGGCGCTCGACGCGATTCAGCCCAACCCGCGCGGCTACTACTTTTGGTCGGGTGCCAGTGCCGTCACCACGGCCACCGACAACTGGCGTCGGCGCTTCGAGCAGGTGTTCAAGGCGGCTGGGGTTGACCACGGCCACCCGCACCGCTTCCGGGACACCTTCGCGGTGGACCTTCTGCTGCGGGGCGTGCCGATTGATCAGGTTTCGGTCCTGCTGGACCACTCGTCGGTGAAGGTCACCGAGCGGCATTACCTGGCCTTCGTGGCAGCGCGACGGCAGCAGATTGCCGAGTCGCTGCGCCGTGCCTGGGCCAACGGAGGTGCAGCATGAAGCGCGGCTCAGATCCAAAAAGACGGGGCCAATCACAGCCGCCCTTTCATCTTGACA
>JACOSH010000131.1 GCA_016178945.1 Acidobacteriota bacterium
CCGGACTCGCCCGTCATCATCAGACCCGCGGGGAGTCCTCTTCAGAGCTACAATCGTACAATGTCTCGGCCGGTACAACCATGCCCGAGCGTCGCCATGACTTGCTCGACCGGCTTGCGAAGGCGGATTCGTTTGCCCGGAGGCCGGGGAACTTTTCAGAGAGTCCAGAGGACCGAATGGATGCGTTCTCCCAAATCCTGAGCGGGGTCAAACTTAACGGCGCGGTGTTCTTCACCGCCGAATTCTCGGCTCCCTGGGGGTTTTCGACACCCGCGTCGAATATGATGGCGGCTAAGATCGCTCCGGGGGCGGAGCACCTTGTGCTCTACCATTTGGTCATCGAAGGCGGGGCCGTCATCGAGTTAACAGATGGACAGCGCACCGAGCTGGGGCCCGGCGATGTCGTCATCTTTCCGCATGGGGATCCTCACCACATGAGCAGCGGGAATGGGGCAACCCGGCCATTCCCGAACTACGGGATCACGAACGAAGAGATCGCGAAGCTACATGAGCTCCAACGACTGCGATAACTCCACGACCTTCTCATCGATTTCCTCTGCCACCGTTCCGGCGCTGGTGTGCTCAGGACGTGGAAGAGATCGTAAGTTGTTGATGTTTGGAGCGGGAGACGGGACTCGAACCCGCGACGTCCAGCTTGGGAAGCTGGCATTCTACCACTGAATTACTCCCGCATCCGAATTTACTCTACCAGACAACTGCGACGCTGACAAGAGGCCGCGACCGCCGGACCGGGGAGCGGATAGACTGGGTGGGATGCTTGCCCTCTCCCTACTGCTGGCCGCGGCGCTGATGCCGAAGCGGCCGGTCCAGTGGGCCGACATCCCGCCCGGCATCAGGCCGCTCCTGGCGGAGGCCTCGGATGAAGACTCCTTCCAGCGGCTCCGGCGGCGCATCGAGCGCGACACACAGGAACGCCTCCGGCAGGGCGAAGACGAACACCTGATCTACTTCCTGTTGCAATCGATGGCGTTCACGAAGCGGCCCCGAGTGGAGCCCGCACTGAGCGCGCGCGAGTTCGCCGAAAGCGCCACAATCCCGCCGGCGGCGCAGGCACGGATGGAAGAGTTTCTGCGTGCGCTTGATCGTCCCACTTCCGGCCCGCGCCTGGCCTACTTCCAGCAGTATCTGGCTCCGCGGCGGCGCTCGCCGGCGGAGCTTGAGGCGGCCTACCGGCAGGCGATGCGCTTTCTCCATGAGAAGGAGTTTGCCGGCAGCCCGGCGCCCTACCAGCGGCGCGGGCATAGCACCGACACGGGGATCGAGGTCAATTACACCATCTCGACGGCGCTGGCCGTGATCCGGGCGCTCGATCCCTCGGCCCGGCTGGAGCGGGTCCTGATCGCCGGGCCGGGTCTGGACTTCGCGCCCCGCACCGCCTTCCAGGAGTCGTTCCCTCCACAAAGCTATCAGCCGTATCTCACCGCCGACAGCCTGCTGCGCTGGCAGCTCGCCGATCCGCGGGGGCTCTCGGTCCACTGCGTCGACATCAACCCGCGAGTCGTCGGATTCATCGAAGAGTTCCCCCGGCGGGCCGATCTCTCGCTGACCCTGAGCCGCCATGCCGGCGAGCCGGACTACGAGGAGTACTTCGCGGATGCGGGCAAGCACATCGGCGAGACCACGCCCGTTGCGCTGGGCAAGATCGTCAGAGTGCGGCGGGAGCTGGCCGCCCGTGTGCGAGCGGAGCCCCTCAACATCCTGACGGAGCGGTACGATCCGCCGCCCGGTTTCGACCTGGTGATCGCGACGAATCTGCTCCTCTACTTCGACTCGACGGAACTGGCGCTGGCGCTGGCGAATCTGAGCGCCATGCTGCGCGCCGGCGGGTTCCTGATCCATAACGAGCTGCGGCCGGAGGTCGAGAGCATCGCCAGGGCGCTCGACATGCCGCCGATCCAGGGCCGGACCCTGCAGGTGGCGCCAGGGACCAAGCGGCCTCTGATGGATGCGTTCGTCATCCACCGGCGCGTGGGGAGATGAAATCGATGAGTACTCGCGAGATTCTCGGACATCTCGCCGTCCTCCCGGCGCTGCTGGGTCTGGGCGCGCTTTTCTTCATTCACGAAACCGGGCCCGCCGCGATCCCCAGGCTGCTGGCGACGCTGGACAGTCCCCGCCGGGCGGAACGCGAAATCGCCACGGGCAGACTGGGGCAAATGGGCCGGGCGGCGGCATCGGCGGCGCCGGCGCTCGCGGCCGTGGCCCTGCGGGATCTGGATTCCAGCGCCGCCTACGCGCTCGGCGAAATCGACCTGGACGGCGCGCGCGACCTGGCGCGCCGGGTGATCCCGTTACTCGGACACGCCAGCGTGGAAACACGGCGCAAGACCGTCTCGCTGTTGGGCGGTCTGGGTGCGGCGGCCAAGATCGCAACACCGGCCCTGCTTCGGGCACTTGAAGATTCCGACAAGCTGGTGCGCATGCACGCGGTATCGGCGCTGGCGCGGATCGGCATTCCACGCACGGCGATTGTACCCGCGCTGATTGGGGCCCTGGACGATCCCGATTCAAGCGTTCGCTACCAGGCGGGCACGGCGTTCGATTTTTCCATGCCCGCCAACTCGCAGCTCGAGGCGGCGCGGAGCGCTCCGGCCCGTCCCCGCGACCCCGCCGCCGAGGGCCGCATCGCCGCCTGGAAATCCAGAGCCGAGCAGGCCATCCGGGACGACCGGGACGTCGAGGTCCACATCTACCTGCTCACCCGGAGCCGCCCCACGGACCTGCTCCTGACGGTGCTCCGTTCCGCCGGCGCGAAGGAGGAGCGCATTCATCCCTTGCATGAGCTGGCCAAGATCGGCCCCCGGGCGGTCAAAGCGTTGCCCGCCGTCGTGGCCGTGCTGGGCGACGAGAATCCCTTCCTCCGCTATCTGGCTTGTGAAGTAGTGGCGGCCATCGGGGCGGCCGCCAAAGAGGCACTACCCGCTCTAGAGCCGCTGTCGCGGGACGCGAGCCCCGCAGTGCGGGAGAGCGCCACGGGCGCTGTGGCGGCGGTCCAGGGAGCCCGGCCGTGAAGCGCGCCGCCTTGGCTCTCTACTACGGCGCAATCTCCCTCAGTTTCGGACTGCCCTGGCTGCTGTACCTGGCGCGGCGGATCGCCGTGGATCACGAGCGTCCCCTGGACGCCGTGCGCTCCTTGCGGCTGGTGCTGTTCGGCCCCGGGGAAAACCTGTTCCTGATCGCTGTCCTGAACGCCGTCCCCTTCCTGACTTTCGCCCTGGCCGCGCTCCTCCACCTGGGCACGGCCGGCGCGGGCGTCGCCCGGCGGCGTCTGTGGGGCCTGGCCGGCGCCGGTCTCGCGATCCTGTTTCTGAACGGCTGGCTGCTCATCCGCTACTTCTTCGATCCTTCTCATGCGGCCCTGGCCCCTCTTGCATTACCCTTCACGACGGTTGCCCTGCCCCTGGGTTATGGGTTGGGCCGGCTGGCCGCGCAGAAAGTGCCGCCCGTTTCGCTATACTAGTGGCCGTAAGCTCTGTCGCCCCCAAGTGGGTTGCTCCGGGCTCAGTGTACGTACGTAAAGTGCAGCACGGGTCCAGTGCAGTCCGGCCCACAGTGAGGTGATGAAGCAGCCAATGAAAACGACAATCTTGTGCGCGGCCCTTTTGGCCGTCTCCACGCCCCTGTTGGTGGCGCAGTTGGTGGACAAGAACAAAGCGCCCAATACCGCGGAAGAGGGGATCTCGAAATCGCTCGCTCAGCAAGCCGGCGCGGGCCGTGGGGACCCATTCACGCCGAACTCATCGGTGTTTCTGATCACCCGCGATCCCTTCCGGTCCATCCGGCGGGGCCGCCAGCTCTTCCAGCGCAAGTTCACGCGGGCCGAAGGGCAGGGCCCCAACGTGGGGGATGGCGCCGGCAACGTCAACAGTACGCTGGCCATCGGGGCCGGCCTGGCCGATAGCTGCGCGGGGTGCCATGGCAGGCCCCGTGGCGCGGCGGGCGCCGGCGGCGACGTGGTCACCCGGCCCGACAGCCGCGACGCGCCGCACCTGTTCGGCTTGGGCATCAAGGAAATGCTGGGCGATGAAATCACCGCCGAGCTGCGGGAGCGCCGCCGCCGCGCGCTGGTCGAGGCCCGCGCCGGTGGAGAGGCGGTCACGCGGCCGCTGGTCTCCAAGGGCATCAGCTACGGCGTCCTCACGGCCCGGCCGGACGGCTCGGTCGACGTCTCCCGCGTGAGCGGCGTCGATCCGGATCTGCGCGTGCGCCCCTTCTTTCATCACGGCGGCACCATCTCCATCCGCGAATTCATCGCCGGAGCGCTTCAGAACGAGATGGGACTCCAGAGCGTGGATCCCGAGCTCCTGGCAGCCAGCCAGGGCCGCCGCCTGATCACGCCCAGCGGGATGTTGCTGGACGGATCGCTCGACAAGATCGAGTCACCGCCCACCGGCGATCCGAACGCCGACCCGGACGGGGACGGCGTCAAGAACGAGATCCCCGCCGCGCTGGTCGATCACCTGGAGTTCTATCTCCTGAACTATTTCAAGCCCGCCACCTACCAGCAGACCGACGCCACGCGCGAAGGCCGGCGGCTGTTCGAGCAGACCGGTTGCGCCAGTTGCCACATCCCCGACCTGCAGATCGATCGCGACCGGCGAGTCGCGGATGTCGAGACGGTGTACGATCCCGACAAGGGGATCTTCAATAACCTGTATGCGACCGCCACGCCGCTGTTCCGCGTCGTGGACGACGGCCGCGGGTTCCCCGCGATGAAGCTCCCCAAGATGGAACCTTTCCTGGTGCGCAACATCTTCACCGACTTCAAACGTCACGACCTGGGCCCCAACTTCTACGAGCGGAACTACGACGGCACCCTCCAGAAGGAGTTCATGACCACTGCCCTGTGGGGCGTGGGCACCACGGCTCCCTATGGGCACGACGGGCGCAGCATCAACCTCGTGGAGGTGATCCTGCGGCACGGCGGCGAAGCGCAGGAGTCGCGCGACAGCTTCGCCCGCCTGGCCCCCGCCGAGCAGAGCCGCCTCACGGACTTTCTGGCCACGCTGGTGCTGTTCCCGCCCGACGATACGGCCTCCAACCTCGATCCCGGCGCGCGCAACCTGACCAATTTTCCGCAATACGGTCACGGATCGATCAAGCTGACGGCGTTGTTCAACAATCCGGGCGATATTGAGTAGGTCTACGGCGCGGGCGGCGGCTTTTTCACCCAGATCGGCGAGCTCCAGGCCAACTGGCCGTCCTCCTGCAGCACGCGCGCGTAGTAGTAGCTTTCGCCCACGCCGAAATCCTTGTCGATGAACTCGAAGTGCGTTTCCTTTGCGCCGGGCCGCGAGGTGTAGACGAACTTCTGGTTCTTGATCAAGTCGACCTGCTTGATCGCGGACGTGCCGATGGCGCGCAGGCTGATGGCGGGCGCTTTTTCCGCGGTGAAGCTGTCGCCCAGGATATAGGTGTCGTCGCCCGACCTGGCGCGAAAGTCGAGGATGATATTGTCCGTGGCGGCGTAGGCATGGCGCTTGCGCATGGCCTCCAGCAGGCCCTCGCGCGTGAAGCTCTCGGCCACGATGCAGGCGTAGGAGATGTGGGTCGACCAGGGGTCCGAGCTGGCCTGCACGCCGTGTTTGTAGCCCTTGGCCAGCGCGTTCCACCAGAAGCCCAGGGGCTGCCAGCCGCTCTTCTGGGCGTGCTGGTTCAGCGTGGTGGCGGCGCGCGGCGCGCCTTCGTATTCGTAGCTGGTGCGATAGCCCTGGTAGATCTCGATGAGGGGCTCCACCAACGGGTCGTTGTCGCGCCAATCAGTGCCCTGGTTGGTGGCCGAAGAGTGCGGCATGGAGATGCCGCGGTGGAGTTTCAGGTACTCGTACAGCTTGGCCGCGCTGGTCTTTCCCGCGGTCTCCTCCGGCGGGATCGGCAGCGTCCGGACGCCGCGCTGCGCGAAGATCAGGTTGCGATGGCCGTTGGGATAGGGAAGGCTGCGCTCGGTCCCGAACAGCGGCGTAAACGACCCAGCCACGTGAAACAGGTCGGCCAGCTTCTCGTTCTGCCACCAG
>JACOSH010000132.1 GCA_016178945.1 Acidobacteriota bacterium
GGCGCCAACCGTGGAGTCCCCGATGGCAGGAAGCGGATGGGCGAATGGACCCGGGTCACCAGTCTCACTTCCTACCGCGGCCGGCTGTTCGCGGGCATCGGAAGCTGCACCAGCTCGCTCGAGGACGCACCCGCCGATATCCGCGGCCAGGTCTTCTCGATGCAGGCCGGCCACTGCTGCTCCTACGATCGCGACATCGGTCCCGGCTGGCGTCCACATGGCGGCCATCCGCCGGGCCGCAAGTCTGGAGCTATACGTGGACGGAAAGCTGCAATCCCGGTCGACCGGCGCGCGCATGACACCTCCAACACCGAGCCGCTCCGCATCGGAAACGGCGAGATCGGCACCTTCTCCGGCAAAGTGGGTGAAGTGCGGCTCTACCGCGGCGCCATCGAAACGGTCCCACCGTAGGCGACTGGGCGCATACTGGCTCGTGGCCAGGGAGGAAAAGTATCAGTTAGACGCGCTCAGGATAGACGCAAATGTCGGAGTTTCTCAGAAAACTGCTCGGCAGAGGCGAGCCCCTTGCGACTCTTGGTACTGAAGCCGAGCGGCCGAGCGTCGACACGGATACTCTCGGCGCTCCTAGAGATAAGCACGACGCTGCGGCTTGGGACCAGTACTGGAACAATATCGTGTCTCTCGGTCATATTGTTGATCCTATGTGCATGTCATTCGAGCGACCCTTATCCCCGTCCTGGTCCGTGGAGCCAAGCTGACAGGACGATTGGCTTGGTTGATCAGAAGCGTTGAATGTCTTCTAGCACGAAAGCCAGAATTGCGCAGGATCGCGCCTGGCCGCTCGCTGTTGTTCAGCGATGCCGGTCGAGGCCGGAACCGCTCCCTCGCGGTCGCGGCTCGGTTTCGGACTCGCTACTCCGCCGCAACGGGCGTGTCAACGGGCCTGTCAAGGGGCCCTTGACAGCAGAAATTGCCTATGATATGAACTTGTCTGCCTGGGCCGCATCTAGGCTCTGGCGGTCTGAACTTGCCAATGGGACTGCGAACTCTGGATAGGGAGGTATTGAGCTATGCAGATTCGTCTTGCGATGTTGATTCCCGTTGCGTTGTCGTTATTGCCCTGGCTCTCAGGGCAAACTAGCTCAACGGAAGTTCTTGGCACGGTAACGGACACTTCGGGGCTAGTCATCTCCGGAGCAGATGTCATTCTAACGCGCCAGACCACGGGCGAAACGCGAATCGCGAAGACAAACCAGGAAGGCATCTACCTGTTCCCGCTCGTGGAGCCCGCCGGCTACAGCGTGGAAGTCAAGATGACGGGGTTCAAGGTGGCCAAGATTCTCAATATCGATGTCCTCTTCCAGCAGCGCGCGCGCGTGAATGTGACGCTCGAAGTGGGACAACTCACGCAACTCGTTGAGGTCCAGGCCGAAGCCCGCTTGCTGAACACCGAAGACGCCGCGGTCGGCCAGAATATCGAGGGCCGGCGCATTGTCGAACTCCCGGTCGGTTACCGCAACGTAGCCCACCTGGCCATCACGATTCCCGGAGTACAGTTCGGAAGTGGCATGGGCCGCTCGACCGGAACCGGCGCGCGCACGTCGCCCAGCGGCAGCACCGTCGAGCTGGTCGCACATGGCCAGCCCGGGCAAACGCAAGGCGTGACGCTCGACGGAACAGACGTGAAAGAGCCGCGCTACAACCGCCTGACCCTGACTCCGATCTTGGATGCCATCGAAGAGTTCAAAGTTCAAACCGCCGCTTACTCGGCCGAGTACGGCTTTTCAGGCGGCGCCCAGGTCCAGATCGTGATGAAGTCCGGAACGAATCAATTCCACGGCGCGGCCTACGAGTTCCTGCGCAACAGCGCCATGGACGCGGAAAACTACTTCCTCAATTTTGAGCTTGCCGCCACCGAACAGCGCAAGAAGAAGAACGCGTTCCGGCGCAACCAGTTCGGCCTCTTCGCCTCCGGTCCGGTTCTCATTCCGAAGATCTTTAACGGCAGGAACCGCACCTTCTGGTCTTTCAACTACGAGGGCCGGCGCGAGATGATCGAGAGTCCGGTCACGACCTGGCTGCCTACCGCGGCCATGAAGAACGGCGACTTTTCCTCGCTGCTGGTTCCGTACGGCTCCCGAAACCCGGTTGTGATTTACGATGCGACCAACGGCGGGTCGGCCTTCCCGAACAATGTGATCCCCCAAACCCGGATCAATCCGGGCGTCAAGGCCAATCTGTTGAAGCTGCTGCCGGACCGCCAATTCACGCAAGCCGATCCTCTCGATTTCACCAATCGGGTCAACGTCGGCCAGCCGACCGAGGAGAACGCCGTCTTCGTCCGCATCGATCACAATATCAGCGATAAGGACCGCGTCTTCGCCCGCCTCGCCAAACAACACCAGGATTGGGTCGTACCCACGATCAACCCCAACTTCACCGAGACCTATTACAACTACCCGACCAGCCTGGCCTCGCAATGGATTCACACCTTCGGCCCCGCGGTATTAAATGAGCTCCGCTTCGGATTCTTGAACACGAATACCGACGCGACGAACGTGCGGGCTTACGACTGCAGCTTCAAGGAGGACGACCTGAATATCGGCGTCTGGCGCGTGAACGCGCCCGGCGGCCAGCGGGCGCTCCGTTGCCAGCCCGGTCTGGAAAACGAGAACCGCATTCCTCCCATCGGAGGAATCGGCTCCCCCTTCGGCGACATCTACGGGCTTGGCCAGGATAAGTCGCTCGTTTTGAATTTCGGCAATCACTTCTCCATCCTCCGCGCCAAACACGCCGTCAAGACCGGATTCGAGTTCCGCCGCGGATCGATGACCCGTTACGCCGCCAATTATCCCGGTGGCTACATCAACTTCGGCGCCAATGAATCGGGCCACGGCTTCGCTTCGTTCCTGCTCGGTTATCCGAGTCAGTTCCAAACCCCGGAAGGGTATCCAAAAACCGTGCCGGAGCAAAACCAATGGGGCCTCTATGTTCTCGACGACTGGAAAGTGACGCCCCGGTTAACACTCAATCTCGGTCTGCGCTATGACCACGTAGGCGTTCCGGTGGACCGCGAAGGACTCTGGCGGACCTGGGATCTGAGCCACACCTGGACCGCTCCCAATGGCGCCGTACTGCCCACTCTTTTCCCCACCGTTCTCGGCAGCGGAGCGGCGATTCCGCTGTTCAAGCCCGACAACCGCTTCTTCATGCCCCGCGCCGGAATCGCGTGGCGGCCGTGGAACAAGTGGGTCTTCCGTGCCGGCAGCGGCTGGTATAACAATTCGGCGCATTTCAACGTCTACACCATCTTGAATCTGATGCCGCCCTACTCCGCCGGCAGCGAGTTCAACTCGGTCACCGATGCCGGCCGGCCGGCGGCGATCACGGCCGGCGGGCGCACGTTCAATGTGGGAACCCGCCAGTTCCGGCCGGGAAGCTTCGTTTATGAGCTCGGCCCCAACCTATTTGGCGGAACCGCCACCGTCAAGCCGGAGAATTTCTTTGCCGTCGAGCCGGATCGCAAGAATTCCAACCACGTCACCTGGTCGACCGACATCCAGCGCGAGCTGCCCCTGGGGACAGCTCTGACGATCGGCTACGTCGGAAGCAAGACCTCCAACGGCTCGGCGATCACCAGCATCGGCAACCTCGCTCTCCCATCGCCGAACACCGACATTCAATCGCGCCGCATCTACCGCTACTTCCACGATCCACTGCGTCCGGAAGTTCCCATTCGCGAGGCGGGCGCCATCAGCACGATCGTTTCCGGCTTGAACAACTTCTACCAGGGACTCACGGTGTCTCTGGACAAGCGCTTTTCCCGCGGCTTCGCATACGGTTTCTATTATGCTTTCAGCAAAGCCTACGGAGAATCCACCGGCCCGCAAGACGGATTGAATAACACCCAGACCAATTCCAACTGGCGGGACGGGCGCGGCCCTTTGCCCTTCGACCGGCGCCACTCCTCGGTCGGCCACTGGGTTTGGGAAATCCCCTACCGACGCGACGGCAAAGGACTCGCCGGTGCGGTCCTCGGCGGCTGGCAGTTGAACGGCATCCTCGCCCTTCGTTCCGGCTTCCCGTTCTCCATTACCCAAGGCGGCGATATCAACACAGGCGGCCCGGTCCGTTCCGACCGCATTGCCGATGGACGGTTAAGCAATCCTTCCCGAACCCTCTGGTTCGATCCATCGGCCTTCCAACGGGTGACCTGCAACATTTCCAGCCGGCAGGACCTATGCCACTACGGCAACTCCGGCGTTGGCATCCTGACCACGCCCGGCGAGCGGCGTGTGGACCTTTCTATGAGCAAGAACTTCAGGGTGGTCGAAGACGTCCGGCTTCAGTTCCGCCTGGAAGCCTTCAACGCCACCAACCATCCCTGGTTCGGACAACCCAACGGCGTCGGATATGCGACGGTCAACTCCATCAAACCGGATGGAACGCGCATGGGCGAGATCAGAGCTCTGGAAACTCCCATGCGCTCCGTCCAGCTCGGCTTAAAGCTCTATTGGTAGCCTGATATCGAACAGATGGATCGCAGAACATTTGCCGGCGCGTTGCTGGGAGGCTCGCTCGGTGGCGCGTTGTGGGCGCAGGCCTCCCGGCCGAAACTGGTCGCCTGGATGTACATGATCTATCCGCTCGAACAGTGGCTTGCGGATTACAAGCGAACGTTTGACGCCTGGGCCGAGGGCGGAGTGCGCGGCATCGTCGTTGGCCCGCTGCGCTTCTGGGATGGCCCTCCCTCGTTCGATTACTCCTATCGCCGCGCGGGCGCCCGGCTCGGCACGTTCGCGCCCGATCCCCAAATCTACAAGGACTTTGGCGTCGATCCACCCGCGCCAATGCCGCGGGATCCCCAAAAGGAGAAGCAGTTACAGGCCGTGCTCGAGAACGCCGCTTCGCGCGGTTGGGAGATCATGCTCTTCGGCCCCGGCTACTATGGGGTTCGCAAGTCTTTCGAGCAGGACCCGTTCGGCGCCCTCTCGCTCGCCGCGGGCGTTCGCGACACCGTGAGAGCTTTCCCGCAAGCCCATGGCGTGATCATCGATGGCGCCGGGGAACATCATTACGAGCTCGATTTCTTCCACGGGGGCGAGCTGTTCGAAACGCGGCCGGGCGAGGAACCCCTGCTGCGGCACATCGGGATCGACGTCGAACGCTGGACGCGCGGCATGAACCATCTGCGCGACCGCTTCCATCACCTCACCCCCTCGCTGGTTCGCTACCATTCCGACGGCGGCATGCTCGGCGGCCTCGCGCTGTTCGATGTCAACGAAGACGCCCTTTTCTGGTTGCGGGCACGCCAAGAGGTCACGCTCCGCTCCATGCAGGCCATCCGCGCCCAGATCGACAAACTCGACCGCAAGGTGAAACTGGGCACTATCCCCCGCGCAGCGACCTTCTCAATCCTCACAACCCAGGACTACCAGAAGACGCAGGTCTATTTCGACTACATGTTTCCCAAGCACTACTTCTGGCACCGTGGGTTCGACGGCATGTACGGCACAATCGCCCGCTGGGTCCGCAAGATCGGCGAATGGAATCCCGCGCTCGATGAAGCGGACTGCTTCGCCGCCGTCAAGTCCTGGTTCGGCATTGAGCTCCCCGGCGTGAACTCGCTCGCCGCCATGGAACTCGGCTTTCCGGACGAATTCTTCACCAAGGTCGTGTATTCGCAGACGCGGCGCGCGCTCGAGGCTATCGGCAATCCCGACAAAGTCATCGCCTGGGTCTCCACTGGACGCAATCCCCACGCTGGAGACCCGATGCCTGCCCGCGACCTCAATCGCATCCTCACCGAGTCCCACCGCGCCGGCCTCAAGCGCTTCATCTTCCATCCCGACGTCAATCTCGGCGCCGCCGAGTGGAGCGTCATCTCCAGCCTCTGCGGCAAGCCCTGGAAAGAAGATCCCACCGGCTACTGGCCGCCCGACACTCCCAAACCCGATACCTGGAACGGCGGCCGCAAGCCCACGCGTTAACTACACGTCGAACATCGCCAGGGTTTCCTCGAGCGACTGGATCGCGTCGCGCACGGGCGAATATTCGTGCGCGATGTAACCCTGATATCCGAGATCGGCGATCGCCGGGCTGGTTCGATCGTAAAACTCGGCGGAGTCTGACCTTCCTGAAAAAAGCGGTAGCGGATGTACTGAACACCGCTGCTTACGCTCGTGCTCGTGACGGGGTGCGTAGCATGAATGCCTGGATGCCCCAAACAGCATCGCCAGGATACTCTTGCGGACGGATGCGACCTTGCTCACGCGCGCCAGGTCTCCGTACTCGAAGACGATCCGTCCGCCCGCGGAGACGGACATGGCCGTTGTCTTCTGGGTCTTTAGCCATCCCCGCAGCGCTTCCAGCTTCTTGCTGGAGAGCCCGGCCGATTCCGGCTTCACCCGCTCCCATTCCGTGCCGGGAAAGGTTGGCTTCAGGTCGTTCGGCAGGCCGAAGCCGCACGAGCAGGCAATCCAGACCAGCCATCGCAGACTTGCGGCGTGCCTCATCCCGTCATGGTACCGGCTGAATCAAGTGGAGCGCCCGGCTTGTGGGCCGTTTCCGCGCAGGTGTTCGACCGCCACCGCGTGTCCCCACGCAACGTCGTCCGTCGAAACCCCTAAGGCGGCGGCCAGGCGCTGGCGCTGCGCCGGACTGGGGGTGAAGTTGCCGCGCACGATGGCCTCGACCGTTTTCCGGTCCAAACCCGCGGCTGTGACGAGTTGGCCGATGCTGGTTCCGGTCTCTTCCAGATAGCGCGCTATGGGCTTCATGACCGCGCCGCGTCCTACTTCAAGTTGAACTTCTTCATCTTGTAGCGCAGCGTGTCGCGGGTGATGCGCAACAGGCGCGCGGCCTGGGTCTGATTGCCGCCGGTCTTCTCCAACGCCCGCACCAGCAGATTGCGCTCGTTCTCCTCCAGCGAGAGATTCTCGTTGACCGGCGACGGGGCCGTGGGAACAAACACCGATTCCGGGACCGCGCCGCCGGCCGGCGCTTTGGCGATGCCGATGGGTAAGCTGGAGGCCGCGATCAGGGAGCTCTCCTCCAGGATCATGGCCCGCTCGATGGCGTTGCGCACTTCGCGCACATTGCCCGGCCAGTCGTGCGCCAGCAGCAGCGAGGCGGTCTCCGGCGTCACCCCTTCGATACTGCGCTTGAACTTGCGGTTGAAGTGGTCGATGAAGAAGCTGACCAGTGGCAGGATGTCCTCGGGCCGTTCCCGCAGCGGCGGGATCACGATCTGGATCACGTTGAGCCGGAAGTACAGATCCTGGCGGAAGGCCCCCTCTTTGACCGCCTCGCGCAGGTTCTTGTTGGTGGCCGCCAACACCCGCAGATCCACGTGGATGTCCTTGACGCCCCCCAGCCGCCGGAAGGTCTGCTCCTCCAGGACCCTCAGCAGCTTGGCCTGCAGGATGAGGGGAATCTCGCCGATCTCATCCAGAAACAGCGTGCCCTTGTCGGCCAGCTCCAGCAGGCCGCGCTTCTGCCCGCGGGCGTCGGTGAAGGCCCCCTTCTCGTAGCCGAACAGCTCGCTCTCCAGCAGCGTTTCCGGAATCGCGGCGCAGTTGATGGCGATGAACGGCTCGGCCTGCCGGATACTCTGGTAGTGGAGCGTCTTGGCGACCAGGTCCTTGCCCGTTCCGTTCTCGCCTTCCAGCAGGATGGTGGTGGCCTCGCTGGCCGCCACCCGCCGCACGAAGTGCAGCAATTCGCGCATGCTCGCGGATTCGGCGATCACTTCCCGCTTCTGCGGGGCGGCCTCCTCGGTGATGTCCTTGATGGTGGCCACCACGCCTTCCAGCCGCCCGTCGTCGCCGAACAACTGCTCGGTGCGCATCACCGCCAGCCGCTCCAGCCCGTTGTCGGTGTGCAGCCGGACGGTGGTTTGGGGAGAGGAAGGAGTCTGGTTCAGCCCGATCAACATGCCGCAGCCGGGCTCGCAAACTCCGCACTGAAACACCTGCTTGCAATGCCGACCGACCATTTCCTCGGAACTTATCCCGAACAGTTTTTCGGCGGCGCGGTTGACGCCCGTGATGATCAGATCCCGGTCGTAGAGCACCAGGGCATCCGAGATGTGGTCGAACACCGCGGCCAGCACGTTGGCTCGTTGCCATTCGGGGACCAGCTTGGGCATGAGATGTGTCATTCCAAGTGTAGCAGTCACCGAATCCCTGTGCACTTTTGCCGCCAGTTTGCGCGCTCTCACCCAAGCATGGGTCTCTTCGCGCTTCCCATGACGGATTCGGGGCTGTCCAGCCTCTGGTCTGTCGATTGCAACATGCTGGGCGGAGGGTGCATGATCCCGTCGAAGATAGCCGTTCCCGTGGCGATCCTGATCGCCGGCTTCACCATCGGCTCGACGCTATCGTATGGCAAGGCCGAGTACACCAAGAAGGAGAAAAAGGCGTGCGTTACGTGCCACGTTTCGGCCAAGTCCAAGGAGCTGAACGACACGGGCAGGTGCTACGACAAGAACAAGAGTCTGGACGGCTGCAAGCTTCCCGAGAAGAAATAGCCGGGTCCGGCAGAGCCAAAGCCATGCCCACGGTCGAGTTAGCCCTTTCCAATTCCGCCTACGCCAATGTCTTGCGCGCCGCCCTGACGCGCAACGGGAACTATCAGGTCAACCCCTGCCAGATTCCCAATGTCATGACCAAAGGCGTTCTGGTAGTGGATGACCAGGCCCTCGACAGTCTGCCCCGGCCCTTACCTTACCCCGAGCGCGTGGTGCTGATCACCCGCAACGACCCCCAGCACCTGGCCCGCGCCTGGGACGCGGGAATCGTCTCGGTGGTGTTCGAAGACGAACCTCCCGGCACCGCCGTCCTGGCCGTCATGGCCGCCTCCCTCCGGACCACCAAAGCCCTCCCGCTCCGCCACTGAGGCTGGGTGAATTCCCGCATAAGGGCGAAAAGGCCCACCAAGGTGCGAGGTGTCAGGTGTTAGGTGTTAGAAACGCCGCGCTCCGCGCACACCCCTTGAGCTTTCTGCGACGCCCCCTAACACCTATCACCTCACACCTGATTGGCTCCCAACGCAGGTGCCAGGTGTTAGGTGCCAGGTGTTAGGAACGCCGCGCTCCGCGCACACCCCTTGAGCTTTCTGCGACGCCCCCTAACACCTATCACCTCACACCTGACACCTGATTGGCTCCCCACGTGCACTCTCTCCACCAGGAAAGGAGGCTGTCGTGGAGCGCTCCCTGCTAGAAGTGGAAGCTATCGTTCGAGATCGGATCTGCCGCGTCTGCTCGGACCGCACGGCGGACGGCCAGTGCGGGCTGGAGGAGCCGCGGGATTGCTCCCTGTTCCGGATGTTTCCTCAGGTGGCCAAGGCCATCCAGGCCACCCGGAGCGACGACATCATGGATTACGTCCGCGCCATTCGGGAGCAGGTGTGCGCGGCCTGCCAGTACCAAGCCAGTAATGGCAGTTGTGAGAAGAGGAAGGAAGTCCGCTGCGCGCTCGACGCGTATCTGCTGTTGGTCGTGGATGCGATCGAGGAGGCCACCGGCAAATCTTTCGATCGTGCCGCCCTCAACGGGCAGGGGTTCATGGAGGTTCGCTTATGAAAGGCAATTTTGAGGTGCTGGTGGTTCTCTGGACCATCCTGGCCGCCGTCGTGATCGCGCTGGCGGTTTACCGGAAGTGGGTGGCCCGTGGTGAGGATGATTCCCTGCACGTGCTGGAGGACGCCGTCACGGAAGTGCCCCGGCAGGCGGCCATGTCCCAGCGGTTGGACATTATCGACCGGTGGGGCAAGATCCTCACGGTGGTGGCGCTGGTCTATGGCGTCGCTTTGGCGGTTGTGTATTTGTTCAACGTGTGGACGGAATCCTCCAAGACCGTGTGGACACAATGACCGGATGACATGTCCAAGGCGGTGCGCAATCCTCTGGGTGTGGTGGATGGGGGCCGGGCTGGCCCTGGCGCAGCAAGGCGCCGAGAGTTGCAGCGGGTGTCATGAGCAGAAGCTGAAATCCGCGCACGCCCCGCTGGCCTGCCCGGCCTGCCATCCCAAGCACGACGCCTACCCGCATCCTGCGGCCCTCGCCAAGCCGGCCTGCGCCAGTTGCCATCAGCCGGTGGCGGCCGACTACACCCGTGGCGTGCATGGCCAGGCGGCCGCCAAAGGCAATGCCGGCGCGCCGGACTGCGCCCTGTGCCATGGCAGTGTGCACGACGCCATCAAGCCCCGCGAGCCGGCTTTCCGCGCGGGAGTCGTGGAAACCTGCGCCATGTGCCACTCCGAAGTGGTGGAGCAGTACCGCTCCAGCGTGCACGGGCAGGCCGTCGCCAAGGGCATCCCCCAAGCGCCGCTGTGCACCGATTGCCACGGCGAGCACTCCATCCAGCCCCACACCAGCTCCGCCTCCAACGTCCATCCCAGCCGCCAGCGCGAGACCTGCGGGCGCTGCCATGGCGATGTCCGGCTGGCTCGCAAGTTCGGATTGCCCAGCGACCGCGTGGTCAGCTTCGACGCTTCTTTCCACGGCTTGGCCCAGAAGGCCGGCTCGCAGACCGTCGCCAGTTGCGCCAGTTGCCACGGCATCCACAACATCCTGCCGTCTTCCGGCGCGAAATCCACCATCCACGCCAGGAATCTGCCCGCCACCTGCGGGCGCTGCCATCCGGGCGCCGGACAGCGTTTCACCCTGGGACCGATCCACCAGTGGCCGGGACGCGCCGAGCCGGCTCCGGTGCACTGGGTGCGGATCTTTTATCTGTGGGTGATCCCCGGCACGATCGGGTTGATGCTGCTGCATAACGCGGGCGACTGGGCGCGCAAGCTGGACCGCCTCCGTCTGAGACCTGCCGCCTCGACCGCGCCCGCCGAGCCGTCCCGCGAGATCCGGATGCACACCGCCGAGCGCGTGCAGCATGGCCTGCTGGTCCTGTCGTTCCTGACCCTGGTCTGGACCGGCTTCGCCTTGAACTACCCGGACCAATGGTGGGCCCGGCCGCTGACCGTCTGGGAATCGGCCTGGCCGGTACGCCGGTGGGTCCATCGCGGCGCGGCCGTGGCCTTCGTCCTGGCTGCCATGGGTCACGCCCTCTCGCTGGCCTGGAGCCCACGATTGCGCGAGCACTGGCGCACCCTTCTTCCTCGCGCCGCCGATCTCGGGGAAGCTTGGCGCCACTTGCTATACAATCTAGGTTTCGGCGCCGCGCCGCCCCGCCGCGCCGCCCACAGCTACGTCGAGAAGGCGGAGTATTGGGCGGTGGTCTGGGGCGCCGCGGTGATGGCCTTGTCCGGTTTCATGCTGTGGGCCAACAACCTCATGCTTGCCTGGCTGCCCAAGATCTGGCTCGACGTCGCCGCCGCCGTGCACTTCTATGAGGCCGTCCTCGCCACGCTGGCGATCGTGGTCTGGCACTTCTACTTCGTGATCTTCGACCCGGACGTCTATCCGATGGACACGGCCTGGCTCACCGGCCGAAGCGTCAGAAAAAAGGAACCTCATTCGTGAACCGTCTCGACGTGCTGTCCCCGGTCGTCTATCTCTCCAATAACTGGTTGAGTCTGACGGGCGTCCTGCTGGTGACCACTTCGACGGTGTTCTGGCTGTTCCTGCTGCCGGCCAACTTCGGCGCCGAAACCGTACATCCCTATCTGGGCATTTTGATCTACCTGCTCCTCCCCGGCGGCTTTTTCGGGGGGCTGGCCATGATCCCGCTGGGAATCTATCTGGAAAGCCGCCGCGAGAAGAAGAGCGGGGAGTACCCGGCGAGTTTCCCGCCCCTGGACCTGCGCCATACCGGGCTGCGCCGCCTCCTCGCCTTCGTGGTGTTGGCTACGGGCGCCAACCTGGTGATCGCCAGCCAGTTCACCTACCATGCGGTCAATTACATGGACAGCGTCAACTTTTGCGGGCAGACCTGCCATTCGGTGATGAGCCCGGAGTTTACCGCCTATCAGAACTCGCCCCATTCGCGCGTCGAGTGCGTGAAGTGCCATATCGGTCCCGGCGCGGGATGGTTCGTCAAGAGCAAGCTGAGCGGCGTGGGCCAGGTCTTCGCCGTCACCTTCAACACGTACCCGCGTCCCATCCCGGCCCCGGTCCACAACCTGCGGCCCGCGCGCGAGACCTGCGAAACCTGCCACTGGCCGCAGAAATACGGCGAGGACCGCCTGCGCGTCTTCCGCAAGTTCGGCGACGACGAGGCCAACACCCGGACCGAGACCGTTCTGCTGATCCGCATCGGCGGAGGCAACGGCGGGCCGGGCATCCACGGCGCGCACCTCGGCGAGGGCGTTAGCATCCGCTACGCCCACACCGACGAGAAGCGGCAGGACATCCTGTGGGTCGAACGCCGGGACAAGGACGGCAAGACCACCCGCTTCCAGGCCCCGGACTCGAAGAGCGGCGCGAACGCCCAAGTCCGCGAGATGGACTGCATGGACTGCCACAACCGCCCGACCCACATCTATGAGCTGCCCGAGCGCGCCGTGGACAACGCCCTGGCCTCGGGCGCGATCTCGCCGGCGCTGCCCTTCATAAAGAAGAAGAGCGTCGAGCTGCTCAAGACCACGACCGGCGCCGGGATTCCGGCGGCGCTGGCCGCTTACTACCGCGACAACCACGCGCCGGTCTTCTCCGAAAAGCGCGCCGAGATCGAGCGCGCCGCCGCGGCCGTGCGCGCCATCTACGACCGCAACGTCTTCCCCCAGATGAAGGTCACCTGGGGCACCTACATCAACAACATCGGCCACACCGATTTCCCCGGCTGCTTCCGCTGCCACGACGACACCCGCGCCGCCTCCGACGGCCGCAAGCTCACCCAGGACTGCAACACCTGCCACAGCCTGCTGGCCATGGACGAAGCCGGACCGAAGATTCTCAGCGATCTGGGAATCGGGAAGTAACACAAAAAGGCAAAAGGCAAAAGGCAAAAATCAAAAGGCAAAAGGAATAAGGAAGAACACCTTATCACTTTTGCCTTTTGATTTTTGCCTTTTGCCTTTTGCCTTTTTGTCTTGCAGCCGCCGCCCCTCCTGTTGTAAGATACGGAACTGTCTCTTATGGACCACCTCCTCTCCATCGTGCTCTTCACGCCCCTGCTGGGCTTGCTGGTGCTGCTGTTCCTTCCTTCGTCCAACAAGAACCTCATTCGCTGGTGGGCCAACCTCGCTTCCTTCGCCGGGCTCCTGGTGTCGATTCCCCTCATCACCGGGTTCGACCGCACCAAGGACTTTCAGTTCGTCGAAACGGCCGCGTGGATCCCCAGCATCGGGGCGAGCTATCATCTGGGCATCGACGGCATCGGACTGGTTCTGGTGATCCTCACCACGCTGCTCGGCTTTCTCTCGATTCTCTCAAGCTGGACGGCGATCGAAGATCGTCTCAAGGAGTACTACGCCTTCTTCCTCCTCCAGCAGGTAGGCATGCTGGGCGTCTTCATGGCGCTGGACTTTCTGCTCTTCTTTGTGTTCTGGGAGACCGTGCTGGTCCCCATGTACTTCATCATCGCCATCTGGGGCGGCCAGCGCCGCGCCTACGCCGCCATCAAGTTCATGATCTACACGCTGATCGGCTCGGTCCTGATGCTGCTGGGCATCCTGGCGCTCTACTTCTACCACCAGTCGCAGTTCCAGGTCCTTTCCTTCGACATCGCCGACCTGATGAAAACCAACCTGCCCGCGGGCGTGGGCTGGTGGGTATTCTGGGCCTTCTTCCTGGGCTTCGCCGTGAAGGTGCCGATGTTCCCCTTCCACACCTGGCTGCCCGACGCCCACACCGAAGCGCCCACCGCCGGCTCGGTGATCCTGGCCAGCGTCCTGCTGAAGATGGGGACTTACGGGTTTCTGCGCTTCTCGCTGCCGCTGCTCCCGGATACCTCCAGGAATCCGCAGGTGGTCAACATCATGGCCGTGTTGTCGATCATCGGGATCATCTACGGCGCACTGGCCTGCCTGATGCAGAAGGACTGGAAGAAGCTGGTGGCCTATTCTTCGGTGAGCCACCTGGGCTATTGCACGCTGGGCATCTTTTCGCTGAACCCGGCCGGCATCGCCGGATCGGTGATCCAGCAGATCAATCACGGGATCTCCACCGGCATGCTCTTCCTGATCGTCGGGATTGTATATGAGCGCCGCCACACCCGCGAGATCGCCGAGTACGGCGGGCTCTTCAAAGTGATGCCGGTCTTCAGCATGGTCTTCCTGATCGCGGCCTTGAGCTCGATGGGGATGCCGCCGCTCAACGGTTTTATCGGCGAGTTCACCATCTTGCAAGGCGCCTACCAGATGTCGTTCAACTGGGCGCTTTGGAGCGCCGTGGGCATCGCGCTGGGCGCCGCCTACCTGCTCTGGCTGTTCCAGCGCACCATGCTCGGCGAGGCCTCGGAAAAGAACGGCAAACTCCTGGACTTGTCCCCGCGCGAGATCGCGGTCTTCGCGCCGCTGATCCTGGCGGCCTTCTGGATCGGCCTCCATCCCAAGCCCATGTTCCAGGTCCTGGAGCGGCCCGTGGCTCAAATCGTCGAGCGCGTCCGCCCCGGCTACTTCGCCGAGCACAAGCTGGCCAGCCCTTTGACCACGCCGGCCGCTTCGCTGCGCTAGCCCGGCGCCGCGCGCCCGGGGCTAACTCGGGTCCGATGACCTCGTCAGAGACATCGGACGGCGGGAGAACAACCGCGGTAAGTTCGATCGACTGCCCCGCTTTCGTGCCCCCAACGCGAAGCCGGGCGCGCACGGCGCGGCCATGCGGCGGCGCGTCATAGGGCGGAGACGATGCCGGTTTTCTTGCAGTGCTCCCCTTGAACAGGAGAGGTTCGGCGGTGATCTTGGCGAGCGCATAGGCGAAGCAGTCGCCGAAATTCAATCCCGCCGGGTGGCGGCCCTTGCCGAAGTCGTGGAAGGCTTGGCGCGCCAGATGCGCCTGCTCGACGGTGAACGGCTCGATGAGGATGACGGCCCTGCGGAAAAATGCATCGCCTTGCCGGACGGCGTCCGGGCCGATCTGGCCTTCAATGACCATGCCGAGTTCCAGGAAGTTTCCGGCGCTGATCACGCAGCGGTCCGCGTCATGAATGAGCTGCGTGTAGCTCGCCATGATCGAGGTAGGGGCGCTTGACCTGGGCGGCGGCGCGCTCGGCTATGGCGCGCAATTCCTCGACGGAAGCTTTGCCGCGGCGGCTCTGGAGACGCTCGTAGCGCTCGCGCAGGGCTTCGGTGACGGCACGGGTCATGGTTTCCCCCGTCTCTTGAGCGATGGCCTGCGCCAGCCGGTGGGCTTCCGGGTCTTTGACGTTGAGGCTCATGCTTCCACCTTTCTGTACAGTTATCTACCTTTCTTTATCATAGCTTGCGGCAAGGGGACGGACTCAAAGCCCTGCGGGTTCCGGTCGGGGTTGCGGTTGAACCAAAGTAGGAGGTATGATCATACCAAGAGTATGAAATGGCTGGCGTCGAACGCGTGACCGTCACCCTGCCCGATGACCTCGTCAGAGACATCGACCGGCGGGAGAAGAACCGCAGCAAGTTCGTCGCGGACGCCGTCCGCCGCGAGCTCGATCGTCGCCGCCGCGCAGACCTGAGTCGATCCTTGCACAATCCCCACCCCGAAAGCGCTGAACTCGCTGAGCAGGGACTTGATGAATGGACGCGCGCCTTGCCCGACGAAAATACCGAGGCGCTTGTCGACAGCAGCGCTGGCAAGCCGGTTCAGTGGGTTCCTGGCGAAGGCTGGGTGGAGGGACGCGAGTGAGTCTGGGCCGCGGTGCGGTCGTGGTGGTGGAACTCGACCCCGCGGTTGGTCACGAACAGCGCGGAGTGAGGCCCTGCGTTATAGTCAGTGATCTGGACGTCATCGGCGACCAGCGGTTTCCGCTCGTGTGCGTCGTGCCGATCACAGGGACTCCAGGCGAGGGGCTCCTCTATCCGGCCCTCGCGCCCGGCCAGAGCGGTCTCTCCAAGAAGTCCTTCGCCCTGATTGATCATCTGCGATCGATTGACAAGCGCCGGGTCCGGCGCGTATTCGGCGAACTTGCGCGGGAGGAGATCGCGGCTATCGATGAGGGCCTGGCGGTCTTCCTCGGCCTGGGGGACCGGCTTCATCGCGAGGGCGCGCCACCGGTCCAGTAAGCAGCCGCTGACGATCGCCCCTGGCAACCCCGAAAGATCCACCATCTTGAGTGGCGGAAACCTGTGCGCTTTTACGCCGGAGTAAGAGACCTATCCAATATCCCAGGAGGCTAATAACAATGCAGTTCGTCTCGAGATGCCAAGCGCAAACCATGAGCCCCTGCTTTGAGGGACATCGTATTCGAAGATCCCAACTGGGATTTTAGAACGTTCGATTTCGATTGGGACATGGCATCCGCCGACGGCAGAGCCGCGCATGCCCTCAACCACACGAACCCGGATCTCCGGATCTTCCGCTCGCGCGGCGGCAAGATGATCCAATACCACGGCTGGAGTGATCCGGCGATTTCGCCGCTCAACGGCATCAACTACTACAAGAGCGTCGTGGCCGCGATGGGCTCTCTCCTGGAGATGGACCCGGCCGCGGCGCTCAGCGACACCCAAGGGTATTACCGTTTGTTCATGGCGACTGGTTATGCTCACTGTGGAGTTCCGGGAACCAACAGCTTTGATGGCGTCGCCGCGCGTTGTTCCCACAAGGTTGGGCCCCTTGGGATAGCCGCCTATTCCTCACGACGAGGTCTTGCGCGACCTCGGCTTCACCGTGCGGTGAGGCGTTTCACCTGGCCGAGGCCGGCTCAAGGTCCGAAGAGCTCTGCAAGGCTATTTGGCGTATTTCTGCGCCAACAGCCGCGAGACGGTGGCGGGATGGAAGGCGATAGCTTTGGCCGGCGTCCGCCAACCGGATCGGAAGAACGTGTAGATAGGCAGTAGATGTTAGGGCAAGAGCCGCGCTGCGCCGGCCTCGACTAGCGCGTGGACGCGGCTCACGACCTGTTCGAGCGAGACTGGGCCGTAGTAGGGGGAGCCGCCGAACCAGCTTTCGGCGAGAACGATGCGGTAGATATCGAGGCAGGTCCGCCGACCGTCGATCAGGCTGTCGATTTCGAACAGGAGCGGGTTGCTGAGCCTGGGCTGGGGTGAGCGCGCCTGGGCGCGGCGCTCGATTGTCTCGGCCAGGGTCCCGGCGTAGACCGGTCGCAGAGTCGCGGCTTGCCGCTCGGCGGCGGAGGGCGCGGGCTCGGGAACGGGGCCGGGGAGCTCCGCCAGTTGCTCTTCGGCGGTCCGGCCGTAGGTTTCGATCCTGGCGGCGGAGGCTTCCACCAGCCTGGCCGCGCCGAAGTGCTGGACCGAGCGAACGCAGGCCGCCAGATAGCGGACCGTGGCGCGCAAGACCTCGCGCGCGGCGGAAAAACCGGCGGCATCCTCGCCTACCCGGCGCCCGGCGATCGCCGCCATTCGCGCCAGCAGCATCTGCGAACCGGCCGAAACTTCGTTGACCAAGCGCGGGGCCGCACGCTCATCCGCCGTCGAGACGAAGTAGCCCGCGGCCGCCATGATCAGAGCGATCCGGCGGAGCTGCGTGGCATCCACGTTGACGATGGTGTCGCGATGGGTGTGCAGGTTGTAGTCGGGGAAGCAGGTGGCATGAACCGCCGGGATGCCGACCGGACCGAAGGCGAACACCTCATGGTCCGAGGAGGTGTAGAACGGAACCAGGAAGCTGAAGAAGTGATCGCGGGAGCCCAGGGCCGCGAAGAGCGGATCGCTGAAGCGCTCGTGCTGATTGATGGTGCCGACGTTGGTTTCAAAGACATGCTCCACGAAGTGGCGCAGCACGTCGTTCAGGTAGGTGGGCAGCGACCAGGGCGCGCGCTCGAAGATCGCCGCCGAGCCGAGGCGGGTCTGATCCTCCCCGACCATCTCCTGATTGAGGTTCGCCAGAATCTTGCGCCGCTCTTCGGGGAACTTGGCGAAGTACGCATACTCGCCCACCGTTTCGGGGGTAAACCAGAACTGCACGTCGCGCGCCGGCGGCCGGATCTTACCTTGCCGGGTGAGGGTGACCAGGGCCCGCGCGATCTCCAGCATGCTGGCGCAGCCA
>JACOSH010000543.1 GCA_016178945.1 Acidobacteriota bacterium
ATGGATCAAGGACGGATTCGCGAGACCGGCCGCCATGAAGACCTGGTCGCGGGGGGCGGCATCTATCAGCGGCTGCACGAGCTGCAGTTCGTGGAACTGGACGCGGTGGTGGACCTGTGAGCGTCCGCAGCATGACGGGCTTCGCCCGCGTCCGGCGGCCCGTGCCCGGCGGCGAGCTGGGACTTAGCGTGAAGAGCGTCAACCACCGCGGCCTGGACCTGCATTTCCACCTGCCGCCCGAGATGGACCCCTTCGAAGGCGCCCTGCGCAACGCCGTCAAGGCCCAAGTGGCCCGCGGCCATCTCCAGATCCACATGGTGGTTTCCCCCGACTCGGCCGCCGCCGGCTCGCTGTTCAACCGGCCGCTGATGGCCGCCTACCTCGCCTCGTTCCGCGAGGCGCTGGCCGAGTTCCACCTGGAGGGGCAGCCGGACGTCAACTCGGCGCTGCGCATCCCCGGCATGTTGCGCATCGATGCGGCGCCGGAGATCGGGCCGGACCTGGAGAAAACGCTGCTGGGCGCGATGGAGGAGGCTCTGGCGACCCTCAACACGGTGCGGGAGCGCGAAGGCGCGGCCATCGCCGCCGAGATGCGGGGGCGCTGCACGGCCATCACCGGGCATGCCGCGGAGATGGAAGAGATCCGGTCGCGGGCCACGCCGGAATTCCAGAAGCGCATGAAGGAGCGGCTGCGCAACCTGTTGCGCGGCGCCGGAATCGAGCCGCAGCGCCTGGCGCAGGAGGCCGCCCTGCTGGCCGACCGCAGCGACATCGCCGAGGAGCTCATGCGCCTGAAGACCCATGCCGGCCAGCTCTCCGCCCTGCTGGACGACGGCGGCGAGATCGGCAAACGCCTCGACTTCCTGCTGCAGGAGATGAACCGGGAGGCCAACACCATCCTGTCCAAGACCGGCGGGCTGGGCGAGCTGGGCCTGAAGATCACCGACCTGGCCCTGGCGGCCAAAGCCGAGATCGATAAGATCCGCGAGCAGTCCCTGAACCTGGAGTGAAGCGCCCGGCACCCGCGATGGCCATCGTTTTCATCATCTCCGCCCCGTCCGGCTCCGGCAAGTCCACGCTGGTCCACCGGCTCCTGAAGGAGACCCCGGGACTGATATTTTCCATCTCCTACACCACGCGCCCGGCTCGGGGCACGGAAAAGGAGGGCGAGAGCTACCACTACATCGGGCGCGAGGAATTCGAGCAGCGCATCGCCGCGGACGAGTTTCTCGAATGGGCTCAAGTGTTTGGCAACTACTACGGGACCCACCGGGGCGCCATGGAGCGGGCCGGGCGGGAAGGCGCCGATCTGGTTCTGGACATTGACGTGCAAGGTGCGGCACAATTAAAGAAGAAGATTCCGGAGGCCGTGGCGATCTTCATCCTGGCGCCTTCCCGCGCCGTCCTGGAGAAACGCTTGCGCGCCCGGTCGGAAGATTCCGATCAGGTGATTGAGCGCCGCCTGCGAGACGCGGCGCTGGAAATCCGGAACTATCAAGCGTACGATTACGTGCTGATCAACCACGAGATTGAATCTTCCGCCGCGACGCTGGCCGCCATCGTGCAGGCCGAACGCGCGCGGAGGAGCCGGATGGAGGCGCAAGTCCGCCCCATCCTGGAGACTTTCGAAGAGAGGTAGCCCGAAGCATGTCTGTTATCAGGAACAATGCGCACTGCTCGATCCCAGACGACGAAGAGCAGAGCGTGAACCGTTTCATCATCGTCGCCGCCAAGCGCGCCCGCCAATTGCAGAACGGCGCGCGGCCTTTCCTGCCCACCACCTCCAAGAAGCCCACCGTGATCGCTATGGAAGAGGTGCGGCGCGGCCTGGTGAAATACGAGCTGCTCAACAAGGTACCGCCGCCCGACGAGCCGCCGGCTCCCGAAACGGTTTAGGTGGGCGGCCTGCCTGCCGGTGAGATTCGATGAACGTGGTCCTGGGCGTGGGGGGCGGCATCGCCGCCTACAAATCCTGTGAGTTGGCGCGGGCGTTGATGCAGCGCGGGCTGAGCGTGCGGGTGGCGATGACGTCCGGCGCTCAGGAGTTCGTGCGGCCCCTGACCTTCGCCTCGTTGACGGGCCAGAAGGTGATCACCGGCCTGTTTGCCTCCGCCAGCCCGGAGGCCACGCTCTCCAGCGCCGTGGAACACATCGGCGTGGCGCAGGAGAACCAGCTCCTGGCGGTCGCGCCGGCCACCGCCGATCTGTTGGGCAAGTTCGCCCACGGCCTGGCCGACGATTTCCTGACCACGCTCTACCTGGCATTCCGCGGTCCCGTGGTGCTGGCTCCGGCCATGAATACCCACATGTGGCAGCACGCCGCCACTCAAGCCAATCTGGCGGCGCTGCGAGCGCGCGGGCATCGTATCGTCGAGCCGGGCGACGGCTATCTGGCCTGCGGAAGCGTCGGGCCGGGCCGGATGGCCGAGCCCGAAGCGATCGCCGAAGCGGTGTGGGCCGAGCTGAATCCGCGCCGCGATCTGGAAGGCGAGACCGTTCTGATCACCGCCGGTCCCACGCAGGAACCGCTCGACCCGGTGCGCTATATCTCCAATCGCTCGAGCGGCAAGATGGGTTACGCACTGGCCGAAGCCGCCCTCCAACGAGGCGCCCGCGTGATCCTGGTCTCCGGACCGGTGCGTCTCGACCCGCCGCAGGGCGCCGCCCTGGTCCCCGTGCGCACCGCTATCGAGATGCGCCAGGCGGTCTTCGACCATCTCGATCCGGCCACCATCGTGATCAAATCCGCCGCGGTGGCCGACTTCCACCTGGCCAGTGTGCCGTCGCATAAGGTGAAGAAAACGGCGGCGCGGATCTCGCTGGAACTGGATCCCACGCCCGATATCCTCTCCGAGGTGGGCCGCAGGAAGGGCGACCGCTTGTTGATCGGCTTCGCCGCCGAGACCGAAAATCTGAAGGCGGAGGCCCGGCGCAAGCTCGAAACCAAGAACGCCGACATGATCGTCGGCAACCTGGTGAACCAGTCCGGCACGGGGTTTGAATCGGATCAGAATGAAGTCGTGCTGGCTTTGCGCACGGGCGATTTCGTCGAGCTGCCCCGCGCCTCCAAGCGCGAGCTGGCCGACCTCATTTTCGACCAGATCCTAAAGCTGCGCCTGGCCCGGTACGCCACCCAATCATGAGCCCCGAGCAGCTCCGGCAGTATCTGGAATTCTACCGGGATTTGGGTATCGGCCCGCTCTACCGTCAACCTGCGCCTCAGGGGGCTGAGGAGCCCGCCACAGCGGAACTGCCCGGCTTGGCGCCGGCCGGCGACACGCTGCCGGCCATCCTCCAGGATATCGGCGACTGCAAACGTTGCCGCCTGCATGAGGGCCGCCACAAGATCGTCTTCGGCGACGGAAGCGAGCGGGCGCGGCTGGTGTTCGTGGGCGAAGGCCCCGGCGCCGACGAAGACGCGCAAGGTCTGCCCTTCGTCGGGCGGGCCGGCCAGCTTCTGACCCAGATGATCGAAGGCACCGCCAAGAAGGAAGGCATTCCGCTCCAGCGCAGCGACGTGTACATCTGCAACGTGGTCAAGTGCCGGCCGCCGGAGAACCGGGCCCCGGAGCCGGATGAAATGGAGATCTGCGGGCAGTTTCTATTCCGCCAGTTGGCGGCGATTCGACCGAAGGCGATCTGCGCGCTGGGGGCGACCGCGGCGAAGGCCCTTCTGGCGCGCAAGGAGGGAGTCACCCGCATGCGCGGCAACTGGTTCAAATGGAACGACATACCTGTCATGGTCACGTACCATCCCTCATACCTGCTGCGCGCCTACAACCAGAACGCCAAGCGGGAGGCTTGGGAGGATCTCAAGAAGACCCTTCACTATGTGTATGACTAAGGCCTCCTTAGGAGTACTACAGGGAAAATACTGGCTCGACAGGATTCCCGAATGCCCCACTGAGGCGGTACAGTGAAGATAACAAGCCGGTAGGAACTGAAAAACGTCTCCTTCTCTCCTCCGAGTCGGCAAAAGCTCGCGGAGATCATGCTGGGCCATCAAGGGCCCGACCTGATCTCCGCGATCTGTTTTTTGGGGCCCGATTTCCAGTACAATCGCGGCATGGCTCGGTTGCTTCCCTTAATCTGGCTAACGGCTGCCCTGAGGCTGCTGGCGGCGGACGCGTTCGATCCCATAAGGGTTTCGATCCGGAAGCAGTTGGTCGAGACGCAGGTTCCCTCCCTGGCCCTGGCAGTGGCTCGCGACGGCCGGATCGTGTGGGAAGAGGGGTTCGGCTGGGCGGACCGGGAAAAGCGCGTCGCGGCGACCGAGCACACGCTGTACTCGCTGGCCTCCATTTCCAAGCCCATCACGGCGACCGGCCTGATGGTGCTGGTGGAGGCCGGCAAGATCGACCTGGACAAGACCACGGTCAAGACCGGCGAGCGCGGCGGCTACGGCATCGGCTGGAGCTCGACGGAGCGGCCCGACGGCTATCGAGTGGTCGCGCATGCGGGCGGTATGGGCGGGGTGTCGACGTCGCTGCGGCTGGTGGAATCGGAGAAGCTGGCGGTGGTGGTGCTG
>JACOSH010000012.1 GCA_016178945.1 Acidobacteriota bacterium
CCGGCACTGCCGCATCATCTCCACGAACTGGTCCGGACGCAGGGTCTGGGCGCCGTCGCTCCAGGCCTTGTCCGGATCGTGATGCACTTCCACCAGCAGGCCGTCGGCGCCGGCGGCCACCGCGGCGCGCGCCATCTGTGCCACCTTGTCGCGGCGTCCGGTGCCGTGCGAGGGATCCGCCACGATCGGCAAGTGCGACAGTTTCTTAACCACCTGGATGGCCGAGATGTCCATGGTGTTGCGCGTGTAGGTTTCGAACGTGCGGATGCCGCGCTCGCACAGGATCAGGTCGTAATTGCCTCCGGCCAGCACGTATTCGGCCGACAGCAGCAGCTCCTCGATGGTGGCCGAGATCCCGCGCTTGAGCAAAACCGGCTTGCGCAGTTTGCCCAGCTCGCGCAGCAGGTTGAAGTTCTGCATATTGCGCGCCCCCACCTGCAGGATATCGGCGTAGGCCGACAGCAAGGGGATCTGGGTCTGGTCCATCACTTCGCTGATCGCCAACAGCCGGTTGCGGTCCGCCGCCTCGCGCAGCAGGCGGAGGCCCTCCTCACCCAGTCCCTGGAAGCTGTAGGGCGAGCTGCGCGGCTTGAAGGCTCCGCCCCGGATCACCCGGGCGCCGGCTTCGGCCACCAGCGCGGCGATGCGCTCGATCTGGTCGCGCGTCTCCACGCTGCACGGGCCGGCCATCACTACCACCTGGTCGCCCCCGATATCCACATCGCCGACCCGGACCACGGTGCCGGCGGGCCGGAAGGTCCGGCTGGCCAGCTTGTAAGGCGAGGTGATGCGGCGCGCCTCCTTGACGCCGTCCATGATCTCGAAGTCGGCCGGGTCGAAATCCTTGGCGCCCACGCCGCCCAGGACCGTGTGCACCGCTCCGGTCGAGCGATGGACATCGAAGCCCAGCGCCACCAGTTTGTCGATCACGGTCTGGATCTGCGCCTCCGAGGCGCCTTCCTGCATCACCACCAGCATTACGAGTCCCTCTCCATTTTCTGCCGCTGCACCACGCGCATCTCGTCGATGATGCGCTCGAAGACGCGCTTCACGGCCTCCGCCGAAAGCGGCCCTCCGTTGTTCTCCGTCACGTTGCGGAAGACTTCGTCCTCGCGTTTCGGCTCGTAGATGGGCAGGCTGCGCTCCTGCTTGATCCGGCCGATCTCCTCGACGATGCGCGTCCGCTCGTTAAGCAGCGCCAGGATGCGGCGGTCCACCGAATCGATGCGCTCGCGGCAGTCCGCCAGAGCGCGCCTGGCTTGTTCTTCGGTCACGATCGCACCACCCGCGGAGCCGGGAGTCCGTGCTTCAACTCGCGCACAAACGATTCAAGCTGGATCTCCAGGGAGGCGTTTTCCGCGTTCTGCCCGATCAGGCTGACAATCGCGCTCCCCACCACCACTGCGTCGGCCAGTTTGCCCACCTCGGCCACGTGTTCGGGCTTGGAGATCCCGAATCCCACCGCCAGCGGCAGATCCGTCACTGAGCGCATGGCCGTCACCAGCGGCTCGATGGAACCGGACAGGGTCTCCCGCGCGCCGGTGACGCCGGTCCGCGACACCAGGTAGACGAAGCCGGTCGAATACTCCGCCACCAGCCGCATCCGGCGCGGCGTGCTGGTGGGCGCGGCCAGAAACACGGTGTCCAGGCCCGCGCCGCGCATGGCATGCACGTACGCTCCCGCCTCCTCCACGCTGGCGTCGGTGAGCAGGCAGCCGTCGATCCCCGCGCCGGCGGCGTCGGCCGCGAGCCGCTCCAGCCCGTAGCGGAGCACGGGGTTCAAGTAGGTGAACAGCAGCAGCGGGATCCGGGAGCGCCGCCGGATCTCCGAGGCGATCTCGAGCACCCGCCGCAGCGTGGTCCCGGCGCTCAGCGCGCGGTGGCCGGCGTGCTGGATCACCGGACCGTCGGCGATCGGGTCGGAAAACGGCACGCCCAGCTCGACCAGGTCGGCGCCGCCGCGCTCCAGCGCTTCCACCAGCGAGGGGGTACGATCCGGGGTCGGATCCCCCGCGGTCAGGTAGGCGATGAGGCCCTTACGGTCCTCCCGTTTCAAGCGTTCAAAGAGCTGTCCGATTCGTGTCACTCGCTGTCGAGTTCCTTCAGGTTCTCGCGGTAGATGTCGATGTCCTTGTCGCCGCGTCCGGAGAGGTTGACCACGAAGATCTCGCCCGGCGCGCGCGGCGCCAGGCGCACGGCTTCGACCACCGCGTGGGCCGATTCCAGCGCCGGGATAATACCCTCCACGCGGCACAGCAGACGCGCCGCCTCCAGCGCCTCCTGGTCGGTGGCCGAGACGTACGTGGCGCGCCCCTGCTCGGCCAGCCAGGCGTGCTCCGGCCCCACCGAGGCGTAATCGAGACCCGCCGACACCGAGTGGGTCAGCGCCACCTGCCCGTCGGCGTCCTGCAGCAGGTAGCTGTAGCAGCCGTGCAGCACGCCGGGCGCGCCGCCCGCAAAGCGCGCCGCGTGCTGGCCCAGTTCGGGGCCGCGCCCGCCGGCCTCGACTCCGATCAGCTTCACTTCGGTGTCCGAAAGGAAGGCGTGGAAGATTCCAATCGCGTTGCTCCCGCCGCCGACACAGGCGATCACGCGGTCCGGCAGCCGTCCCTCGACCGCCTCCACCTGCCGGCGCGTCTCCTCCCCGATCACCTTGTGGAAGTCCCGCACCATGGCCGGATAGGGATCCGACCCCAGCGCCGAACCCAGCAGGTAGTGCGTGGTCGAGACGTTGGTGACCCAGTCGCGCATGGCTTCGCTGATCGCGTCTTTCAGGGTTCGGCTCCCGGTGGAGACTGGCGCCACGCGCGCCCCCAGCAGCCGCATGCGGAACACGTTCAGCCGCTGCCGCCGCATGTCGTCTTCCCCCATGTACACGACGCACTGGAGGCCGAACAGCGCGCAGACGGTGGCCGTGGCCACGCCGTGCTGCCCGGCGCCGGTCTCGGCGATGATCCGCTCCTTCCCCATGCGCCGCGCCAGCAGCGCCTGGCCCAGCGCGTTATTGATCTTGTGCGCCCCGGTGTGCAGCAGGTCCTCGCGCTTGAGGTAGATGCGCGCCCCGCCCAGCGACTCCGATAACCGGCGCGCGTAGTACAGCGGCGTGGGCCGCCCGGCGTAGGTCGCCAGCAGTTGACGCAACTCGTCCTGAAAGGCCGGATCGCGGCGCGCCTCGGCGTAGGCGATCTCCAGTTCCTCCAGCGGCGCCATCAGGACTTCGGGCACATAGCGGCCGCCATACACGCCGAAGTGTCCGCCGGAATCAGGTTCTGAGAGCATGAGGAAAAACCGGAGAGTCCCTCATGGTATCAAAGCCCAGCGGCGCGGCGCAGGAGGCCGCCGCTACCAGATCGTTTCAACGCCATTTGCAGGTTGCGCGGCGAATTCGCCTGCTACACTCGACTCCTTCCCGTTTGCCCAGAGAGCGTACCGCTTGAAGAGAGGCAGCAAGTACCGTGATCATAAGCGATCCAACCATCGTCAGCCAGGATCTCGCCGGGCCGCAGCGGCCGTTGCGTTGTCTGCGCGATGTGATTACACTGGAGTTACATGGGCGCTACAACTCGGATTATCCGTATTGGAAATTCCCGGGGCATTCGGGTTCCCAAACTGCTTCTGGAGCAAGCGCAACTGCCGGAAGAAGTCGAACTGCACGCGGAGCCGGGGCGGCTGGTCGTCCGGGCAGCCCGTCGTCCGCGCACTGGCTGGGCCGACGCCGCCCATATGATGCGCCAGTGCAACGATGACCAGCTTCTCGATCAGCCGACAAGAAACCGATTCGACGAAGAGGAGTGGGAGTGGCGGTGACCCGGACTCCTCCTGTGCGGGGCGAGGTACACTTGGTTCGCCTGGATCCCACGCTCGGCAGTGAAATACGCAAGACACGTCCGTGCCTGGTCGTTGCTCCGGACGAGCTTAATCAGCATCTGCGCACGACGCTCGTGGCTCCGATGACGACCGCTGGGCGCTTGTACCCGTGGCGTATCCCGTGCCGGTTTCACAACCGCGCGGGATTCGTAGCGCTCGATCAGCTCCGGACCGTCGACACCGAACGCCTCGTGAAGCGACTGGGGCGCCTCGCACCGGCAACGGTTCGAACGGTCTTGCTAGTTTTGCAGGAAATGTTCGCGGACTAGCGGCTCAGTTTCATGGACCTCGGGCGGCCGGGCGGATCGGATCGAAATCAGCTCGCGGAAACCTCTACTACACCCTCTTCGTGGAGGCGCCGAATCAGGGCGCCAAGCTCTCACTGTTTTATCTTATGAACGCTGCGGTACATGAGCGGCGACCAGACCTGTTGTCTGCCGACCTGCGTCTTAAGAAATTGGGTTCTTTCTCGTAGTATCCGCTACCAGATCAGCTTCAACGCCATCTGCAGGTTGCGCGGCGAATTCGCCTGCCCGCCGATCACCCCAAAGCCGGGGTTGCCGACGGTGGTGTTGGGGAGTCCGAACACCGGCGTGTTCGTCAGATTAAACGCCTCGGCGCGGAATTGCAGCCGCAGACGCTCCGCCAAGGGGAAGCTCTTGATCAGCGAGAAGTCCAGGTTGACGGTGACCGGACCCCGGACACGCGAATCCAGCCGCGGCGTGTTGCCGAACTCGAAAGACACTGGCACCCGGAATGCCGCGGCGTTTAGGTAACCGGATCCTCCGGAGACACCGCCGAGACGGCTGGTGACGCCGCCGCCGGTGACCGCCTCCGCCGCCCCGGTATACGAGGCGCGCGATCCGGCGTAGGCAGGCGTGCCGGAAACGCCGAAGTTGAGCGGTTGGCCGGATTGGAACGTGTAGATCCCGTTCACTTGCCATCCGCCAATGGCCGCGTTTGCCCACTTCGGAGCGCTTGCGCCCAGCTTGCGGCCTTTGCCAAAGGGCAGATCGTAGACCGCGCTCAACACAAAGCGGTGCGGAAAATCCGAGCCGAGCACGCTGCGGTCGAGGGCGTGGTTGAACTCGTTCTGGTAGCCGGGATTCTGGCCCGCGTCGAAAAACGAAGTCGTCAGCATGTTCACGTCGCCGAGGTTCTTCGAGAAGGTGTAGCTGAGCGTGGCCAGCAGTCCGTGCGTCATGCGCTTCTGCGCGCTCACCTGGAGCGCGTGATACGTGGAGTTCCCCGCGCCCAGAAAGTTGATCCCGAACCCGGTGAAGTGCGGATACGCGCGAAGGAGCTGGTTCTGCTGCACCTGCCGCGCCGCCAGAGTTCCGCTGGAGATCGCGCCGAAGAACGGATTGTTGACCAGCGCGTTGAGTTGGGCCACGCGATTCAAGTCGCCTGGCTGGCCGTAGAGAATCGGATTGATTCCGTTCAGCCCGGTGTTGATCGGCAACTTCACGCCGCGGTTGCCGGCGTAGAAAACATTGATGGCCAGGGCGCCGGGAAGCTCGCGTTGGATGCCGAAGTTCCATTGCGTCGAGTACGGCAAAGGCGTGTCATAGGTCAGGGCGGATATGCCCGTGCCTACCAGTGTCGCGGCGCCGAGGCTCGATCCCGCCAAGGGTTGAAGTCCGGTGGGAAACGGATTGGTCAGAATCCCGGCCGGAGTCACGCCGTCGATGGTGGCGACGAACGGAGTGGTCACTGAGAACCCGGGATTGCCGCCGTTAAACAGGCGGACCAGGCCCGGAGCGAAGAACAGGCCCAGACCGCCGCGAAACACGGTCTTCGAATCGAGCGAGTAGGCGAATCCCAGGCGCGGGCCGATGTTGTTGCCGTCGGTCCTGTAACGCCCCCGCGAAGCGCCGTTGACGCCGCGAAACTCCAGTCCGCCTTTGAGCGGCAGACCCGTCTGCTTGGCCAGGGGTGAATCGATGGCGGGTTCCACGGTCGCGATGCGATTGTAGCGCTCGGTGGGTCCGGTCTCGATTTCCCAGCGGATACCCAGGTTCAGCGTCAGTTTTTGTGTGATCTTCCAGTCGTCCTGGAAGTAAAGGGCATGGTAGAAGCCCTGCTGGGAAGTCGCGTCGGAAAAAGTAAGCAGACCGCTTGTCGGCAGTCCCAGCAGAAACGTGCCGAAGCCCAGGTAAGGCGCCTGGCCGCCCGGAACGCCGGCCACCGGGTCCGGGCCCGAGGTGAACGTGGAAGCAAACGAAAAGTTGCCGCCGGGATTGCCCAGGCTGGCGTTATGGTCGATCAACACCCGTCCATCCCAACCGGATTTCATGGAATGCTTCGACCGGACCACGCTCACCGCCACGGCCAAGGTGTGTGAGTAGCGGGTGAAGCGCTGATTTCCCGTCTCATCATTGCCGTTGAAGCCGGTGATGCCGATGGCCGGCAGGAAGCGCTCTTGCACCTGGCTCACGTAGAGCGGGGAGAAACCCAGCGCGCCCAGGTCGCTGCCGAGCGAGTACGGATCGCGGAAATTACGCTGCCGCGCGAACCCGTAGCGGAAGTTCAGAACGAAGGTGGGCCGGATCGCCGCAATCTGGTCCAGCACTACAGTGTGGGACTTGATGAACTGGTTGAAGCCCGCCGGCGACGAGACGCTGTTCCAATAGTTCGGCTCGTAGTGATCGTTCCACAAGCCGCTGTAGCGTCCGAACAGCCGGTAGCGCTCGGAGAAATTATGGTCGATCCGGACGGAATACTGTTTGTCGTCGTCGCGCGAGCTGGCTACCGCGTCGTAGTTGTTGACGATCCCGCTGCGCTGCGGCTGCGGGTACAGCTTCAGGATGTTCTGCGACACCACGTTCATGCGCGCCGCGGGAATCGCGCGGCCGGCGAACGGCGTGCGCAGATAACGGCCGGGCAGGTTGGCATTGGGTGTCGTCGTGGCCGGGTCGTAGATATCGAACGGCGCCTCCGTCAGGTTGCCCGTGCGCATCAACGGCGTCGGGATACTGAAGGTACGGAACAGGCTGCGCCGGAGCTTCACCCCTTCATAGTTGGCAAAGAAGAACGTCCTGTCCTTGCCGTTGTAGACCCTCCCCAGATTCACCGGTCCTCCCACGGCGGCGCCGAACTGGTTGTACCGCAGCGGCGTCCGGCGATCCTGGCGGCCGGGAATCGGGTTGGTCCCCGCCCGGTTGATGAAGAAGTTGGTGGCGTCCAGCTTCTCATTGCGCAGGAATTCATACGCCGTTCCGCGGAGCCTGTTGGTGCCGCTCTTGGTGACGATATTCAGGATGGCGCCTGAGGTCCGGCCAAATTCGGCCGGCGACGTGTTGGTCTGGACCTTGAACTCTTCGGTGGTGTCGATGGTGGGAATCAGCGCCGGCTGGCCCTGGCAGCACACGGTGATGGGGATGCCGTCGAGCAGGATCTCGTTGGCGCCGGTCATGCCGCCGTTGGCCAGGAAATTGTTGGCGCCGGCGGCCTGCGCCGCTCCTCGCGCCCCGGCCAGTCCCGAGCCGAAGCTGGCCAGCGGCGTCACGCCCGGCGTCAGCGCCGCCAGCGCAAACGGATTCCGCCCATTCAGCGGCAGATCGGCCACCTGGCGGTTGGTGATCACCTGCCCGAGGTTCGAGGTGTCGGTTTCGAGCACCACGGACGACGCGCTGACGTTGACCGTTTCGCTGACCTGGCCGACGGCGAGCTGCGCGTCCACTCGGGCCTGCTGCGTGACTTCGAGCGTGAAGGTCCGCGCGAAGCGCTGGAATCCCGGTTTCTCCACGTCGATCTGATACGAGCCGGGCTGCACGAGCGGGAACACGTAGTTGCCGCTATCGCTGGTTTCGGTGCTCTGCACCAGCCCGGTGTTCACGTTGCTGAGCTTGACGGATGCCTGCGCCACGAAGGCGCCCGCGGGGTCGGTGACTAATCCTTTCACCGTTCCGGTAGTAGTTTGGGCCGTCGCGCAGAATGCGGCGGCCAAGGCGAGCCATGCCAGTCGGGACCTCATAGGTTGAGCTTATCAACTCTCCGGTACCGCCGGACCCTTTAGTCGCGACTCTTGTGGCGTTGAGCCAAGACATGCTCGAGCAAGTCGTCAACTTTCAGGTACTGTGCCCATTGGCGCAGATACGGGAGATCGAGTTGTTCCCGGCGAACTTCGATGACGCCGCGTACGTCGTTCCACTGCTGCTCGGAGACCTCGCCGCCGAGGCGGAACCAGGCGAGCTTGTTGAGGATGATGTCCTCGGCGGTTGCCACGGCGCATTTGACGGGTGTGCCGCCCCCGAGGCCGGCCAATTTCAGTTGGCGGCGCTCGAACTGCAACCGTGAGAACGCATCGCTCCGGCGGGGAAAGACGTCGAACTTAAAGGACGTTTCGTAGTGAATCAGGTTGAATGGCCGGCCAATCTCGATGGCCTCGCGCATCATCTCCGCATCGGCGTAGAAATGCTGGGCGAGCGCGCCGGCCAACGGCTTCACATCCGCGGGACGGATCTCCGCGATCAGGTCGACGTCCGCGGTCGCACGCGCAATCCCGTGGACGGAGCTGGCGAGCGATCCCCCGATCAGGTACGGGATGCCCAAGCGGTCGAGTACATCAACCAGCAGTTTCAGACCGTCGCTGGGTTCGGTCATGGTTGTCCTCCGGGTCCCATCCGTAGACCCGGATCATGGTCTCCCGGTCCAGCCGGCGGGCCGCCATGCGCAGGAAGACTTCGCGGTCATCGGCGTGCGGATACATCTCTCTGACGCCGGCTTCGGAGCATCGCATGAGCATGGCGCTCATACTCAACGCGAGTTGTATCTTTTCGCCCGGCGTCATCTTGCGCTGCAGCCGCACCCACACTTCGAAGGCCCTGGGATCGGTGTCGCTGTAGAAATCGAAGTACGGCATGCCTACCCATCCCACGCGGTCCGTTCCAGGTCCACGTACTCATCAGGATGAACGCCGGCCCACACCCCTTTGCCAAGGCCACGTAATTCCAGGATGCTGGGCCGACGGAGCTTGCCAGTGTGTTGCGGAATATTTCCAGTGAGTTCGGTCACCAGGCGCAGCCGATCGGCAGGGCTCAGCTTCTCGATCGCCTGCATAACAGCTTCGTAAGCGTTGTCCGCCATGATGACAGCCTCCATTCGCGGCCTCCCTTATTTTACCTGGCCTCGCACCCACCGGATCGCCGGGGGCCAGGAAGCTCATTGCTGCTCGTGCCCCTCCTTCCAATACCGGTTGTGGCATTGCTGGCATACCTCGTACACCTGGCCGCCCGCCTCGAAGAGCGCCTCCGGGTTCTTGGCCTCGGCCGCCTTCAGCGCGGCCATCCCCACATCGACCAGGGCCCGCGACATCCTGATCCACTCGCCCTTGTCCCTGGCGCGGTCTCCGATCATGAGCAGATTCCCGGATTCCGCCAGGGTGAGGGCGTTATGTCGAACGGTGGCCCATTCCTCATCGCTCTTCGGGGCGATCTCTTCCACTCCGTCCGACGACACGATCGTTCCGACCGCGTCGAACAGAACCTCCGAGGAGGGCACGATGGTCGCTTCCATAAGCTGCTTGATGCTGGCCATGGGTTTGAATGTGGGCTGGGGCGCACAGGCGCCCGTGAAAAAGAGAACTGCGCTTGCCAGAAGAAGTACGAGGATCTTTCGCACCGGCTGTCTCCCTTAGAGAACTGTTCGCGGCGGCGCCTTGACATCTCAAAGGCGCCAGAGTATAGGATAGCTGTTGGCCAACCTTGTTCCAATGCGAAATCTGTTCAGAGGCCTCATGATGTTTATCGCCGCGGCCGTTGCGGCGGCCCCGCCCTACCGGGCTCCGCGGACCGCCGATGGCAAACCCGACTTGAGCGGCATCTGGCAGGCCATCGGGACTGCGCATTGGGACATTGAGGGCCATGCGGCGCGCCCGGGACCGGTGGTCGCACTGGGCGCGGCCGGCGCCGTTCCCGCGGGGTTGGGGGTGGTGGAGGGCGGGGAGATTCCTTACCAGCCGTGGGCGGCGGAGAAGAAGAAGGAGAATCTGAAGAACTGGCTGACCGCCGACCCGGAGGTCAAGTGTTTTCTGCCGGGTGTGCCCCGCGCCACGTACATGCCCTTCCCGTTTCAGATTGTTCAGACTCCGAAGTCGATCCTGATGACCTACGAGTTTGCCGGTGCCAGCCGGGTCATCCACATGAATCGCCCGGATGTGGAGAGTCCCGTCGATACCTGGATGGGGCACTCGCGCGGCCGCTGGGAGGGGGAGACGCTGGTCGTCGACGTGACCAGTTTCACCGGCCAGACCTGGTTCGACAGGGCCGGGAATTTCCATAGCGAGTCCCTCCACGTGGTCGAGCGTTACACCGCCATCGGCCCGGACGCCCTCCTGTACGAGGCCGCCATCGAGGATCCGAAGGTGTTTACACGACCCTGGAAGATGAGTATGCCCCTGTATCGCCGTCTGGACAAGAATGCTCAGCTCCTGGAATTCAAGTGCGTGGAGTTCGTGGAGGAGCTGATGTACGGGCATCTTCGCAAGAAGCCGGCCAAGTGAAAGGAGATCTCCGATGAGCCGTCGATTCGCCTTCTGTGGTTCAGTGGCAATCGTGGTCGTGTCCCTAGCGCCGGCGGACTTGACCGGCCAGACCCCTGCGGCGGCAAAAACGACCGCCCCGAAGCGCGCGGGGAACCCACTACGCACGCCGCGGGGCCAGCCGGACCTGCAGGGAATCTGGGACTTCGCCACCATAACGCCTTTGGAGCGCCCCAAGGAGCTGGCAGGAAAAGAGGTGCTGACGGCGGAAGAAGCGGCGGAATTTGAAAGCCGAACCCTTCAACAGCGCAATCCGGACCGTCGTGACGGAGGCGCCCAAGCCGATGTGGGCCGCGCGTACAATCAATTCTGGTGGGACTATGGAACCAAGATCGTGGGGACCCGGCGGACGTCGCTGATCGTGGATCCGCCGGATGGGAGAGTCCCTCCCTTGACGCCTGAAGCGCAGAAGAGAGCGGACGCTCGGACGGTGATCCGGCAGCGCCCCCCGGCCGGCCCGGAGGATCGAAATCTGTGGGAGCGATGTATCCTGGGGGGCAACGCCGGACCCCCGATGGCTCCCGGGCCGTACAACAACAACGTTCAACTTTTCCAGACCTCCCGGTACGTGGTAATTCTCAACGAGATGATCAACGACGCGCGCATCGTGCCTCTCGACGGGCGTCCGCATGTGCCGCCCAACATCCGGCAGTGGAGAGGAGACTCGCGCGGGCGCTGGGACGGCAATACTCTGGTCGTCGACACCAGGAATTTCACGGACGAGACGAACTTCCGGGGAGCCACCAAGGCCTTGCATGTGGTCGAGCGCTTCACGCGCGTCGACGCCGGCACGCTGCTTTACGAATTCACGGTCGACGATCCGGCGACCTGGACCAGACCCTGGTCGGCGGCGATTCCCATGAGGAAAACGGAGGGCCCCATGTTTGAGTACGCGTGCCACGAGGGGAATTACGGCATGTTCAACATGCTGGCGGGAGCGCGCGCCGGGGAGAAGGCCGCCGAAGAAGCCGCAAAGAAAGGATCGAGGTGAGCCGATGGCCGTCAGAGTGGGTCTCCTGTTGATGCTGGCCGCAATCAAGATGCTCGCGCATCACGCCTTTTCGGCGGAATTCGACGCGAACAAGCCGGTCCGGTTGCAGGGCACGGTCACCCGGGTGGAATGGATCAATCCGCATGCGTGGATCCACATCGAGGTGAAGCGCCCGGACGGCACGCTGGAAAAGTGGATGATTGAAGGCGGCACTCCGAACACTCTCCTCCGTCGAGGCTTGACCAAAACCTCCTTGCCGTATGGAACGGCGATCGTGGTGGACGGTTATCAGGCGAAAGACGGATCCCAGAAGGCCAACGGCAGGGATCTCACGTTCCCGGATGGGCGAAAGCTGTTTCTCGGCTCGTCCGGCACGGGCGCGCCCAAAGATGGCAGAGACCCGACGGAACCGAAGCGATAGGTTGACGGCGGAAGCGCTATCCGGAAAACCCGATCCATCGTCCCGCGGCCCCGACCACGGACCACAGCGCGACCGAGACCAGGCCCACCAGTCTGCCCCAGAGCGGCCTCACGCGCGCCTCATCGGCCGCGGCCACCTTGCGCCTCACGGTATACGTGAAGACCAGCGCCGGCAGAAGGAACGTCATCTTCGTCCAGAAGGCCGGGCTGTAGTAGCATTTGACGGCCTCCGACGTAAACAGCAGAATCCCCGAGGTCACCATCACAACAAGACCGCCGGCCAGCCACGGCTGGGCGTCCCGGGCGAGCTGCGCCACCGGCTGGCGCCGCAAACCCAAGCCGAGAAGACGCAGGTCAACCACCAGGATGGCCCCACCGATCAAGGCGAGCGCGAGGAGGTGGAAGGACTCGATGACGGGAAAGAGCCACAACGAGTCGCGGATCGCGTGACCGACCGCGGCGTTTTCGCACCACTCGAAGAAGGGAAGTAGCGACATGCGGGGCAATGCTCAATCCCAAATAATCGGATTTCGCACCGCTTGCTTACGCGCGCGGCTCTGTGAGTACATTCGTTTCAGCACGAATGGTACCGAGCCGCGACGGTGACGGAGCGGTTGCCGATATTTTTCACAGCCTCTGAGCCGCGCGCGTGAGCAAGCGGTGCAAAGTTCGATTTTCGGCAGATTCATGCGTTTCAGAGCCGCTAGTGCACACCGGGCGGGTCGAACCAATTATATGCGATCATTCGGCCCGCGACGACGATGGCGGCCCACAGCGCCAGAGACAGGCCGCCGGCCATCCGGGCCGCCTTGGGCGCGACCGGGTCCAGATCCCATTCAGCCACTCTGCGATACACCGTGGCGTGAAAAACCCAGGCATTCAAGCCGGCCAGAATCAGCATCGCGACCTTCACCCGAAAGAAGATATTCAGGTAGGACCTCACCGGAACGGCATAGAACAGAAGAGCCCCGCTGGCGGCCATCAGGACGAATCCGGCCGCCGTCCACCGGAAAAGCTGTTCGGCGACCTGCGAGACCGGCACGCTCCGCAGGGTCACCCCCAGCAGGCGCAGGTCCAGCAGCACCGCCGTCCCGAGAAACAGGCACAGGGTCAGAACGTGGATTGACTCGACGATGGGTTACACCCACAGCGATTCCGGGAGCGCAATGCTCCAGGGTGTTTGCTCCAGCCACTGGCAGAATCCGAGAAGAGACATGCCGCCGGGACAGCATACTACCAGATCAGACGCAGCGTCAATTGCACCACGCGCGGGCTCGTGCCGGA
>JACOSH010000553.1 GCA_016178945.1 Acidobacteriota bacterium
CCCGCGGCCGCGGGGTCGATCGCGCGCACGCGCCCGGTGAGCGCCTTCACGAGCGGGATGGCCGGCGTTCCGGCGCGCAACGCATCGCGCGCGAGCGCCACCGGATCCCACCCGCCGGCGTGTGCGGCCTGCCGGATCGCGTCCGCCGCCGATGGCGGGATCAGGCCCAGGCGCGCCTCGACGCGGGCCAGGGCGATCTCAAAGTCGAGCATCGCCCGCAGCGTGGATTCATCGGAAAAGACCTCCGCCAGCGCTTCCGTGGTCGCGAGACTCTCGATCAGCCGCACAGACATGATCAGATGTCGAAAAACACCGTCTCGCTCCCGGAGCACAGACGGATCTCGAAGTTCCAGCGGCCGGGATTCTCGCGATCCGGGTGCGCCAGCAGCGTGTCGCGGCGATCCTCCGGGACCAGGGCCAGGACGGGATCCTCCCGGTTGGCCGGGTCGCCCGCGAAATAGATGCGCGTGCACAGGCCCTTGACCAGGCCGCGGGCGAACAGCCAGACATTGACGTGAGGCGCCTGGAGGACACCTTCCGGTCCGGACACTCGTCCCGGCTTGACGGTCTCAAACACGCAGCAGCCCTCTTCGTTGGTGGGCAGGCGTCCGAAGCCGCGAAAGGCGGGTTGGTTGTACAGGCCCTGGGCATCGGCTTGCCACAGCTCGATCATGGCGTCGCTGACCGGGGCGCCATCGCCGTCGAGCACGCGGCAGGCCAGATGGATGCGCTCGCCTCCGGCCTCCGGACCCGCCAGGCACCCCAGCGCCCGGTCCACCGTGAGCGCGAAGTGAAAGAACGGGCCGATGGTTTGCGAGGGGCTGGGGACCAGGTCCATGCTATTCCTCAAACGGCGTGGCTTGGGGTCCGCGCAGCACGATATCGAACCGGTAGCCCAGCGCCCATTCGGGCTCCGTCACCTGGATGTCAAACCCGGAGACCAGGCGTTGTCTGGCCTTCTCGTCGGGGACCGACTGCAGGACCGGATCGTGGGCCAACAGCGGGTCGCCGGGGAAATACATCTGGGTGATCAACCGGGTGACGAAGGCGGGGCCAAACAGCGAGAAATGGATGTGGGCGGGACGCCAGGCGTTGGGATGATTGCGCCACGGATACGCGCCCGGCTTGATGGTTGTGAAGCGATAGATGCCGTGCGCATCGGTGAGGGCGCGGCCGGCGCCGCTGAAATTGGGATCGAGCGGCGCGGGGTGATTGTCCTTGGCGTGCCGGTAACGCCCGGCGGCATTGGTCTGCCAGATTTCGACCAGCGTGTGCGGCACGGGGCGGCCGCGGTCGTCGACAACCCGGCCGGTCACAATGATGCGCTCGCCCAGCGGCTCGCCGGCGTGCTGCCGGGTCAGATCGCTATCGCTCTCCGCGATCGCGTGGTGTCCGTAAATCGGACCGCTCAGCTCCGACAGGGTGTGGGGCAAGAATACCAGCGGCCGGACCGGCGCCCGCCGGACCGTGGAGCGATACGGCTCGTACAGGTAGTCCGGCTGGCTGCCCGGCTCGGGCCGTCGATAGGGAATGACTTTGTCCATATCACGCGGTCAGGGGATATCATACACAACACGGTTGCTACTGTCCCGCGATTGCATCCAAGTGGCGGCGCAGGCTGCGCTCTACTTCGGGCTTGCCGCCGATCGTGTCACTGTAGAAGACGACCCGATAACTCCGAATGTCGAAGGGGAGCTGCGAACCGCGGCGTGCCAGCAGGATGGTTGGTTTCCCCAGGGCGTGAGCGTATCCAAGCTCGTAGAACACATTCGGATTCGCCGGTGTGATTTCGGCGATCACAATCTCGGCCTGCTGAATCTCGCGCTGAATATCCTGAAAAATAACACCCGGCCCAGCCTTCTCGTCGATCCGAACCACGTCAAAACCCGCCGATTCCGCTTGCTGCTGGATTACCTCACGATAAAAGGTGTCAAAGGGTTCGGTGAACTCCATGGCAACAAACGCCCGAGGCCGGCCGCCGTCAACGGCGAACCCGGAAAATGAGACCTTGCTGCTCCCTGCCGCGATCAAACCAACCTGTCTGCCCTCCAGCGGCTTTGCAAGCAGACACTGGGTGACGGGAACCTCATCGACGATGATCCGGACTTCCTGACCTTGGAGCCACAGTTCCAGTGAGTAGCTGTGCTCGTTGCGGAGGTTCTCTCTCGCACCCGTGGCAACCAGCGGACGCCATCCGTATCCACTGACGAACTCACCGATCGAATAGGCTCGCTCGGCCGCTCCAAGTTGGGCGAAGACGTAGTGCTGGCCGGGCGAGCGGTAGCCGATCACGATCCCGGCGGCCTGGACTTCCGGTCCGAAGGTCCCCGAGAACTGAATGCGCACTCGATAGCGCCCGTTTCTGGAGAACCGCATTGCTCACCGCCAAGCCGATTGGAAACGTTTGACCGTGTGCGGATGCCAACTCGGCTTCTCCCCGAAAAGTCAGATTGGTTTCAGCGATGTCCCAGTTCCCCAGTATGGGAACCCAATTCGGACGCGACGAACCGTTCCGACCGTTCGGTGACGTGACGGATAGCATGACCACGCTCCCAATTGTATCCTAGCGCCACCTCGGTACCGGCGCAAAGGGTCTGCCCTACTCCGCCAGGTACTTCTGAATGTCCGGGTAGAGCAGCGCTTTGATTTCTTCGCGCTCCAGGTCTTCCCGCTTCACCAGCGTGACGCCGCTGTCCAGCTTGGGCGGCGGGTTCTCGCCCCGCAGCTTCAGGCCGATGGCGCGCGCCGATTCGTAACCCATGCGGAAAGGGTTCTGCACCACCAGCGCGTCGATGGCGCCTTCCTTCAGATCGGCGATCAGGGGCTCGGAGGCGTCGAAGGCCACCAGCTTGACGCGCTTCTCGCCGCGCGACTTCAGCGCCTGCACCGCGCCCGACGAGCTGGACTCGTTGTCGGCAAACAGGCCCGCCAGGTCCGGATGCGCGGTCAGCAGGTTTTCGGTCGCGGCCATGGCCTTGGCGCGGTTGGCCATGCCGAATTGCAGTCCCACGATCTCCACGCCCGGAAATTTCGCATGGAGCTCCTCCTGAAAGCCCTGCTCGCGCTCCATGGTCGACGCGCTGCCGGGCATGAAGCCGATAATCCCGACCTTCCCTTTGCCTCCCAGAATCTCGCCCATTCGCCGCGCGGCCATCCGTCCGCCTTCCAGGTTGTCGGTGGCGACGTACGAGAGAATACGCCCAGTGTCGATGGCCGAATCGAAGATCGCCACCGGGATGCCGGCTTTGGCGGCGCGCTCGACGACCGGGATCAGGGCCTGCCTGTCGACCGGCGCCAGCGCGATGCCCGCCAGGCGGCGGTTCACCATCGACTCCACGATCTCGATCTGGCGGCTGGAGTCGATCTCCAGCGTCGGCGCGTTCCACTCCACCGCGAAACCGAACTCCCGCCCGGCTTTGATCGCCCCGGCGTGCACGGTCTGCCAGAAGATGTGGTTGGCGCCCTTGGGCACCACGCCCACCACGCGCTTCTCCGCGCGGCGGCAGCCGGCCAGCGCCAGCAGCAGGACTGCCAGAACCCGTCTCGACATACAATCAGATTATGGCATTGGTCAGAGTGGGGTCCCTGTCGCGACTGGCGCCGGGCTCGGTGATGGAAGCCGCCGTCGGCGACCAGCGGTACGCGGTCTGCAACCTGGACGGCGCGCTGCACGCGCTTGAAGGAACCTGCCCGCATCTGGGCGGGCCGCTCGGCCAGGGCGCGATCTACAAGGGCAACCTGGTCTGCCCGTGGCACGCCTGGGAGTTCGACTGCGCCACCGGCCAGAACGACTACAACCCCGGCCTCAAGCTGGCCAAACTCCCGGTGAGCCTGGCGGGCGACGACATTCTGATCGAAGTGGGCTGATGCCTGAGCTGCCCGAAGTCGAGACCATCGTGCGCGGCCTGGCGCCCCGGCTGGCCGGACGCCGCGTCGAGAACGTCGAAGTGCTCTGCCGGCGCATCGCCCCGCGCAGCCTGTCGGCGGTGGCGGGCCAAACGATCCGCGCCGTGGGCCGCCAGGGGAAGTTCATCGTGGCCGAGTGCGACCGCGGGCGCCTGTCGATCCATCTCGGCATGACCGGCAAGCTGCTGCTGGACGCCCAGCCGGGACCCCACACGCGCGCCATCTTCACGCTCGACCGCGGCGTCCTGCTCTACGACGACATCCGCCAGTTCGGGCGGATCGAGTGGAATTCGCGCCGCCTGGCACGGCTGGGACCCGACCCGATCGAGATCGAGGGAGGGCCGTTCATCGAGCGCCTGCGCGCCCGGCGGTCGATGGTCAAGCCGCTGCTGCTGAACCAGAGCTTCCTGCGCGGGATCGGGAACATCTACGCGGATGAGGCCCTGTTCCGGGCCCGGATCCACCCCCGCGCCATCGCCTCCGGCCTCAGCCGGGCGCGAGCCGGGCGTTTGCACGCGGCCATCCGCGAGGTGCTGCTGGAGGCGATCGACCAGGGCGGCTCCTCCATCTCCGATTACGTCGACGCCGACGGGCGCGAAGGCTCCTTCCAGGATCGCCATCGCGTTTATGGCAGGGGCGGCGAGCCTTGTCCAGCGTGCAAGACGGCGATCCGCCGGATCCTGGTGGCACAGCGGGGAACACACTTCTGCCCGCGCTGCCAGAGGCGCTATTGAGCCTCGTGTAATACACGTGACGGGGTCCCTCTTTCACGGCAACCGCTCCCTCATGGTCGCGGCTCTGTACATTCGTGCAAGCCGTGCGAAGCTCGATTATTTCACAGCTTCTCAGTAAGCGGCGCCCGTGTGCTGCCTCCCGATTGACCGAAGCCGCGCGCGTAAAGCAAGCGGTTGGGACCCAAAAACTGTTCACCCCTTCTCGCGGACTTACACTCTTTCCGGCACCACGAAGCCCTTGCGGTAGTCGCGGGTGAACATCCGGTTGGCTTCCGGGTCGCCTTTGCAGGCCAGGGTTTCCGGGTCGAAGTTCAGGGTGCGGCCCAGCCGGTAGGAGATGTTGGCCAGGTGCACGAGCTGAGTGGAGAGATAGCCTTCCTCGATGTCGGCGTTCAGGTCCGACGGCTTGCGGCTGCGAACGGCGGCGATGAAATTCTCCCAGTTGCTGCCGCCCGCCGAGCGCGCGGGACCGGGTTCCTGCTCCTTGCCGAGGAAGGTCTTGTACGCGCCGTAGCCGTCAATCACCATGTAGCCATTGGAGCCGTAGAAAATGTTGCCGATGGTGTTGGGGTTGACCCGGCCTTTTTTCTCCTCGCCAATGCCGCCTTCGTGATTGCTCATCCAGTGACGGACCTCGAACACCAGCAGGCGCTTCTTGCCGCCTTCGTTGAACTCGAAGGTCGAGACCTGGGTGTTGGGGGTCTCCTGGGCGTCGTCGAACATGAAGTGTCCGCCCATCGCGCTGATCTTGGACGGGACCTTCACGTCCAATCCCCAGCGGCAGATATCCATCTCGTGGATGCCCTGGTTGCCGATGTCGCCGTTTCCGTAGGCCCAGTTCCAGTGCCAGTTGTAGTGAAAGCGATTGCGATTGAAGGGCCGCAGCGGCGCCGGGCCGCTCCACAGATCGTAATGCACGCCGGCCGGAGTGGGCTCATCGGGGTAGCGGCCGATGGTGTCGCGCCACTTGAAACACAGGCCGCGCGCCATGTAGACATCGCCGATCAGGCCCTCGCGCAGTTTCTCCATGGCCTCGCGCAGCGCCGCGGTGGAGCGGCTGTTGGTGCCGTGCTGCACGATCCGGTTGTACTTGCGGGCCGCCTTCACCAGTTGGCGCGCTTCGAAGATGTTATGCGAGCAAGGCTTCTCGACGTAGACGTCTTTGCCCGCCTGGCAGGCCCAGATCCCCATCAGGGAGTGCCAGTGGTTGGGCGTGGCGATCGAGATGGCGTCGATGGATTTGTCCTCGAGCAGCTTGCGCAGATCGGTGAAAGCCGCGGGACGCTTCTTCCCGGATTTCTCGATCTGGCCGATGCGCTCGTTGAGGACCTTCTCGTCGACATCGCACACGGCGGCGATCTCGACGTTGGTCATGGCCGAGTAGGCCTTGATGTGAGAGTTGCCTTGGCCGCGCACGCCCACACAGGCGACGCGGACGGTGTCGTTGGCGCTGGCCAGACCCTTTGTGGCGAGCTGCGTGCCGGCGGCCGCAGCCGAGGAAACAAGAAAATGTCTGCGATTCATGAGACTCTCCGCAGTCTATTCTATCAAGGGCGCGCGGAGAAAAAACTCGGTTCGGCCGGGCGAGGTCTTCTCCCAGCCGAAGGAGACCCCGTCCTTGGTCGCCGGCTCGAGTCCCTGAAACGGCGGCGGTCCGTCCTGTTCCCAAATCAGAGGGCCGTCTCCGGCGGCCAGCCGCAGCGTCCGGCGTCCCCGGGACGAGCCGATCTCGACGACAGCCTGGTTGTCCCGATGGGAGGCTTGGAACTGGGGGCGTCCGGCCATGGGCAGCGCGCCGGCTTCCGGCAGGAAGTTGACGCCCGAGTCCTTCCAGACGAACTCCAGCCAGCGGCCGTCGGCGCCGGAAAAAGCCGCGCGCACGCGCTGGTTCTCCAGGGTCCAGTCGGGAACGCCGTCGCCGTCGAGATCCAGGGAGTAGGCCATGGCCTGGTTCTTGGGAAAGGCGGCGACACACACCGGCTGGGTGACTTCGGCCGCGCCGGAGAGACGCAGCGTGGCGCGCCGCAGAGCGGCGGAGCGGTCTTCGGCGAAGACGCGCAGGGACATTTCCCTTTCGGCGCGGGCGCCGACGCTCACCTCCTGGCGCGGGGGCAAGAAGGTCAGGCCCTCGCCGGAAGCCTCCAGCGCGTAGTTCTGAATCGACGAGGAGTTGTTGCGAATCGACACCCGGAGATTGCGTCCCGCTCCGGAGTCGATGGAGAGCCGCGGAGGGTTGACCGGCAGCTCTTCCTGGGCTTCCAGGATGCGGATCGAGGCCGGGCGGAGCACTTGCAGACGGGCGCGTCCCAGGCGGACGCCATCGGCTTCTAAGGCCACGTGCACGAATTCGCCGTGAGCGGCGGACGAAGGCGGCGTGATCTCGTAGTCGATCTCGAGCGCGGACTTGGGCAACGCCTTGGCGGCGAAGCCCGGCGGCAGCAGCAGGCGCGAGCGTCCGGCCAGGTCTTCGGAGGAGTACGAGGTCGAAACCAGGTTCGCGCGCCCGATGATCAGGCGGCCGGGATCGTTGAAGAAGGCGGCGGACTCGGGAGGCTCGATGGCTAGGCCGACCCGGACGCGGAAGGGTGGCGTCTTGGCGCGCGGCACCGGCAGGCGGGCCGTGGAAGTGGCCTCGTCCCAGGTAAACTCGGCGGGATGGCCGGCGGCCAAAAAGGGGCCGCTGGGCTTGCGCGAAAGCTGGACCACGATCTCCCCGGCCGAAGGAGCGAAGAACTCGAAAGCCAGAATGCCGTTCTCGTACTCGACCGTGTGGAGCTCGGCGGTCGCGTAGACGATGCGGTTGGGCGGGGCAAAGGCCGTGCAGTCCTGGCACAGCCCCCCCGAGGCCAGCGGCACATTGACCGGCAGCCACAGCGTCTCGCCCGGAGGCGCCTCCACGCCGGGGATGGCGACGGGTCTCCGGGTGCGCGGGTCGAAGGCCTGGAGGTCGAAGCGCGCCGGGGCGGCGTCGGGGTTGAAGACGCTGATCGCCGAGGCGCTGGCGCGGCCCGGCCCGTAGAGCTGCAACGCTTGCGCCTTCCCGGGCAGGCGGCGCTGGACACGCAGGTGCGGCAGGATCGCCGACCAGTGCCGGAGCAGCGCGGCGTCGCGGCGCAGCACGGCGGCGCCGGGCCGCTCCTGGCCGGAAAGCGAAACCACGCCCTTGCGCAGCGGAGTGTCCTCGACGTCCTGCCACAACAGCGATCCGCGGGCGTTGGCGAAAGCCACGCGGCTGCGCGAGAGCGCGTACGGATCGGCGGCGGAGAGCCGGACTATAGGGGCCGGCGCCGGCGGCGCGCCCAGCCCGCCGCCTTCCACAAACGCGATCGGCCCGCCGTGCGAGGCCAGTTGCGGTTCCAGCCCGGCCAGCCTCCCGCGCGGCGCCTGAAGGATCCAGGCGCGCAGCCCCAACCCGCGCAGCAGACGCAGAAGCCCGGGCAAATCCGAGCGCGGATCGCCGGGCGGGGCGTCGGCCGGAATGGAGAAAGCCACCGTGCCGATCCCGACGTTCTTCAGCCACACCAGCTCGCGCTCCCACAGGTGGCGCGGGAACTGCTGGTAGGGAAACTCGACGGCTTGTACGAACTCGGCGGCGGGGGCGGACAGGGCGGCGAGCAGGAGGAGAAAGCCGGTCCTCATGCCCTTCGTCCCGCTTTGCGCAGGCGGTAGTCTTCCACCAGCGGCATGCGCACCACCTTGCACATCTCAAAGAGCCGCGAGCGCGCGCGGGGCCCGACCCGCTCGGCCAGCGTCAGCTTGGCGTACACCTTCTCGGGGAGGCGGGAGTCGCGCTCGATGATCCCGTCGCCGGCGTCGGGATCGGCCAGATTGGTGGTGGCAATGAGGGGCTTCCGCTGATTGCAGCGGTGCGTGATGATGGCGGTCACGGTGTCTTCCACCCAGTCGGTGACGCGGTGCGCGCCCAGATCGTCCAGCATCAGAACTTCGGCGTCGAGCGCGAAGCGATAGGCCTCGCGATCGGTGGAGTTGGAGGCGGCGTCGTAGCCGGAGCGGATGCGCGCCAGCAGGTTCTGATAGTCGAAGAAGATGCACTCGAAGCCCTTCGACAGCAGGATGTGCAGGGCGGCGACGGCCAGGTGCGTCTTGCCAGTGCCGGGCTCGCCGATCAGCAGCAGGCCGGGCTTGTTGTCGCCGGGGAACAGGCGCGCGAAAGTCTTGACCGTGAGCATGGCCTCGGCCAGGCCGCGATGTGCGGTGGGATTGTCGGCGGGAAGACGGAAGGTGTCGAAGGTGGCGTGACTATAGAGCGGCGGGATTCCGGAGCTCTCCTCCAGCTTGCGGGCCCGCTCGGCGAGCTGGCAGTCGCAACGCTCCGCGCCGGACACCCCGTCCACTTCCACGATCTTCCAGCCGCTACCGCCACAGTGAGGGCAGGTCTCCGCCATGACTACTCCACTACCGCCAGGACCTCTCCGGCCGCGACGGTGGCGCCGGCCGCGGCCGCCACTGAAACCACACGGCCCGCGCGCGCGGCCTTCAATTCATTCTGCATCTTCATCGCCTCGACCACCACCAGTCCCTGGCCCGCCTCGACCGGATCCCCTTCCGCGACCAGCACCCGCACGACTTTTCCCGGCATGGGCGCGGTGAGCTCCTGCCGGCCGCGCAGGTGGCCGCTGCGGCCGCCGCCCGTCCACTGGCGCGGGTCGAGCACCTCAACGGCAAACCGGTGTCCCCGCAGCGACACGCAAACACCTTCGCCATCCTCCTCGACGCGCGCCTCGAAACTGCCGCCGTCCAGTAGCACGGAATACACGCCGGGCTCGACCAGGGCGACCAAGGCGTCCCTCTCTTGTTGAGACTCGAAACGGAAGCGGCAGGTTTCGCCGTCCTGCCGGTAGTCGAGGCTCGCCTCACGCTGGTTGATCCGCACCCGCACGTTCATCGCAGCAGCCGCTCCCGCCCTTCGGTTAGCCATGGAGCGGGCGAGACCCTTGCGCCGGTGTTGGGCTCCCTGTGGCTCCGCAGGTACAGCGCCGCCACCAGCGCCGCCACCGCTTCCAGTCCGGCGTCTTCGTCCAGTGGGCCGCTGCGCTCCAGGAACTCTTCAATGAATCCGGTGTGAAGCCGGCCGGCGCGAAACTCCCGATCCTCAAGGATCCGCCGGAAGAAGCTGAGATTGGTCTTGATCCCGCCCACCGAGTACTCCTCCAGGGCGCGAATCATGCGGGCAATCGCCTCCTGGCGGCTTTCGGCCCACACCGCCAGCTTGGCCAGCAGCGGGTCGTAGTCGATGGGAACCGTGAACCCCTCGTACACGCCCGAGTCGAGCCGCACGCCCGGACCCGATGGCCGCGCGAGGTGAGTGATCCGGCCCGGCGAGGGGAAGAAGTTGTGATCGGGATCTTCCGCATACACGCGGCATTCGAGGGACGCGCCGCGCCAGGCGAGGTCCGGCTGGCGGAAAGGCAGCGGCTCGCCCGAGGCCACCCGGATTTGCAGTTTCACCAGATCCAAACCGGTGACCAGCTCGGTGACGGGATGCTCCACCTGCAAACGCGTGTTCATCTCCAGGAAATAGAAGTTGCGATGCGCGTCCACCAGGAACTCGATGGTGCCGGCGTTGTAGTAGCCGGCGGCGCGGGCCGCGCGCACGGCCGCTTCGCCCATCGCCGCCCGCATCTCGGGGTGAGCCGCCACCAGCGGGGAAGGGCACTCCTCGATCACCTTCTGGTGACGGCGCTGGATCGAGCACTCGCGCTCGCCCAGGTGCACCAGGTTGCCGTGAAGATCGCCCAGCACCTGGATCTCGATGTGACGCGGATTCTCGATCAGCTTCTCGATGTAGACTTCCGCGCTCCGGAAGGCCCGCTCGGATTCGCTGGAGGCGTCGCGGAGCGCGGCTTCCAGGTCCTGGGGCCGGTCGACGCGGCGCATGCCCTTGCCGCCGCCACCTGCCGCGGCCTTCAGCATCACGGGATACCCGCAGGCCCCGGCGATGGCGCGGGCTTCGGCCAGATCGGCCACGCTGCGCTCGGCGCCGGGCACCACGGGAACGCCTTGCGCCTTGACAAGCCGCCGGGCCTCGGTCTTCGAGCCCATGCGCCGGATGGAGTCCGCCGACGGACCGATGAAGACCAGGCCGGCCTCCGCGCAGGACTGGGCGAAGCCGGCGTTCTCGGCCAGGAATCCGTAGCCGGGATGCACGGCATCCGCGCCGTGGCAGCGGGCCGCCTCGAGAATGCGCTCGATCTGGAGATAGCTCTCCGAGGAGGGTGGGGGGCCGAGGCGCGCGGCTTCATCGGCCATGCGCACGTGCAGCGCGGCGCGGTCGGCGTCGGAATACACGGCGACCGATCCAATGCCCATCTCGCGCAGCGCGCGGATGACCCTCACCGCGATCTCCCCCCGATTGGCGATGAGGACCTTGCGGAACATCAGCGCGTCACCACGAAGCGGTCGACCTCGCGGCCGTTGAGGTCGATCTGGCGGACGGTC
>JACOSH010000554.1 GCA_016178945.1 Acidobacteriota bacterium
GACCACGATCACGGTGATGCACGAGCTAGGTATACGCCAAGTCTTGACGGAGGATGCACACTTCGTCCAGGTTCAACTCGGCTTCCAGAAGGTTCCTTGAGATGCCCTTATGCCGACGGACGGCCAACGGCCAAGCGCGCGTCTCAAGAGTCCATTGAGATGCAGTCGGTCAGGCTGTAGCCTTGATCGGCGCGCTTCCGGTACAGTCGCAGGGCTGCGATGAAATCGTCCGTGCTCGTTTCGATGACCGTCACCGCATCGTCGGACACGATCCGGCCGATGGCGCCGGCGGCGGTCTCGATCATCTCCTTTCCACGTGCGGAGAAGAAGTTAAGGACCTCCACCAACACCGCACAACTCGTTGTGATGGCCGCCGCTCCAATTCTCTCGGTCGCCCTTTCTGCTGCCTTTGCCCATTGATCGCCGGGGTTGATGACAGCCACCCAGTAGCTGGTATGCGCAAAAACGGGCTTCATTCGCTGGGACTGCCGTAGAGGTAGTGGTCGAGATTATGAGAACCATCGGCGGGCACGCTTCGCCACGCATTCTTGGGAACCTTCGAGCTGATTCCGCGAATGTCCCGAAAGAGCTTCATCGCCGGTGTCACCCGGTTCTCGCGTGCAAACCGCTTCCGCAATTCAGGCTGATGCATCGTCAGGATACGGGTCTGCCCGCGACCTCGGTGCTCTTTGCTGGTGGTTCCACCCATGTGTTCATTGTAGCTCACGCGTCGGCTCGCGATGAGACATGGAATGCGCGAGAGGAGGGTTCACTGGCAACGCAAAACCATCACCTCCCGGTCTCCGGACGGCAAGCTGTTCGCCTTCACGCGAAGCCAACCTGAAACGGGCCGCGCCGAGGTGTACGCCCTTCCCCGGTCCCGGCCAGAAGGTGCAGGTCTCGACCGAAGTCGGCCTCGACGTGCTCTGGCACCCGGCGCCCAACGGCAAGGAGTTGTTCTTCCGCCCAGGCGATAAGATGCTGGTGGTGGCTGCCGCCGCTTTCTGATGGTGAAAAACTTCGACCCCGATTCAGGGCCAGCCAGATGCGCGTAGCGCTAAACTGGTCGGCGGGGCTGCCGCGCCCCGTGAGCAGCGCCGCCAATCCCGAGTTGCTGCTGCCCTTCGATCTCCGGCTGAGTGCACTACGCGGTGCTGGAACGTCCCGGGCCCGAGTGTGGCCGAGCGGCTAGCTTGGGGACCGATGCGGATCAAAGGCCCGCTTGCGGCCACCGCGGGCGGTGCGATCTTAAGGGAGCCAGGAGGCAATCACGCATGAGCGAAGGAACCCGGATCGCCGATCAGTTACGGAGATCGCAACAAGGCGCGGCCTGGCATGGGCCCGCCTGGGGAGAACTCCTGAAGGACGTGGATGCCACGCTCGCCCAGCGCCGGCCGCTGGCCGCGTCGCACAACATCTGGGAGCTGGTGCTCCACGTCACTGCCTGGCAATCGGCCGCTGCCCGCGCGCTTGAGGGGCAGCCGATGCCGAACCTGGCAGGGACGGAGGACTGGCCCCCGGCCGGGAATACGCAAGAGAGCTGGCGCCAGGCGGTCCGCGGCCTGGAAAGCGCCAACCAGGAGTTGGCCGCGGCGATCTCCGCGCTTCCCGACGAGCGCCTGGAGGAACAGGTCTCCGGGCGCGACTATTCTTTCTATTTCCTGTTGCACGGCGTGGTGCAGCACAACCTCTATCACGCCGGTCAGGCGGCCCTGCTCAAGAAGCTGGCCTGAAGTCGGGGACCTGCTACGGCCTTCCGGGCTTGTCCCGCCACATGCCCAGCAAGCCGTACAGGTTGATCAGATGGCGCTCGAGTATCCTCTCGCCGGCGCCGATCTCGATCCGCGTGGTCACATCGCCGCCATATCCTCCATAGGCGGCGGTCTTCAGATCCGGAATATAGCCGGGCCACACGCCCCCTGAACTGTAGGTGTAGCCGTAGAACAGCGGATAGGGCACATCCGCCCTGGTCTTCCAGGCGGTCTGCAGCTTGTGCATCGACTCGCCGGGAACGGCCGCGATGGCGATCTCGCGGTTGATCAGCACCGTCGTGATCCCGACTTCGAGGGTCTTTTCCTTCTCCCATCGATCGGCGAACTTCAGGCTCTCGCTGGTGAACTGGATGGGATAGCGCACCGGCGACAGGGGATGGATCCGGACGGTGGCGCGCAGAATCTCCGCGGCCAGGGTCTCGCCCATCTTCTGGACCACCGCGAAATCGTCGTCCTCCTTGCCGCTGCGGGCCTGGAAGAGCGGATTGATGTCGCCGGCGCCGCCCTGCACGAACATGCACTGCGCTCCCTTCATCTCCGCCTCGACCTTGGCCTGCAGCACGCCGGGATAGTCGGCCGAATACTTGCAGTTGGTGGGTCCTAGCACGACGGCATGGGCCGCGTAGTGGACCACCAGCGCGCGGGTGGCGCCGCTCGAGTCCTCGACGCGCAGCAGCGTGTACTCGGGATCGACCGGGCCGTAGGGCACGCGTTGAAGATTATCGAACAGCGCGCGGGCCCGGCCATCGTCGCGCAAGATCAGCCGGTTGTAGCCGAGCTGCAGCGCGCCCCGGCCCACACCGAGCCGCGCCGGAAACAGGGAAGAGGAGGCTTGCCGCACGATCTCAAAGATCCTCTTTTCGACTTCTTCCAGATAGGGCGACGGCTGGACCGGCTCGCCGGCCGCCGGCAGAAACGAGGGCGCCGAGTGGGTGTGCGAGGCCGCCAGCAGCAGCACGGGAATTCCCAGCTTCGAGGCCACCTCCCGGCTCAGGTTGGGGGAAACCATGCTGCCCAGATCCAGCGTGACCAGGGCGAGGCGCGAATCGCCCGCCGCCAGCACCAGCGCTTTGGCGAACAGCGGATCGTGGGTTCCCACGGCCGGACCGCACTTCCGGTTGGAATAGCCGTACATCGGGCCGAAGGAAGTTGGTGTGATCTCCACGCGAGCGACCCCCGCCTGCAAGGAGATCTCCGGAGGCTGCGCCAGGGCGGCGGCCAGGGACAGAATCAACGACGAGATGGAGATTTTCATAAGCTTGGACGCGTGGCCTCCCGGCAGATCCCCCGCTTGCTGTTCCGCACGAACTCGACCAGATGCCGCGTGTGTTCGGTGGGGCACTCCTGCTCGATGCGGCTGAGCGCCTCCTGCAGCTTCAGGCCGGAGCGGTACAGCAGGCGGTAGGCCTGTTTCAGCGCGGTGATCTCGGCGCTCGGGAAGCCCGCGCGGCGGAGCCCCACCAGGTTCAATCCCTTGGCGGCCACGTTGAAATCGGAGTACAGGAAGTAGGGCGGCACGTCGCTGTTGACGCGCGTGTTGCCGCCGATCATGGCCAGCCGTCAGACGCGCGAATACTGGTGGACCACCACGCCGCCGGAGATGAAGGCGCGATCCTCCACCTCCACGTAGCCCGCCACCAGCGCGCAACTGGCGACGGTGATCCCATTGCCGAGCGTGCAGTTGTGGGCGATATGTCCCGAGGTCATGATGTAGTTGTCGTCGCCGATGATGGTGGCCGACTCGGGTTGCGTGCCGCGCGAGATGGTGAAGTGCTCGCGGATCCGGTTGCGGTTGCCGATGCGCAGGTAGCTGCGGTCGCCCTGAAAACTCTTGTCGAGCGGATCGGTGCCCAGCACCGTGCCGGCGGAGATCTCGTTTCGCTCGCCCAGCGTGGTCCAGCGCTTCACATAGACATACGGCTCCAGGCGCGAGCCGGCGCCGATCACGGCATCCTGCTCGACGACGCAGAACTCTCCGACGATCGCGCCGGGTCCTACCACCGCCTCGGAATGGATGCGCGCGGATGGGGCAACCTGGGCTGAGGGATGGATGGGCATTCGCGGTATCCCTGTATCATAAGGCATGCGTGTCAAAGAATTGGCCGATTGGCTGGGCGCGCCTTTCGAGGGCGATGGGGAGCGGGACATCACGGGCGTGGCCGCCCTGGAATCCGCCGGCGAGCGGCATCTTTCCTTCGCGGGCAGCCGCAAGACGTTGGAGCAGGCGGAGGCGTCGGCGGCCGGATGCCTGCTGGTTCCGCTGGACTATCCCAAGCCCACGCACCGGACGGTGATCCGCGTGGCCAACGTCCGCGGCGCAATCGCCAAAGCCATCTCCCGCTTTCACCCCGATCTGCCCGTGCCACCCGGCGTTCATTCCACCGCCAGCCTGGGCGAAGACGTAGTGCTGGGCGAGGGCGTCTCGATCGGCCCCCACGCCAGCCTGGGCGATGGCGCGCGCATCGGAAGCTGGGTGCGGATCGGCGCGGGCTGCGCGGTGGGCCGCCGGGCCGCCATCGGCGACCGCTCGGTGCTGCATCCCCGGGTTACGCTCTACGACGGCGTCCAGATTGGACGCCACGTGATCCTGCACTCCGGCTGCGTGATCGGCGCCGACGGCTTCGGTTTCGTCCTGGAAGGAGGGCGGTACCACAAGTTCCCGCAGGTGGGCCGGGTCGAGATCGCCGACGGGGTCGAGATCGGCGCCAATTCCTGCGTGGACCGCGCGGCGCTGGGCGTGACTTCGATCGGCGAGGGCTGCAAGCTGGACAACCTGGTGCATGTGGCCCACAATTGCCGCATTGGCAAGCACGTGGTGGTGGCGGCGCAGACCGGCTTTTCGGGCGGCGTGGTGGTGGAGGATTACGCGGTGATCGGCGGGCAGGTGGGCATCGGCGACAAGGCGCGCATCGAGTCGGGCGCCGTACTCGGCTCCGGTTGCGGCGTGCTGACCTCGAAGATCGTGCGCGCCGGCCAGGTGGTCTGGGGCACGCCGGCGCGGCCCCTGAAAGAGCACCTGGAGCAGTTGGCGAACCTCGCCCGGCTGCCCGAGCTGCGTCGGGAGGTGGCGCAACTCCGGCGTCAGATCGAAGAACTACAAAGGAGCGTTAGTCAGTAAGTCAGTACGTCAGTCGGTCAGTATGTCAGTTTCCCGACGCGGCCTGAAACGACAAACTGACAACTGACTTACTGACTTACTGACTAACTACTCCATCCTGATCTCGAAGTAGAACAGTTCTTTTCCCGACCCCGCCTGGCGGATTCCCGCCACGTAGACCTGCGAGCCGTGGCGATGGCCGGTCTGAAAGTAGAAGAAACCGCTGGCTTCCTCGCCCTTGGGCAGCATCCGGGCCGAGAATGCCCGCACGTCGATGACGGGATTGGCCAGCGGGTTCTTGCTCCGGCCGATCTTCATGCCGCCGGTGGGGCCGGGGATGGGGCGCGGCCGATTGGGCGCGGACAGGTAGGGCACGTCGCGGGCCGGGGTAGCCTCGATCTTGCTGCGGCTGGGAGTCATGTACTCGACCCGCAGATCCTCCAGGCGCAGCACGTCGCTGCCGCCGTTGCGGATCACCACCAGAACCGGCAGGACGCCGTAGCGGTTGGGGTTCAGTTTCCCGAACGCCTCCCTGGCCCGTTCCTCGGTGTCGAAGGGGACGGCCGCGATGGTGACGCCTTCGTTGGTCTGCTTGGAGGAATAGCCGGCGGCGGGACCGGCCTTGAACGGCGCATCTTTGCCGGCCGCGGTGAGCGGGGCGCTCCAGAGGACGATACTCGCTAGAATTGAAGACTTGAAGAGCAGGCTCATCTATTTCCTCTATCGTTTTCTGCTGGCCGCGGCGTCGCCCTTCATCATACTGTACCTTCTCATCCGGGCCGCCAGAAACGGGGGCTATCTGCGCAGCCTGCCGGAGCGGCTCGGCCAACTGCCGCCCTCATTTCAACAGACTGGCGCCGGCGCGATCTGGTTGCACGCCGTTTCGGTGGGCGAGGTGCTCCTGATGGCCGAGCTTCTGCGGCGGCTGCGGGCGGAGTTTCCCGCCGCCGGGCTGTATGTCTCCACCAGCACGCTGGCCGGGCGCGCGATCGCCGATCAGAAGCTGGCCGGCCTGGCCGATGGCGTCTTCTACGCTCCTCTCGACTACGCCTGGATCGTGCGGCGCGTGCTGCGCCGCCTGCGGCCCTGCGCGGTGGTGGTGGCCGAGACCGAGATCTGGCCCAACCTGTTTCGCGAGGCCAAGCGGGCGGGCTGCGGCCTGGTGATCGTCAACGGCCGGATTTCCGATCGCGTGGCCGGCCGGTACGAGAAGCTCCGCTGGTTCTTCGCTCACGTGCTGTGCTGGCCGGATGCCCTCCTGGTGCAGAGCGAGGCGATGGCCGGCCGGTACCTGGCGGCGGGCGCGCCGTTTGCGAAAGTGCGAGTGGCCGGGAATCTGAAGTACGATGTCGAGCCGGGCAAGCCGCCTGGGGAGGTCCTCGAGTTTCTCGACCGGCTGGGACCGGCGCGGGTGTGGATCGCCGCGAGCACCATGCCGCCCGACGAGGACGAGACCGTCATTCGAGCCTTCCGGGAATTGGCAGCAGCGTTTCCGGCCCTACTGCTGATCCTGGCCCCGCGCAAGCCTGAGCGTTTCGACCTGGTCGAGAGCCGGCTGCGTGAAGCCGGGGTCCGCTACTTGCGGCGCTCGGCGCTGGGCGCGAAGCCGGAATTGAAGCTGCCGGGAGTGCTGCTGCTGGACACCATCGGCGAGCTGAGCGGGCTGTTCGCGCGCGCGGAGGTGGTGTTCATGGGCGGGAGCCTGGTGACCTGGGGCGGTCACAATATCCTGGAGCCGGCGGTGTTCGGCAAGCCTGTGATCGTGGGGCCGTACATGCAGAACTTCCGCGAGATGGCGGAGGCGTTTCAACAGGCCGGCGCATTGGTACAAGTGGACTCGGGACAGGATCTGGGACGGGCGGTCCAGGAGCTGCTGAACGACGCCGGGCGGGCGGCGCGCATCGGCGAGCTGGGGCGGCAATGCGCCCAGGCGCAGCGCGGGGCGACCGCGGCCGCGGTGGTGGAGATCGGGCGGGCCTGCCGGCAGTCCGCGCCGTGCGTGCCCGGCCCGATCGCGCTGTGGCCCCTGGCGCGGTTGTGGGAAGTGGGCAGCGCCGTGAAGTCGGCGCTGGCCCCGACGGGCCGCCTGACCGCTCGGGTGATCAGCGTCGGCAATCTCACACTCGGCGGGACCGGAAAGACGCCGACCGTCATGGCGATCTGCCAATTCCTTCTCAAAAACAGCCGTCGTCCGGCCGTGCTTTCACGGGGCTACGGCGGCCGGACGGGTGAAGCGGTCCGGGTCGTATCGAGCGAGACCGGAGCCGATCGACGGCTGGAAGCGCTGGGCGATGAGCCCTGCCTCATGGCTGACCGGCTGCCCGGGGTGCCTGTTTTTGTATTGCCGGATC
>JACOSH010000555.1 GCA_016178945.1 Acidobacteriota bacterium
ATCGACAGGCCCTCCCATTTCACATGCATCACCCCAGCTCCTTCCGCCAGCAGTGGAAGGATCGACAGGATGGCCGCGCCCATGGCCAAGGTCCGGATCCGCCGAATTGAGTTCGATAAGTTATGCATGTTGGTACTCCTTCGTTGAAACGACTGCCGTCAGCGACGGCGGAAGAGTTTGTGTTTCACGTCCGGCCAGAACTCGCTGGCGATGTTGCCCAGCAGGTCCAGGCCAATAGTGGCCGCGCCTTGCTCCATCCCCTTGGAGAAGGTATTGAGACGATCCGGATACCAGACGTTGGAAAGACAGGCCGCTCCGATCGCGCTGCCGAATCGCCAGGTGGCGAAGCGCCTGCGTCCCCCGTCCGTGCGCGTGACGACGGTCTCGCTCGCCGCGTGTCCGATCCGCCCGAAAAAGTTGCCGTGGCCCGAGCGCCGGTACCTGGGATCTTCCCGTAAGGCGGTATCGAGAGCGAAGGCGAACACATTGCGAATGGCAGTGGCTCCCGAGGCGGAAGCTACCCGCTTACCGTAGGGCGAGGCGCCCTGGCCCCATTCCCGTGGGGTATCCATCCAGTGCAGGACCCCAGCGTAGGCCGCCATTTCAACGACGAAGCGCGGGCTGGCCGTCTCCTGCCAGTGGAACCGTAGCTTTCCATCGGCGCTTAGCGGGTGGTCCGCGGGGTCTCCGGCCCACGCGGCTCCCGTGAGAAAGACGCACGCCAGGGCCGCCCGCCGCAACGCTCTCAACGCCGATATTGGAATGCCGTCCATTTGAATCGCCTCTGCCTGTAATTGCGACATTCCTTTCCGAAACGGCTCAACGCCCGGCGAAAGCGCAGTTTTCGCCCCGGCTCTTTCGGAGCACGGTATGCTATACTCAGGCGGAGCCGTAGTCGTGGATCCGTCGCAACACGAGCGTCGGCTTTCCCAGGCTGGAGAGCCGCCGGAAGTACTGATCACGCTCCTGTACAAGGAGTTGCGCAGGGCCGCCGCCGGGATCTTGCGCCGCGAGCGGCCCAACCACACGCTCCAGCCCACGGCCCTGGTGAACGAAGCCTACCTCCGGCTGGCCGCTCAAGCCGGACCCGCATTCGGCAGTCGCGCGCAATTCCTGGCCGCGGCCTCGCACCTGATGCGCGAAATCCTCATCGATTACGCCCGCGCGCGCAACCGCGCCAAGCGAGGCGGCGGCAAGGCCGCCCTTTCCATCGAAGACGCAGGTAGACTCGCGGCAGAGGAAGGCGTGGACCTGCTGGCCCTGGACGAAGCCCTCCACCGGCTGGAGCGCATCGACGCGCAACAGCGGCGGATTGTGGAGTTGCGCTACTTCGGAGGCCTCAGTATCGAGGAAGCGGCCGAGGCACTGGGAGTCTCGCCGGCCACGGTGAAGCGCGACTGGCGCACTGCGAGGGCGTGGCTCCACCGCGAGTTGAGCCCGCTGCAATCCCATGACAAGTGAGCGGTACCGCCAGGTCAAACGGGTTCTCGAAGCGGCCCTGGAACTGGATCCCGCGGCCCGCACGGCGCTGATCGAAGAAGCCTGCGCGGGCGATCCCGAATTGAAGGCTGAGGTGGAGTCGCTGCTGCGACACGACAGTGAATCCGCCGGATTTCTCGATCAGCCCGCGCCCGAAGCCCTGGAGGCCGCGTTCCGGCTGAAGCCCGGCGCCCACTTCGGGCCGTACGAAGTCGTCCAGCAGATCGGCGCCGGCGGCATGGGAGAAGTCTATCGGGCCCACGATCCCCGTTTTGGCCGGGACGTCGCCCTGAAGGTACTGCCTCCCGCTTTCGTGAAAGACCCGGAGCGCCGGCTCCGATTCGAGCGCGAGGCCCGGGCGGCCGGTTCCTTGAATCACCCCAACATTCTCACGGTGTACGATCTCGGAAGCGAGAACGGCACGCCCTACCTGGTCTCGGAACTGCTTCGCGGCGAGACGCTGCGCCAGCGGCTGGACCACTCCGGCATCCCTTGCCGCGCCGCGCTCGGCTGGGTGGCGCAGATCGCGCGCGGCCTCGGCGCGGCACACGCCGCGGGAATCGTGCACCGCGATCTCAAGCCCGAGAACGTCTTTCTCGTCAAAGGCGATGTAGTCAAGATCCTCGATTTCGGACTGGCCCAACTACGACGCCCCTCTGACGCCGCCAAGGATGCTCTCCCCGGCACGCCAACGCAGTCCGGCGTGGTGCTGGGCACCATAGGATACGCGTCCCCGGAGCAGGTCCAAGGCAAGCCCACCGATCAGCGTTCCGATATTTTCAGCCTGGGCGTGATTCTTTATGAGATGCTGGCGCGCCGCCGGCCGTTCGCCGGGGCGACGTGGGTCGAAGAGGCGAACAACGTCCTGCGCCTGGAGCCGCCCGAGTTGCCTGCCGAACTGCCGGGCGTTTCCAGCCCGGCCCTGCTGCGGCGCATCCTTCGCCAATGCCTGGGCAAGCAGCCGGACGAACGCTTCGACTCGGCGCACGACCTTGCGCTCCTGTTTGAATCGCTCGCCGAGCCTTCCGCGCCGAAACCGGAACGGCGCGGTCTCCGCCGGGCGCTCTGGATAGCAGCCGCGGCCGCGATGCTCGCGGGAGGCGTCTTCCTCGCGCGGTTCTCCTTCCCCGCGGCGCCCTCGCTCGAGTTCAAGCGGCTGACGTTTCGCCGCGGCATCGTTTCGGCGGCCCGCTTCACTGCCGACGGCAACACGGTGGTCTACTCGGCGGCCTGGGACGGTGACGACTTCGGCCTCTTTTCGACTCGCCTCGGCCACACCGAGTCCCGGCCGCTCGGCCATCCCAACGCCATGCTCTTCGCGGTCTCCTCGAAGGGCGACCTGGCGCTGTGCATCCCTACCGGCCGCACTCAACACGGGTTCATCGGACGCCTGGCGCGGGTCTCCCTCTCCGGGGGCGGTCCGCTCGGACGCGCCGAAAACGTCTCCGCCGCCGACTGGTCTCCGGACGGGTCCGAACTCGCCGTCGTCCGGATGGAGAAGGACCGCTCGCAAATCGAATACCCCGTCGGGCGCGTGCTCCACCGGTCCCAGCTCTCCGCCGGATATGTGGAAACGATCCGGGTGTCTCCGCGGGGCGATGCCGTCGCATTCCTCGACCATCCCCTTCAGGACGATTCAGCGGGCCAAGTCGCGGTGGTGGACCGAGCCGGCAACTATCGCGCGCTCTCCAGCCGCTTCAATTCCATGCGCGGGCTGGCCTGGTCGCCGGACGGCTCGGAGATCTGGTTTGCCGCCGCCAAACGCGGCACGAGCCTGGACGTGTGGGCTGTCAACCGCTCCGGCCGCGAGCGCGTGGTCGCGCGCTTCCCGGCCTACATCAGCGTGGAGGACATCTCGCGCGACCGCCGTGCCCTGGTCTCGCTGCACACCCTTACCGAGTCGATGGTCCATGTCCCTGCCACGGGAGAGCCGAAGGACCTCTACTGGCACGACCAGTCTCAGGTACGTGACATCTCACGCGACGGCCGCTCCATCCTGTTCGCCGAAAGTGGCGATGCCACGGGCCAGGATTACGAGGCCTATTTGCGCGCGGGCGACGGCTCTTCTCCCGCCGTGTACCTCGGCATCGGACTGCCGCTGTCGCTCTCTCCCGATGGGCGCTGGGTCATCGTCAACCCCGCCGGTAATCCGGCGCGTCTCGCTCTTTTACCCGCCGGACCCGGAGAGCCGCGCCCCCTCGCCGAAGACCAGATCAGCCACGTCGGCGCGGCCTGGCTCAGCGACGGAAGAAGCTTTGTCTTCGCCGGCCTCCTGCCTGGCGGAGCGATGCGCTATTACCTTCAGCCGGTCGACGGCGGACCCGCGCGCGAGATCACTGGCGCGATCCATTATGAGCGGCGCAGTCCGATCGTGGTGTCGCCGGACGGCCGCGCCGTCGCGGCCGTGAACGCCGGCAAACATATCGTGATCTACACCGTTACGTCCGAACCGCCCAGCCAGATTCCGGGCCTCGATACCGGCTTCACGCCCCTCCAGTGGTGTCCGGACGACCGCCTCGTCCTCCATCGGTACGACGAGCTTCCGCCCCAACTGTGGAAGGTGAACCGGCAAACCGGCCGGCTGACGCAGTGG
>JACOSH010000604.1 GCA_016178945.1 Acidobacteriota bacterium
GATCCACTGCGCCCTGTGTTCAAACGGGTCTATACCGTAAGTTCCAGCGACCCCTGCAAGACCGAGCACCGCAACCCAGAAAGCTACTGCCACGGCGGACTTACCCGGCCTGTTCTCCTTCCCATCGATCTGCTTCAATCGCTGCATCTCGACGTATCTCCTTTATGAGTCGATATTACGGTTTGTTTCCGGAAATGGAAAGGTACATTCGTCTCTCGCGGCGGGGCAGGAACTCTCAGGACTTTTGGTCTAACACCACTCGATTGTGGGCTTACAGGGTAGCCGCCCGTCGCAGCGCGAGCAGGCCGCGGAAACCGCCCCTGGCTTCCGGCGGAGTCTTCGGCTCCGGAAGCATGGCGCTGGCCAGCGCGGAAAAGCTCTTGCCCAGGCGGGTGTTTCGATCCACTGGTTTAGCGGCAACCAATGAGCGGTGAACGGTCCGGTAATCGTTCGGGAATACGGCCAAGACGGGCCGCCCGAGAGCCTTCTCGACCTCGCGCTGGGCGCTTTGGGCACGGGCTGCGTTCTCCGAACAACGGTTGAGAATAACTCCCACGGTGTGCTCCAGGCTTAGACCGCGAAGCAAGTCGAGTTTCTTCCTGGCCAGATAGATACAGGGTGATTCCGCGGTGCAAACCAGGTAAATACGGGTAGCCTCCCGCAGCGCTTCCAGCGAGAATTGCTCCATCAATCCGGACAAATCCATGGCGACGGACCGATAGTGCCGGCGCGCGGACTGAATCACGCTCCGGATTCGCTCCGGGTCGAGCCGAACGTCGCGGCGATAATTCCCGGCCAGCAGGACGTCGAGGTTCCCCAGCTTGGCGACGAGCTGGGTCCACATGTCTTCATCCAGTTGATCGGCGCTGTCGACGGCCTCCAGAACCGAGTGCTGACCCTGTAACTGCAACATGAAGCCGATCAGCCCGGCATTCAGGTCGAGGTCCATCAGGAGAGCGTTACAATCCTTGCGGCGGGACAGGGCCAGATGCACTTGCGCGGCGATGGTCGTCGCGCCAACTCCCGGCTTGGCCGGAAGGAAGGCATAGACGCCGTGCGGTCTGGAATCCGCAACGCTTGCGCGTCGCGCGGCCTCCACGCGGAGGACCATCTCGTCCAGCGTCCGGGGCTCGAAAGGCGGCGCCAGGAATTCGCGGATACCCGCGCGCAGGGTCCGCAGCAGGACGTCCGGGTCGCAGGTGCGATGGAGCGCCACGATCTGCGCACCGGGGGCAGCGGAGTGAATCTCCTCGGCCACCGCATTCACGTTGGACTGGCTATCCAGGCCGGCAAAAAGGATGTCTGGCGCCACCGAACGGAGCAGAGAGGCCAGGCCGGACTTTTCCGCACCGCCATCCAGGCGGCCGACGACGGCGACACCTCGAGGCAACGCTTCCTCGAGCCAGCGTGCTAACTCGCGGTCGGAACAGCACAGGACAGCGGTCAACATTGGGATTCAGCCAAACTCTGACCCTTATTCTTAACCCATTTGCGGGTAAGCGCCAGCGGGGGTCCTACCTAGTACTCCTCCGTGTTGTACTGGAGCCTGGCACCGCTTGCTTACGCGCGCGGCTCTGAAAGTGCATTCGTTTCAGCACGAATGGCGCCGAGGCGCGCGTCAGTAAGCGGTGTTGTTGGCTTACGCGACCATCACCGGGCGCGGCGTGCGCTTCTCCAGCGGGACGAATTCACGCACGGGCTGGCCGGTGTATACCTGCCGCGGCCGGGCGATCTTCTGCTCGGGATCTTCGATCATCTCCTGCCACTGCGCCAGCCAGCCCACCGTGCGCGGGATGGCGAACATCACCGTGAACATGTCGGGCCGGAAACCCATGGCCTGATAGATGATGCCGGAGTAGAAGTCAACGTTGGGATACAGCTTGCGTTGGACGAAGAATTGGTCCTCCAGCGCGATCCGCTCCACTTCCAGCGCGACGTCGATCTTGGGGTTCTTCCCGGTCACCTCAAAGACTTCATTGGCGATCTGTTTGATGATTCGGGCACGCGGGTCGTAGTTCTTATAGACGCGGTGGCCGAAGCCCATCAGGCGGCCGTGGCCGGCCTTGATCTCCTGGATGAAGGCCGGCACCCGGTCCTTGGAGCCGATCAGGTCCAGCATGTCCAGCACGGCTTCGTTGGCGCCGCCGTGCAGCGGCCCGTACAGCGCCGCCGCGGCCGCCGCCGTAGCCACATACGGGTCGGCGTGGGAGCTGCCTACCGACCGCATCACGTTGGTGCTGCAGTTCTGCTCGTGGTCGGCGTGCAGGATGAACAGCACGTCCAGCGCGCGCGACAGCACGGAGTTGGCCGCATACTTGGGCTCGGTCTTCTTCCACAGCATGTTCATGAAATTGGCCGTGTAGCTCAGCTCGTTGTCCGGATACACGTAGGGCAGGCCCAGGCTGTGACGGTAGGCATAGGCCGCGATGGTCGGCACCTTCCCGATCAGCCGCAGGATCTGCAGCTTGCGCGACTGCGGGTCGTGGATAACCTTGGAGTCCGAGTAGAAGGTCGACAACGCGGCCAGCGTGCTGATCAACATCCCCATGGGGTGCGCGTCGTAGTGGAAGCCCTCCATTAACTTCTTCACGTTCTCATGCAGCATGGTGTGGTGCATGATCAGGTAGTTCCACTCGTGCAGGCGCGCTTCGGTGGGCAGCTCGCCGTGGATCAGCAGATAGGCCACCTCCAGAAAGCTGCAGTGCTCCGCCAGCACCTCGATGGGATAGCCGCGGTAGCGCAGGATGCCGCGGTCCCCGTCCAGGTAGGTGATCGCGCTGCGGCAGGAGGCCGTATTCAGGAAGGCGGGATCGTAGGCCATCAAGCCGAAGTCGTCGGGTGAATTCTTGAACTGCCGGAGATCGGTCGAGTGGATGGCGCCGTCTTTGATGGGAACGGTGGCGGTGGCGCCGGTCCGGTTGTCGGTAAGGGTCAAGCTATCGTTTTCCATAAGGGCTCCTGTGCATCTTCGGCTAGGCGGCGCGGCTGAACGAAATGACCTTCGCTCCGGCCAGCCGCTCGAACTCGCGAAACTTCATGTGCGCGACATCCCGGTGGGTTCCCGCGTTGAACGCGATGGTTTCCTCCCGCGCCAGGCTGCCGTCCACATACACTGGCATATTATAAAGATTTCCGAAGGGCGGCATGGCCCCCAACTCGCAGTCGGGGAACAGGCCCACCAGCTCCTCCTCGGTGGCCAGCCGCAGGTGGGACAGGCCCAGCAACTCGCGCAACTCCTTCAGGTCCAGATAGGTGCTGGCGGGAATCACCGCCATCCCATAGGCCCCATCGCCGAGAAAAACGATGGTCTTGGCGACCTCGCGGGTCGAGAGGTGATCGGCCACGGCCACTTCGCGCGCGGTGAATGCGGGACGGTGGGTAGTGTGCCCGTAGTTGGCTCCATTCTGTTCCAGGAAATCGCGAAGCCTGGTTACGATCATGACAGACCTCCTTATTTAGCAAGTGTGTTGCCGGACACCGATCTCGTTCCCCGGCCAAAGGATAGGACTGGAGACGCGAGAAATCACTCAAGCTCCTGCGTGATAACCCGCAGAGGTGCAGCCGCTCTTACCCAGCCGCCAGCGCCAAAGGGCGCGGTCCCTGGCCGCACCACCACCGCCACGCCAGGCTGACGATGCGGAACACCTCGCGGGGGTCGAAGGGAGTGGGCAGCACGTCGAAACCGCCCAGGTTCAGGACCTCGGACCACAGCCGCTCATCGGCCAGGGCGGAGGATACGATCAGGCTGGGCGGGTCGGAGGACCGCTGAAGGAAGCTCAGGAACTCCCTCCAGCCGGCGTCGGGAAGCCTCTGGTCGCAGATAATCACGCCGATCCGCTGCTCCTTCAGGATGCCCGCAGCCTCGGTGTAAGTGCGGGCTCCCCACAGCTTCCAGTTGGAGTGCTCGAAGATCTGGCGCAGGGCGCGGTGATCCTCATCGGCGGGAGCGGCCAGCAGCACCGTGCAAACGCGGCTCGATTCGGGCGCGCGCATCGCAACCTCTCTGAAATCTCAGTGTACCGGAACAGCCAACCGTGGGAAACTCGGAAATCTACCAGCCCGGTACGGCCTCACTGCCGCAGCTCCTGCGACCGTTGCAGCATCTTGCGGCCTTCCTCGGTCTTGCCCGCCTGCATCAGTGTCTGGCCCAGTATGTAATGCGTCTGGTGATTCCCCGGATCCAGTTGCAGCGCGCGGCGCAACATTCCTTCGGCATTGAGCAGGTCTTTCTTCCGCAAATAGGCTTTCCCCAGCAAGATGTACGGGCCGCTGTGGGTGGGGCTGAGCCACACCGACTTCTGCAAGTAGGGAACGGCTTCCTCCCACTGCTCCCGACGCGTGTAGGCGTCGCCCAGCTTGTAGTAAGCCGGCGCGAAGTTGGGATTGAGGGCGATCTCTTTCCTGAACTCCTCGATGCCCGTCTCGATCTGGCCGCGATACACCGCCAGTTCTCCCAGCAGGTAATGGGCTTCGGGAATGCGCGCATCGAGGGCCAGCGCCCGCTGGAGATGCTTGTCGGCCTCCTCTTCCATCTCCTGCCGCACCATCATCTGGGCCGTGATCAGGTACGCGGCCGCCGAGCCGGCCTGGACGCCGTACATTTCGCCGAAGGTACGCACGGCCTGTTCCGGTTTCCCGGCATGGAGGTAGCTGGCGCCGAGCATGTGGAGCAATTCCGGCGAGCGCTGACCGGCCAAGCGCGCCTTTTCCAGCCACGGCAGGGCATCCGCGTAGCGGCCGGAGAGGTAGTAGGAAAGAGCCAGCAGATTCACCGACTCCCGGTAGCGCGCGCCGTCCGGTTTCTCGACAGCGGCCGCCCGGGTGAAGGCCTCGATCGCCTTGGCATACTCGCGCGACCGGTAGTGGGCCAAGCCCTGCTCCAAGGCCTTCCCCTCGGCCAGCAACAACAGCAGGAGTGCGATCACTCCTTTCAGTCTACTGCCCTTTGTGCAGGGCTACCAACTCGGTCTGCACGGGAACCCCTCCGCTTACTTTTACGCGAATAATGGCTTCGAACGACGGCACCGGGCCATTCTCGGGCGCCCCCAGTCTCGCCAGCAGCGGCTGCAGCGACGCCGGACGGCAGACGAACTCCACCGCCGCCTGCGTTCCGAACGTGGTGATGCCGGCCAGGACCAAGACCCAGCGCGCCGGGTTGAGTCCCGGAACCAGGCCCACCAAGCCGTAGTCCTCGGTGATGGGCAACCCAGTGGTTGCGTAGTAGACGGCCGGCTCCCCGGGCGCGGGCTGGGTGTTCACCAGGGTAAGGTCTCCTCTGCGGGCCGTGGTCGTGTCTCGCTGGAAGACAAACCGCTGGGTCCCGCGCAGTTCCCGGAGCGAAAGATTCTCCGAGGGCGAGCCGATGAAGATGACATCGCTGTTCTTGGCGTCGTCCCAGGACAACAACCGGCCCCTGCGCACCCGCAGCGGATGGCGGAAGGCGAAAAACACCCGGTCCAGCTCGTGGATCGCCAGGACCTCTCCCACGCCGGTGTAATGGTCCATCAGGGCCTTGGCCGGCGGATCGACCGCCGGATCGAAGTACCGCATTCCGGTTTCCGGCCGGCCCACGAATTCGGCGTTGCTGTAGACCACCAAGGGCGCGTCCACCGTATCGATAAACCCTTTCCAAAAAGTGCGCAGCGGCGCCGGCGCCCCGGCAGAGCCTCCCGGAACGGCGTGGGGTGCCACCCACAGGACCAGAGCGACGACAGCCACGATGCCCACGGCCGGTAAGACCCACCCACGCACTCTCGGGGCGACCGACGCGACTACGCTCGCGGACGCCGTCTCCTTGAGCGCGCGGGGATGAAACAACAGCTCGTAGTGCCCCTTGGGCAGCTCCACCACGATGTCATCCTGCGCGCCGGCATCGACATAGTATTCCGCCAGTTTGGACCGCAGGCGCCCGGTTTGCACCCGTACCGTGGAATCCAGGCGGGGATCAAAGTCCCCCGGGCGGCCAAAGACTTCGGTCGCGATCTGGTATTCCTTGATCGGGATTCCCGGATGGTCCAGCGCCTGCTGCCCCAAGTAGCGCAAGAGGTGACACAAAGACTCTGAACCTTGGAGAACCGGGCTGGCCGTCAGCTTCTCAATCTGGCGTAACTTATGATCGCGCTCGATGGAGACTGCTGTCTCGCGCATGTAACATCAGCGTAACACGCCCCGCTACCCGCCACAACCGCCATGAGTTAGCCGCGGTAACCGTATCATACCGGAGCAAAAACTTGTGGACCTGACCTACTCCGTGAAGAATAGGGAAGCCCTCTAAGGGGTTCCCTAGCGTTTCAATCGAGAGGAAGTGTATGTACCACTCAGCGCGTACGATCTGGTTCCTGGTGGCTGTGGCGGTGTGTTTCGCCTTAGCCGCCTTCACGCCGGCGGCCCGGGCGCAGGCGGTCTACGGCAGCATCTTCGGAACGGTATCCGACGCCTCCGGCGCGGCGGTGCCGAACGCCAAGATCCTGATCACCGACAACAACAAAGGCACGAGGTTCGAGACCACCACCAATACCGACGGCAACTACAGCAAAGGCCAACTGCTGCCGGGCGACTACCAGGTGGAAGTGGAGGCGGCCGGCTTCCAGAAGGCCGTCTTCAAGAGCACCCTGGTCAAAGTGGATGCGGCCGCGCGCCTGAACGTCAAGCTGGAGGTCGGCAACGTGGCCACGGAAGTGGAAGTCACCGCCGAGGCCCCGCTGCTGAAGTCGGACCGCTCGGACGTATCCACCAGTTTCAGCGCCATGCAGTTGTCCGAACTGCCCTCGTTTGGCCGCAACTTTCAGAACTACTTGCTGCTGACCCCGGGCACGCAGAAGATCGGCTGGCAGCACGCCTCCAGCGAGAATCCCCAGGGCAGCGCCCAGATCCAGGTCAACGGCCAGCACTTCAGCGGCACCGGCTACCAGTTGGACGGCACCGACAACCAGGACCCGATTCTGGGGATCATCGTGATTAACCCCACGCTGGAATCGGTGACCGAGGCCAAGATCACCAGCCAGAACTATGACGCCGAGTTCGGCTTGGCCACGTCGGGCATTGTCAACACCTCCACCAAGTCGGGCACAAACGGGCTGCACGGCTCCGCCTTCGACTACATTCAGAACAACACTCCGGGCTTCTCCACCTTCGCCCGCAATCCGTTCAACAGCGCGGAGGACCGGCAGGTGCCGCCGCTGCAATCCAACATCTTCGGCGGCTCGGCGGGCGGGGCCCTCCGCAAGAACAAGATCTTCGCTTTCGCCGATATTCAGGAGACGCGCCGCCGGCGTGGCTCTTCGGTCCTCACGCAGGTGCCCACCCTCAAGGCCCGGGGCGGCGACTTCAGCGAATACCCGGAGCCGGGCCGCAACACCATCTTCGACCCCCTCACCGGCAGCCCGAGCACCGGTGTGGGTCGCGTTCCCTTCGCCAACAACACCCTGCCTTCCTCGCGCATCAGCCCGCAGGCGCTGGCGTTGCTCAAGTTCGTCCCCAGCCCCAACGCGGTGGATCGCGGGGGCTCGCCGTTCCGCCGCAATTACGCCGCCACGGGGGGCGAGAAGTTCGACGCGAACCAATGGAACACCCGCCTGGATTGGTTCATCAACGACAAGTCCTCGCTGTTCGGACGCTATAGTTGGGCGTCGTTCAACAAGTTCGCCCCCGGCGCTTACGGCGAGCTGGCCGGCGGCGCCGCCCTGGACAACATCAACTTCGCAGGCGTCTCCGATGTTCGCAATCAGAGCCTGGCGGCCGGCTACAATTACACCTTCAGCCCGACGCTGCTCTCCGAGCTCCGCGTCGGCTTTATGCGCTACCGGGTCAACGTGCTGCCCAACGGCCTGGGCACCAGCCCGGCCAAGGACGCCGGCATCCCCGGACTCAACCTCGACAATTTCTTCACCTCGGGCATGCCCGGCTTGTTCATCCAGGGCGATGGCGGCTTCAACTTCGGCTACTCGCTGGGCACCAACCAGTGCAACTGCCCGCTCGATCAGCAGGAGCAGCAGTTCCAGATCGTCAACAACACCACCAAGATCAATGGGAATCACACCGTCAAGTTCGGGGCCGACATCCGCTTCGCCACCAACCTGCGCGTGCCCAGCGACTCGCACCGCTCGGGCGAGCTGTCGTTCGGTCCCGGTTACACCGGCACGGTGGCCGCGGCCGGCGCGGGCGTCCAGCAGGGTCTCGGCCTGGCCACCTTCCTGCTCGGCCAGACCACGTTCTTCAAACGCTACGTCAGCCCCAACACCGACGCGCGGGAGCGCCAGAGGCGCTTCTTCTGGTACGGCCAGGACACCTGGCGCGTCAACCCGAAGCTGACCCTGAACTACGGTCTGCGCTGGGAAATGATCTTCCCCGAGACGGTCAACGCGGCGGGCAACGGCGGCCAGTTGGATCTGCGCACCGGCGAGATCGCCGTTTTTGGCGTGGGCGGCGTCTCCGGCCACGGCATCCAGGAGATGAAGTGGTCGAACTTCGCCCCGCGCCTGGGCGTCACCTACCAGGTCACACCCAAGACGGTCGTCCGCGCCGGCTATGGCTGGAGCTATGCGCTGGGCACTTTCGGCTCCATCTTCGGCCACAACGTCACCCAGAACCTTCCCGTCCTGGCCATCCAGGAAATGAATCGCGCGAACGACTTCAGCGGCGTGTTCACCTTGGCCCAAGGTCCCGTGCAGCCGACCTTCCCCAAGCCCGATTCCAACGGCCGCTTCAAGCTGCCCGACGGCGTCAGCGGCAAGGCGCGTCCGGAGAATCTCCGGATGCCGCGAGTGATGGCCCATAACATTACCATCCAGCACCAGCTCACCAAGACGCTGGTGGCCGAGATCGGCTATGTGGGCAACGTCGGCCGCCACCAGTTCGCGGGCGACGGGCCCAACCACAACGCCAACCAGGCGGCCTTTGTACCGGGCGTCACCGACTCTAATGTGCGCAAACCGTTTTTCCAGAGGTTCGGCTGGACGCAGGGCATCGACTTCTACTGCAACTGCGCCAACAGCACCTATAATTCGCTGCAAGCCAAACTCGACCGGCGCTTCTCCAAGGGCTACGGCGTTACCGCCAACTACACTTACCAGGTCGCCAAGCAGGATTCCGGCGATTCCTTTACTTTCCTCTACAACCGCGCACTGGGCTGGGGAGACAAAGACTGGTTGAGTCATCACACCATGGTCATCGCGCAGAACTGGGACGTGCCCTACGGCAAGGGCCGGCAGTTTGGCGGCCAGATCGGCCGCCTCCCGGACGCGGTGTTAGGCGGCTGGGCCTTCAACGCCATCTCCACTTTCTATGGCGGCCTGCCATTCACCCCCGGCTTCGACGCGCCCTCCGGCGCTATCCGGCCCAACGCGGGCCCGGGCGGACGGCCGGACGTGGGCTCGAAGGATCCCTTCGAGGGCGCCAAGAAGAACCGCGATCAGTGGTACGTCGGCGGGCTGGGCGGCGCTTTCCTGGTCCCGGCCAACAACCAGTTCGGCAATTATCCGATCAACGGCCTGCGCGGCCCGCGCTTCTACCAGCAGGATCTCTCCATGGCCAAGACCTTCAAGGCCACCGAGCGGATCAACCTCAACCTGCGAGCCGAGGCCTTCAACGTGTGGAACCACACCAACCTCGACCTGCCCAATGGCAACGTCACCTCCGGCGACGCCGGCCGCATCAACGGGCTGTGGAACAACACCCAGATGCGCCGGCTCCAGTTCGGGTTGCGCATCGGCTTCTGATCCAGCCGGTCTGCGTCATACTGTTGGTGTGTCCGCCTTCGGAATCTCGGACCTGTTCGAAGCTCATCTGACGGTCACCGACCTTGATCGGGCGGTGGCCTTCTACCAGGAGAGTCTGGCGCTGCCACTGGCCCGCGTGTTTCGCGAGCGCAAGGTCGCCTTCTTCTGGATCGGCGCTCCAGGCAAGGCCATGCTGGGACTCTGGGAGGCCGACCTCGTGACCCTCACCAGGAGCTCCCATGTGGCCTTCCAGGTCGCTCTCTCCACCCTGCATCAAGCTTCGGCGCGGCTGCGGGAGGCGGGCATCGTGCCGAGAGACTTTGACGGCAACCCGACGGACGACCCGGTCGTGCTGGCCTGGATGCCCGCGGCTTCCATCTACTTCTCGGACCCGGACGGCAA
>JACOSH010000133.1 GCA_016178945.1 Acidobacteriota bacterium
GTCAGCTACGCCGGCGCTTGGGGGCAGGCCTTTCTCTCCGTCGACCAGGTGGTCGACAAGGCCGGCGAGCTCGGTTTCCAGGGTGTGATGCTGATGGCCAAGCGCCCCCACCTGTCCCTTCTCGATTATGGACAGCGGGAGCGCGCGGCTCTGCGCCAGCGCCTGGAAGAGCGCCGGATGAAATCGGTCTGCCTGGCCGGCTACAACAATTTCACCGGCGACTGGGAGCACGGCGAGATCCCGCACCGCGATATCCAGGTCCACTACATCGTTGAGCTGGCCCGGCTGGCGCGCGACCTGGGCGGCAACCTGGTCCGCATTTTCACCGGTTACGAGCACCCGGCGGCGGGCTACACGGCGCAGTGGAACGCGACCGTCGCCGCGATCCGGGAATGCGCCCAACGGGCCGCGGAGTTCGGCGTCATCATCGGCGTGCAGAACCATCACGACCTGGCCGCCGGCTACGAGAGCCAGTACGACCTGATCCAGGCCGTCAACGAGCCCAACTGCAAGGCCCTGTTCGACGCCTGGGCTCCCGCGCTGCACGGCGCCGACCTCGGCGCGGCGGCGCGCAAGATGGCCCCGCTCACGGCCCACACCACGGTCGCCAACTACCAGCGCCGCCCGCGCTACCACTACGACGGCGCGGTGGTCAACTACACGCCGCTGACCCCCTACGTGCAGGCGGTCCCGATCGACGAGGGCTTTATCGACTACCGCACGTTCCTGGGCGAGATGAGCGCGGGCGGATTCGACGGCACGGTGGCCTATGAGATGTGCTCGCCGCTGGTGGGCGGCGGCGCCATCGAAAACCTGGACCACTACGCGCGGCGATTCATCGATTTCATCACGAGGTTGATATGAACACACTCGATCGCAGAATCTTCCTGGGCGCTTCCGCGGCGGCCGCCGCCGGCCTGCGCGCCCGCGGCGCCAACGATCGCATCCAGATGGCCGTGGTGGGCGTGCGCGGCCGCGGGCGCGAGCACATCTCCATCTACGGCGCGCTGCCCAACTGCCGGGTCGCCGCCGTGGTCGACATCGACCAGGCTCAGGCCGAGCGCGCCGTGCAGCTCGCCGAGCAGGTCCAGGGTTCCAAACCCAAGACCTACTCGGACCTCCGGCAGATGCTCCAGGACAAGGAGATCGACGCCGTCTCCATCGCCACCTGCAATCACTGGCACGCGCTGGCGACCATCTGGTCGGTGGAGGCGGGCAAGGACGTCTACTGCGAAAAACCGGCCAGCCACAACATTTTCGAAGGCCGCCGCATGATCGACGCCGCCCGCCGGCACAACCGGATCGTGCAGGTCGGCATGCAGAGCCGCTCGCTCGAATACAAGCGGCGCGCCATGGAACTGCTGCACCAGGGGGCGATCGGCAAGGTCTACATGGCCAAGGGCCTGTGCTTCAAGAGGCGCAAGTCGATCGGCAAAGGGCCGGACGGGCCCGTGCCGCCCGGCGTCGACTACAACCTCTGGCTCGGCCCCGCGCCCTGGCGGCCCTTCAACGCGGTCCGCTTCCACTACAACTGGCACTGGTTCTGGGACACCGGCAACGGCGACATCGGCAACCAGGGCGTGCACGAGATGGACATCGCGCGCTGGGGCCTGGGTAAGACCACCCTGCCGGCGAAAGTCGTCTCCACGGGCGGCAAGTTCGCCGTGGACGACGACCAGGAGACGCCCAATACCCAGATGGCGGTCTTTGAATACGACGACTGCCAGTTGCTGTTCGAAGTGCGCGGCAACCTGACCGGCGGGGAAAGCGCCATCAAGTACGACGGCCAGAACTTCATCGGCAATCTCTTTTACGGCAGCGAGGGCTTCATGTCCGTGGACCAGGAAAGCTTCAAGATCTTCAAGGGCGAAGGCCGCGAGATGGTCCAGGAGATGCGCTACACCGAGCCCAAAACCTGGGACACGGCCCCACACATGGCCAACTTCCTCAAGGCGGTGCGCAGCCGCAAGCACACCGACCTGAACGCCGGTATCCTCGAAGGTCATTTGTCGGCGGCGCTCTGCCACCTGGCCAACATCAGCTATCGCACCGGCCGCAAGCTCCGCTTCGACGCGGCCACCGAGAAGTTCATCGGCGACCCGGAAGCCAATGCGCTGATCACGCGGAAGTACCGGGAGCCGTTCGTAGTCAGTTAGTCGGTTCGTCAGTTCGTCAGTAAGTCAGTTAGCGCCGAGAACTGACATACTGAAGAACTGAACTACTGAGAACTGACTACGGAGAACTGATAACTGATAACTTCCATGCCCCTCCTCACCACCACCGTCGGCTCCTACCCGGTTCCCGACTGGCTGGGCGCGCTGCCCAGCGAACAGGCGCGGATGGACGCCACGCGCGTGGTCTTCGATATCCAGCGCCAGGCCGGGATCGACCTGCCCACCGACGGCGAGCTGTACCGCTTCGACATCAACCATCCCGACACCAACGGGATGATCGACTACTTCATCCGGCCCATGGGCGGCATCCGCGCCGTGCTGGGCCGCAGCGACTGGGACGCCTTCAGCCGCAACCAGGCCATGGGATTCCGCCGCAAGCCGGCCGGCGTCGTGGTCGATGAGCTGAGCGAGGGCGGACTGAACCTGCTGGCCGATTGCGAAGCGGCGGCGGCGGTGGCCGGCGGCCCGTTCAAGTTCACGGTCACCAGCCCCTACATGCTGGCGCGCACCCTGGTCGACGGCTACTACAAGGATTTCGAAGCCCTCACCATGGCCATTGCGCGAGTGCTGGCCGAGCAGGTAGTGGATCTGCCTTGCGCCTGTCTCCAGGTGGATGAAGCCAATCTCACCGGGAATCCGGAAGACTGGCAGCTCGCCGCGCGCTCCATGAACGAGGTGCTCGACCGCGTCACCGGCCGGCGCGCCGTGCATCTGTGCTTCGGCAACTATGGCGGCCAGACTATCCAGAAGGGCGCCTGGGCCGCCCTGATCAACTTTCTGAACGCCTTGCACGTGGACCACCTCATCCTGGAGCTGGCCTGCCGTCCCGAGGAGGACCTGGTGGCGCTCAAAGAGGTCGATCCCAGGATCCAGCTCGGTATCGGCGTGGTGGACGTGAAAGTCAACCACATCGAAACCGCCGAGGAGATTGCCGCCCGGCTGGAGAAGGCCGAGCGGGTGCTGGGGCCGGGCCGCATCGGTTGGATCCACCCCGACTGCGGTTTCTGGATGCTGAAGCGGTCGGTAGCCGACCGCAAGATCGCCGCCCTGGCCAAAGGCCGGGACCTATACTTAGGGACCAGGGGTTAGGGGCAGTGGCCAAGGGCTCTCGATTTCCTTCCGAGCGCTCGTCTTACCTGGACCGCGCCACCGGCGCGCGCGTGCATCAACTCACCAGCCACCCCTCGATCAGCCACCCCACCTATTTTCTCCAGAGCTCGTTCACTCCCGATGGCGGGGCCCTGATCTTCACCTCCTATCGCACCGGCAGCGCGCAGTTGTTCGAAGCCGGATACCCGGATGGCGAGATCCGCCAGCTCACTGACGGTCCGGCCATCCATCCCTTCTCGCCCGCGATCCACCCCGGGGGCGAGCGGATCTTCTTCGTGCGCGGCGGCGGCATCTGGAGCATCGACCGCCGCAGCCTGGAGGAGCGCTGCGTCGTCCGGTTTGAAGGCGCGCAACTGGGCGAATGCTCGCTCGGCGCGGGCGGCGAGTGGCTGACGGCGGCCGCGAAGCAAGGCGCGCAGTGCGGGCTGGCCGTTGGGCGCGCCAGCGGCGCGGACTGGCGCTTGATTCCGTTTCCCCGCACCGTGATCCATCCGCAGTTCCATCCGCTCGATCCGGAGTGGATCGAGTTCTCCGGCGATCCGGCTCCGCGCATGCATCGCGTCCGCCGCGACGGCTCCGGGCTGGAGTGTCTCCACCAGCATGACAACGACGAGTTCGTGGTGCATGAAACGTTTCTCGGGACTACCGGCGATCTGGTCTTCACCGTCTGGCCCAAAAGGCTGTGCCGCATGGACTGGACCACGCGGCGGATCCGCGCCATTGCCGAGTTCAACGCCTGGCACATCACGCCGGATCGCGCCGGCACCCGCGTGCTGTGCGACACCAATCATCCGGACCTGGGCATCTTCCTGATCGATGCCGCCACCGGCGACCGCCGCCAGGTGTGCCTGCCGGAGTCCAGCAACCAGGGCAGCCAGTGGAAAACCTCGCGCTATGCACTGGCCGCCGATTTCGCCGCCGCGCAGTCCGCGGCCAAGACCGGAGCCCTGAGCTGGATGGAGGTGGCCACCGACTCCGTGTACGGCCCGCAGTGGACCCATCCCCATCCGGCCTTCTCGCCGGACGAGCGGCGGATCACCTTCGCCAGCGACCGCACCGGCCACACCCAGGTCTACGTCGCGGAGCTGGAATGAGCGAGATCATCGACCACTACCGCGCCGCCGGCGAGCGCAGCCGGCTGCCGGCTGCCGGTGGGCCGTCTGGAGATGGCGCGCAGGCGGGAAATCCTCCGCCGGTATCTGCCGCCGCCTCCCATCGCGATCGCCGATATCGGTGGCGGACCCGGCGCTCACGCCGGCAGCTTGCCCTATCCGGAGGCCTCCATCGACGCGGTCCTGCTGCTGGGGCCGCTCTATCACCTCACCGAGCGCTCGGACCGGCTGACCGCGCTGCGCGAAGCCTGGCGCGCGCTGAAACCTGGCGGCCCGGTGTTCGCCGCCTGCATCACCCGCTGGGCCTCGCTGTTGGACGCGCTGCTGCGGCGCCGTCTGAACGATCCGGAGTTCCGGCCCATCATCCGTCGCGACCTCGCCGACGGCCAACACCGCAATCCCACCTCACGGCTCGACTACTTCACCACGGCGTTCTTCCACCGCCCCGAGGAGCTGCGCGCGGAGGCCGAACAGGCCGGTTTTGAGGTGGACGCGCTGCTGGCGGTCGAAGGCCCCGGGATTTTAGCCAGCAACTACCAAGACGAATTCCTGCGGGAGGCCCTCCGGGCCGTCGAAGCGGAGCCCTCGCTGTTAGGACTGAGCCCTCATCTGCTGCTGGTAGGGCGTCCGGTATGATCGCCTTGCTCCTGCTGCTGGCCGCCGCCGAGCCGCGGCGCTACGTTTGCCAGCGGGCGGCCGGCCCAGTCGAGGTGGATGGCCGGATCTCCGAGCGCGCCTGGCGCGGCGCGCGGTGGACCTCGGACTTCGTCGACATCCAAGGCGGAAGCAAACCCCGGCCGCGTTTCCGTACCCGCGTGAAGATGTTGTGGGACGACGACTACTTCTACATCGCGGCCGAGATGGAGGAGCCGCACGTCTGGGCCACCCTCACCGCGCACGATTCGGTGATCTTTCACGACAACGATTTCGAGGCGTTCATCGACCCCAACGGCGATCGCCTCGAATACTACGAGTTCGAAATCAACGCCCTGAACACGGGCTGGGACCTGTTTCTGCCCAAGCCCTACAAGGATGGTGGAAAGGCCGACAACACCTGGGAGATTCCGGGCCTCAAGACCGCCGTGGCGGTCGCCGGCACGCTGAACGATCCCCGAGACCGCGATCGCGGCTGGACCGTGGAGCTGGCCTTTCCATGGAAAGTCCTGGCGCAATACGCGCACCGGCCCTCGCCTCCAGGCGACGGAGATGAGTGGCGCGTCAACTTCTCGCGAGTCGAGTGGCGTCACCAGGTGGTGGACGGCAAGTATCGCAAGGTTCCCGGCCCGCCGGAGGACAACTGGGTCTGGTCGCCGCAAGGCGCCATCAACATGCATCTGCCGGAGCGCTGGGGCTATGTGCGGTTTTCGGCCCCGAAGCGCCGGATCACAAGATCCGCTCCAGCAGCGAAACCAGGTACTCCTGATTGAACGGGCCGGTCTGATAGGTGCGCCCGTCGAAGAACCGCCAGAGATTCCGGCTCTTCTCCAGGCAGAAGAACAGGAGCTGCTCTTCGATGGCCTCGCGGTCCAGCAGCTCCTGGTTGAAGCTCCGCACCGCGCCCTCCAGGATGTAGGGGACGCGGAAATGCTCGGTCGAGATGAGCCGCTCGGGAGCCTCGAATTCCACCTGGAGGATCCGCCCGCGCACGCTGATCTGGAGCAGGTTGGGCTCCTCGTCGCGGAAGTTCTCCGGCAGAAAGCGGGCCGGGGCCAGCTCCACGCGGGTGCGGGACAGCAGGGCGTTGATGTTGGCCACGAAGGCCGCGCAAATCCCGTGGATCTCGCAGGCAGCCGCGCTGCGCAGTCCGGCGATCTCGCCGGCGTACTTGGCCTTCAGATCATCCTTCTCGATCAGGATGTCCAGGCTCTCCGCCAGTTTCTTCAGCCGGTCCTGCGTCATGCGTCGCGTGCTCCACTTCGCGGTCACTCGCCACCCCCTTGGCCCCAAGACTTCTAGGATATGCCGCCGCCGGGGCCAAGTCGAGCACCGACATTCCCAATGCCGCCAGAAGACGGTCGGCCACCGGCAGGGTCAGGCGGCGTTTGCCCGACAGGACGTGGTGGACATGAGGCTGGGACAGGCCGCAGCGGCGGGCCAGGCCCCGCTCGGTCGCCAGGCCGCTCCCGACCCGCCGGTGGACGGCCGAAATCAAGGCCGCCCCCAGGGTGGCGAAATCCATTGCGCTCTATTTCCTCCTGAAATAGGCTGATTATAAACCAGCATAAATCATTCCTGTTATCCTGTCAATATCTGTTTCTTTCTCTTTGGTTAAGAGCGGCGCGAAGATTGTGGATTGACCGCGCCGGGCCCTGGGCGGACAATTCCTATCAGAAAGGCGGAGACGAATGGAGTGGGATCGATCGGACACTATTGGACTCGCCATGGAGCGCTGCACGGAGTGCCGCGGCGCGGGCCTGCGGCGGTGGCGCGGCGGCGCTCAAGCCCCCTGCTACTGCGTGTACCGCGCCATATTTCGCGCCTGCTACGCGCGATTCCGCTACTGCGTGGAAAAGGAAAAGTACTTGAGCAAGGTGAGCCTGGTGGCCTGCCAGGGCAGCGACAGGCGCCGCACCTACGAACGCCTGGTCGAGGATTACATCGCCGATTTCTGCCTGGTCAGCCGCCGCTTCCTGGAGCCGCGCCAGCACCGGATTTTCCGTTATCACTATCTGCTGGGAGCCGATTGGCGGCTCTGTTGCCGGCAATTGAGGCTGGGCCGGGGCCTCTTTTTTCACGAAGTGTACCGCATCCAGCAGAGGTTGGGACGGGTCTTCCGGGAACTCGAACCCTACGGGCTGTATCCGCTGGACGAGTATTTCGCCGGCCGCGTGAACGGGCAGGCGCCCGTGCGTCCGGCCGTGGCCGTGTTCCCGATCCGGAAAGGCCTGCCCGTGCGGCCGCCCCTGAAAAGGGCCGCCTGAGGGAGCGCCTGCTTCAGTAAGCTAGCGCTTGGCTTTCAAGACCTCCACCAGCTCGTGGACGGCCGCCGCGCTCTTCTGGAGCAGGGCCTGCTCTTCGGGAGAAAGCTTCACCTCAAAGATCTTCTCGATGCCCCGGGCGCCGAGCTTCACCGGGACGCCCACGAAGAGGCCGTGGATCCCGTACTCGCCTTCGAGAAGGGCCGCGCAGGGCAGGACCTTCTTCTTGTCCTTCAGGATCGACTCGACCATCTCGACGGTCGCGGCCGATGGGGCATAGTAGGCGCTGCCGGTCTTCAGGTACTTGACGATCTCGGCGCCGCCGTTGCGGGCGCGATCGACCAGCCGGTCGAGGGTCGCCGTATCCAGCAGCTCGGTGAGCGGGATGCCGCTGACGCCGCTCAATCGCACCAGCGGAACCATGGTGTCGCCGTGACCGCCCATCACCACCGCCGTCACGTTTTCGACCGAAACGTCCAGCTCCTGGGCGATGAAGGTCCGGAAACGCGCCGTGTCCAGCACGCCGGCCATCCCGATGACGCGATTCTTGGTGAAGCCGGACACCCAGTAGGCGGCCTGGCACATGGCGTCCAGGGGGTTGGTGACCATGATGAGGATCGAGTTGGGGGAGTACTTGACGGCCTGCTCGGTGGCGGAGCGGACCACCTCGTAGTTGGCCATGAGCAGGTCGTCGCGGCTCATGCCGGGCTTGCGGGGGAAGCCGGCGGTGACGACGACGATATCGGAGTTGGCCGTCGGCTCGTAATCGTTGGAGCCGGTGACGCTGACGTCGTAGCCCTGCACGGGGCCGGATTCGAGCAGGTCGAGGCCCTTGCCCTGGGGCACCCCCTCGACCACGTCGACCAGCACGACGTCGGCCAGTTCCTTATCCGCGATGCGCAACGCGCAATTGGCGCCCACATTTCCGGCGCCCACAACAGTCACTTTTTTTCGCACGGGAGTAGAGTCCTTTTTTCTATGATATGAAGCGGGAATCCGCAGCTTCAGTATATCGCGGAAAGAGGGACGCTACTGCCGCGCCAGCGACACTTTCCCGGCAATCTGGCCGGACTCGACCGCCCCGCGCATCTCGCCCGTCAGCTTGCCGTTCTCGAGCGTGAGGGTGAACTTCATGGGACTGGCCGTTTCCGACGAGGAGGCTTCAAAGTAGACCTTGTTGCCATCCACTTTGCCGTTCTTGATGACGACCCGGTCGGCGTCGCCCCGCCGGCCGATTTTGCCGGTCAGGGCGGCGCCGTTCTGTTCCAGCTCCAGATCGACGGGCGTCACGTGCGGGCTGTTGCTGTTCGAGTCGGCGACTTCGATCGAGCCGCCCCACTTCCCCGCTACGCCGCCGTCCGCCGCGGCCAACGCGGCAGCCACCAAAACAATCCATGCGATCCGCTTCATGATGTCTCCTCTCAAAATGCCGCGGCCCGCTCGGCGTCGGCCAGGGCCTGCTGCGCGAGCGTCCGCCGCGCCGTTTCGGGCACGATGCGCCAGTTTCCGTCCGGCTGGGCCGGCAGCGAGCCGCGCTGGCTGTAGTATTGGATGATCAACTGCCGGATGTCTTCCGGCGAGCGCCACACCACGCGCGCGTCGCGGAACATGGAATACCCGGCGCTGCCGCCGGCCCGGTAGTTGTTGATCGCGATGCGCAGCTTCCGCCTCGGATCGAGCGGCCGGCCCCGCCAGCGCAGGTTGCGAACGCGGTCCCCTTCGGGCCGGGTCAGATCGATCTCGGATTCCACGCCTTGCGCCATCGCGTAATTAAAGCCGAAGACCGCGGAGTTGATCAAGGGGCCGGCGCAGGCGGCGTCGCGGCAGGACAGGAAATAACGCGCGGCGTTCTCCAATGCCTCCTTGACCATCTGGCCGTCACCCTCGATGGCGTACAGCTCGTTCTCGTAGAGGTAGAGCGCCGCGATCTGCCGGACCGTCACCGGCCCGCGCGGCACGCGCACGCGCGGGTTGAACAGCGCGGTAAACGACACATCGGCCTGCGCGTAGTGAAGCTGCACCTGGTGCACGGCATCCACCAGGGCGGTGTCCTCCACGCGGCCCAGTTTGGCATCCAGCTCCGCCGCGGAGCGAGCCACCTCGGTGCTGAGATAGCGCTCCGTCAAATCGTGATAGGGCTTGGCCAGGGCCAGTATCTCCGGATCGGCCGGCGTGGCGTCGGCGACCGGAATCAGCCGGCTCGATTTCTCCACCACCTTCCAGCCGCCGGCCAGGCTCTCCAGCACGAAATCCAGGCGCGCCAGCGACATTCCCCAGTTCTTGGGCTGGGCCAGCAGGACTCCATTGACGAAAGCCTGCGGCAGCGACTGATGGGTGTGGCCCAGCACGATGGCGTCGATCCCCGGCACCGAGCGCGCCACTTCATCCATGGGGTTCTCGCCGGACTTGTCCACCGCGCCGCCGCGTCCGGCGTGGGCGGCGATCACGACCAGGGCGGGCCGCTCCGCCCGCAACTCGGCGAGGGTCTCTTCCACGGCCTGGCGAGGAGGCAGGAACCGGTACCCGCCCAGATTCCCGGCCTTCTCCCAGGTGGGCACGGCGGGCGTGGTGACGCCGATCACCGCCACTTTGATCCCGGCGACAGTCCGCAGCAGATAGCGCGGGAAGGGCTTCTCCCCGCCGCGCGTATTGGCCGACAGCCAAGGGAAGCGCGCCTCGGCGCGCGCCCGCTCCAGATTCTTCAGACCGAAGTTGAACTCGTGATTGCCGAGCGCCATGGCGTCGTAGCCAAGCTGGTTCATGGCCTGCATCATGGGGTCGCCCGGGAGCCGTCCGGCGAAGGACAGGTTCAGCGGAAAATGACCCGCGTGCACCCAGGTCTGGTAGACGTATTCGAGCGGCGTTCCCTGAATCGTGTCGCCGCAGTCCAGCAGCAGGTGGTTGGGATTCGCGGCGCGCTGCTCGCGAATGAGCGTGGACAGTTTCGCCAGACCTCGCGGCGCGGGGCGCCCGGTGAAGTAGTCGACCGGGTACAGGTTGCCATGCAGATCGGTGGTGGCCAGCACCGTGATCCGCACCTGCTCGGCGTCGAGCGACGCAGCCAGCAGCCAGAAAGCGAGTGCGAGTCTGCGCCAGGGCATGAGCTTTCAGTATAATCCTACTGATGCGAACCGCCTTTGCTGTGCTGTCTGTCTCGATGATGTGGGCCCAGGCGCCCGCGGCGCAGGCGCCCGCCGCCGCGCCGGCCCGGGAACCCGGCCTGTACGCGACGCTCAATACCTCGATGGGGGCTATCGTGGCCAAGCTGTACGAAAAAGAGGCGCCGATCACGGTGCGGAACTTCGTCGCCCTGTCGCGGGGCGGCAAGCAGTGGGTCGATCCCAAGACCAAACAACCGACCACGCGGCCGCTGTATGCGGGAACGATTTTCCATCGCGTGATTCCCGGCTTCATGATCCAGGGCGGCGATCCGGAAGGCACCGGCTACGGCAGTGGCGGGTTCAAGCCGATCCCCGATGAATTCCATCCCACGCTCAAGTTCGACCAGCCGGGCCGCCTGGCCATGGCCAACTCGGGGCCCGGCACGGGAACCTGCCAGTTCTTTATCACCGTCGTCCCGACGCCGCATCTCAACGGGCTGCACACCATCTTCGGGCAGGTCGTGGAAGGCCAGGAGCTGGCGACCAAGATTGTCAACGTTCCCAAGCGGGGGGACAAGCCGATCACGCCGGTGAGGATCGTGAGCATCGCGATCAAGCGCGAGGGTCCCGAGCCGGAGAGGCCCAAGCCTGTGATGAAGAAGGCCGCGCCCGCGGTGAAGAAGGCCGCGCCGGCAACAAAATGAAGCTGGCGGCCCTGCTGCTGGCGCTGGCGGCGGCCCGCGCTCAATCGCCGCGCCTCGGCGGCTGCGCCGTCTTTCCTCCGGACAACATCTGGAACCAGCCGGTCGACACGCTGCCGGTGGATCGCAACTCGGCCGCCTTCGTCAACAGCGTGGGCGCGGATCGCACGCTGTTCGCCGACTTCGGCCCCGGCGGCGCCGGGATTCCCTACGCGATCGTGCCCGGCAGCCAGCCCAAGGTTCCGATCAGCTTCGAGTACGACGACGAGAGCGAGGCAGGTCCCTATCCGATCCCGCCCGGCGCGCCCATCGAAGGCGGGCCCTCCAGCCGGGGCGATCGCCATATCCTGGTTCTGGACCGGGACAACTGCGTTCTGTACGAACTCTTCAGCGCCTACCCGCAGGCGGACGGAAGCTGGAAGGCCGGCTCGGGCGCGATCTTTCCTCTGAACGGCAACAAGCTGCGCCCGCTGGGCTGGACCTCGGCGGACGCGGCCGGTTATGCGATCCTCCCCGGCCTGGTGCGCTACGACGAGGTGGCCTCGGGCGAGATCCGCCATGCGGTGCGATTCACCGTGCCGCGCACGCGCCGCGCCTACGTGTGGCCCGCCACGCATTACGCGTCCTCGCTGACCGACCCGGCCTTGCCGCCCATGGGCCAGCGCTTCCGCCTCCGCGCGGACTTCGACATCACCGGCTTCTCTCCGGAAATCCAGGTGATTCTCAAGGCCTTGAAGAAGTACGGCATGATGCTGGCCGACAACGGGACACAGTGGTTCATCACCGGCGCGCCGGACGACCGCTGGAACAACGATCGCCTGCGCGAGCTGCGGCGGGTCCGGGGATCGGACCTGGAGGCTGTCGATAGCACTCCCCTCATGATCGACCCGGCCTCCGGCGAAACCCGGGCCGGGACGCGCGTGGCCGGCGTGGTGAACGCGGCGAGCTATCGGCCGGGATGGGTTGCGCCGGAGGAGATCGTCACGATCCTGGGCGCCACGGGCACGCGCGTGCTGTTCGACGGAATGCCCGCGCCGTGGGTCGCGGCCGGGCCCGCTCAGATCAGCGCCGCGGCGCCGGCGGACGTTGCCGGCAAGGCGGTCACCGAAATCGTGGTGGAGAATCAGGGTCAGAGGGTTTTCAGCGCGATAGTGGCGGTCGCCGCGGCCGCTCCCGGCATCTTTGCGCTGGACGCTTCCGGCCGCGGCCCGGGCGCTATCCTGAATCAGGACTGGAGCGTGAATTCCGCCGCGAATCCCAGCGCCAAAGACGGCGTGATCCAGATCTTCGGCACGGGCGGCGGCGACGCGGTTCGCATTGGCGGTCTGGCGGCCGAGGTGCTGTACGCCGGTCCGGTCCCCGGGGTTGCCGGGCTGTGGCAGGTGAATGCGCGGGTGCCGGCCAGCGTGGCGGCCGGCGGCAGGATTTCGGTGCTGGTCATTGCCGCCGGGCGGAGCAGCCAGCCGGATGTCACCGTGGCTGTCGAGTAGCGCCCGCCTCGGGCTGTTGCAGGGTCATGCAATGCAGCGTGCCCAGGCCCCATACCAGGTCGAGGGCGTGAATGCCCGTCACCTCGCGCCCGGGAAACAGCCGCGCCAGCCTGGCTAGGGCCACCCGGTCCTGGGGGTCGTTGAAGGTGGGGACCAGCACCAGGCGGTTGGCGATATAAAAGTTGGCATAGCTGGCCGGAAGGCGCTGCCCTTTGAAGATCACGGGAGCCGGCATCGGCAGCTTGACCACCTGGAACGGCGAGCGGCGCAGGATCTCCAGATTCTCGCGTAACGGCTCATGGTTCGGATCGGAGCGATCCGGCTCGCTGGCGATCGCGACGGTACGGGCGTTGACAAACCGCGCCAGATCGTCGACGTGGCCGTGAGTGTCGTCGCCGGCGATGCCGCGGCCCAACCAGATCACCTCGCGCGCGCCCAGGTAGTCGTGGAGCGCCCGCTCGATCTGGCGCCGGGTGGCCCCCGGATTGCGCGCTTGCACGGGACTCAGCAGGCACTCCCCGGTGGTCAGAAGAGCTCCCTGCCCGTTCACATCGATGCTGCCGCCTTCGAGCACCAGGTCCGGCTCCCAGCTCCGGAGATGGAGGCGCGCGGCCAGCGCGCCGGGGATCGCGTTGTCGCGCTGCCAATTGCCGTACTTTGCCCAGGCGTTGAAGCGCCAGCTTGTGATGGCCACTTCGCCGGAAGGGTTCTTCACGAACAGCGGCCCGTAGTCGCGGGTCCAGACGCGATCGGTGGGGTAATGGAAGAACTCGATGGCCGCCAGGTCCGCGTGCACGCTGCCCAGATAGCGCCTCGCGTTTCTCTCGCCGCCTTCGTTCTCCACCAGAATGCGCACCCGCTCCACGCGCGCCAGCTTGCGGGCGATCTCGGCGTAGACCCAGGCGATGGGCCCGAACTTCCCCGGCCAGTCCTCGCGGTTGTGCGGCCAGGCGATCCAGGTGGCTTCGTGCGGCTCCCACTCGGCGGGCATGCGGAAGCCCTCTTGGCGAGGCGTGCGCATCAATCCAGCAACCTGAGGGTCAGGGGGCCGTAGGCGTCGATGCGCCGGTCGCGCAGGAAGGGCCAGTTGCGGCGCACTTCTTCGATGCGCGCCGGGTCGCATTCCGCCACCAGGATCTCTTCCCGGTCGTGCGAGGCTTCGGCGATCACCTGGCCGAAGGGATCGGCCACGAACGATCCGCCCCAGAACTCGAGACCGCGTTCCGGCGGTCCCTCGAAACCCACGCGATTGACGGCCGCCACGTAGATGCCGTTGGCAATGGCGTGGGACCGCTGGATGGTGCGCCAGGCGTCGTGCTGCGCCGCGCCGTACCGGGCCTTTTCGGCCGGATGCCAGCCGATGGCGGTGGGATAGAATAACACCTGCGCGCCGCCCAGCGCCGCCAGGCGCGCCGCCTCGGGAAACCACTGATCCCAGCACACCAGCGTCGCGATGCGGCCGTGGTGCGTATCGAAGGCGCGGAAGCCGAGGTCGCCCGGCGTGAAGTAGAACTTCTCGTAATAGAGCGGATCGTCCGGGATGTGCATTTTGCGGTACAGCCCGGCGATCTCGCCATTGGCGTCGATCACGGCGGCGGTGTTGTGATAGACTCCCGCCGCGCGCATCTCAAACAGGGAGGCGATCACCACCACCCGCGCTTCGCGCGCCACGCGCGACAGCCGTTCGGTGGACGGCCCCGGAATCGGCTCGGCCAGGTCGAACATCCGGGCGTCTTCTTCGCGGCAGAAATACTGGGACCCGAACAACTCCTGGAGACAGACGATCCGCGCCCCGCGTCCCGCCGCCTCGCGAATGCGCTCCTCGGCTTTCGCCAGATTCACTTCCGGGTCCGTGGAACAACAGGCTTGAATCAGCCCGATACGAAATGGCGAAGGATTCACAACCCCTAATCCCATCCTACGGCGCCCACCCCGGCATCACGTAGGCGTAGAAGACAACGATCAGTCCCAGCACCGAGGCCAACAGGATGCTATGCCCCAGCGTAAAGCGGAACAGCTTGGATTCGTCGGCCGCCCTCATGCCGGTGGCCGCCGCGGCCACCGCCACGCTCTGCAAGCTGATCATCTTGCCCATGACGCCGCCCGAGGAGTTCGACGCCGCCATCAGAATCGGGTTCAGGTCCAGCGCCTTGGCGGTGACAACTTGCAGGTTGCCGAACAGCGCGTTAGCCGAGGTATCGCTTCCGGTGAGGAAGACGCCGAGCCACCCCAGCAGCGCGCTGAAGAAGGGGAACAGCGCGCCGGTGGCCGCGAAGGCCAGACCCAGGGTGGTGGTCGCGCCCGAGTAGTTCATGAGGAAGGCCAGACCCAGCACCGTGGCGATGGTCAGCTCCGGCAGCAGCAATTGTTTCACGGTCGCCGTGAATACCCGTCCGAACCGCTTCAGCGACATGCCCAGCAGCAGCGCCGAGAGCATCGCCGCCAGCAGGCAGGCCGTCCCCGCCGCCGACAACCAATTGAAGATGTACTTGGCTTCGTACCCCGACGCCGCCTTCACAATGGGCGGCATGCGCTGGATCTGGTTGTGAAGGCCGGGCCATTCGACGACTACATTCCGGGCGTCCAGCTTCGGCTTGATCGCCGCCCAGACCAGCACCAGCGCCACCAGCAGAAGATAGGGCAGCCAGGCCATGAACACTTCGCCCGCGCCATGGTCCTTGGAGGGGGCCTGCGGCGTGGTCCCTTCCAGGTCGAAGGAATCCTTGGGATGCCACACCTTGAAAAGCACGATCAGCGAGCCGATGGCCGCCAGCGACGAAAGAATGTCGGTCAGCTCCGCGCCCACGAAATTGGAGACGGCAAACTGCGTGCCCGCGAAGGCCACGCCGCACAGGATGGCGGCGGGCAGCACGCCTTTGAGCGCCTTCCATCCGCCCATCACCAGGATCAGGTAGGCCGGCACGATCAGGGACACCGGGGCGCAGATCCGGCCCACGCCCGCGCTGAGCTGGCCGATGGGCAGTCCGGTGATGCGGTTCAAGGTGATCAGCGGGGTCCCGATGGATCCGAACGCCACCGGCGCGGTGTTGGCCAGCAGGCAGATGCCGGCGGCGTAGAAGGGCGAGAATCCCAGGCCGGCCAGCATCGCCGCGGCCACGGCCACGGGAGTGCCGAAGCCGGCCGCCCCCTCGATGAACGCCCCAAAGGCGAAGGCGATCAGCAGCGCTTGCAGCCGGCGGTCGCGGGAGAGATTCCCGACCGAGTCCTTGACGATCTCAAACTTTCCGGTTTCCAGCGTGATCCGGTACAGCAGGATCGCCGTGAACACCACCCAGCCGATAGGGAATAGCCCGTTGGCGGCGCCGTAGGCGGTGGCCGACAGCGCTTTGTCCACCGGCATGCCATATTCGGCAACGGCCACTACCGCCGCGGCGGCCAGTCCCGAGAGCGCGGCCACCCAGGCCGGCTTGCGCTTCACACCCAGCAGATACAGCAGCACAAAGATGGGAAACGCCGCGGCTAGCGCGGACCAGCCGATGCTGCCGGCGATGGGGGTGTAGTCTTGTTGCCACATGGTGAGGAACCTTGATAGTAAATGCGGAGGGCGGATGTCAAGTAGGACGGCAGGTGTCAGGTGTCAGGTGTTAGGTGTCAGGGGTGGTTTGGGCGGCGGCAGGTTCAGGGAGAGCCAGTAGAGCCCCAAGTGCTGCACTGACAGGGTGAACTGGGCGAAATCCACTGGTTTCCGGATATAGCTGTTGGTGTGCAGGGCGTAGGCGCTGCGAACGTCCTTCTCTTCATCCGACGTGGTCAGGATCACCACAGGCAGCAGCTTGGTCCGCTCGTCCTGGCGCAGTTGGCGCAGGACCTCGATGCCGTCCAGCTTGGGCAGCTTGAGATCCAGCAGGATGAGCTGCGGCACGATGCTGGCGTCGCGCCCGGTGTGTTCGCCCTGAGCGAACAGGAAGTCCAGCGCCTCCTTCCCATCGCGCGCCACCACGACGTCGTTGAGGATGTGGTTCTTCTTGAGCGCCCGCAGCGTGAGGGCCACGTCGTCCGGATTATCCTCCACCAGCAGGATCAGCCTGTTCTCCATTTCGCCCTCCCTCCCCCAAAGTGAAATAGATGGTCGCGCCCTGACCCACGGCCGACTCGGCCCACACCTTCCCACCGTGACGCTGCACCACGCGCTGCACCGTGGCCAGCCCGACTCCGGTGCCCGGGAAGTCGCTGGCGGCGTGCAGCCGCTGAAAAGCGCCAAACAGCTTATCGGCATACTTCATGTCAAAGCCCGCGCCATTGTCGCGGACGAAGTAGACCGGGCGGCCGCCATCGGCCCGCATCCCGAATTCGATCTTGGCTTCGTCTTTCTTCCCGGTGAATTTCCAGGCGTTGCCCAGCAGGTTCTCCAGGACGGCGGTGAGAAGATGACTGTCGCCGGCGCCCTTCACCTGCTCGGCGACGGCCATCTCCACCCGCCGCCCCGGCTCGCGCTCGCGGAGTTCCAGGGCAATTTTTTGGGCCAGCGCGCTGAGATCCACGGCTTCCATGCGCAGCTCCTGTCGCGTCACCCGGGACAGGTGCAGCAAGTCGTCGATGAGCTGCCCCATGTGCTGGGCCGCGGCCCGAATGCGCTCGAGATAATGCCGGCCGGATTCATCCAGCTTATCGGCGCAGTCCTCCTGGAGCGCCTGGCTGAAGCCGTCGATACTGCGCAGCGGCGCGCGCAGATCGTGGGACACCGAATAGCTGAAGGTCTCCATTTCCCTGTAGGCGGCTGCCAGCATCGATTCCCGGTCGGCCAGCGCCCGTTCCGCCTGTTTCCGTTCCGTGATGTCGTGCGCCGCGCCGTAGATGAGCTGCTCTTGCCGGTAGGGCGCCGCGGTCCACAGCATCCAGCGGTAGGAACCGTCCTTGGAGCGGTAGCGATTCTCGAAGCTCACGGTGCACGAGCCGTCCACAAGCTTGCTCGTTTCGTTCCGGGTGGCCTCCCGGTCTTCCGGATGCACGAATTCCAGGAAAGGACGGGCCTTGAGCTCTTCGGGTGTAAGACCCAGGGTAATCTCCCAGCTCGGACTCAGTTGCTTGAAGTAGCCGTCGAAGCCGGCGATGCACAGCAGGTCGAGCGACAGCGTGAAGAAACGGTTGCGCTTGGCCTCCGCCTCCAGGCGGTCCCGGGCCTCGCTCAGCTTGCGCTCGTGCTCGCGTAGCTCCAGGCGGCGCAGCCGTTCTCCTTGCCGCTTCAGCTCGACGAACACCGCCACCTTGGCGCGCAGGATCTCGGGCACAATAGGGGTATAGATGTAGTCCACCGCTCCCAGCGAGTAGCCCCGGGAGACGTGCGTGTCGCTGTGATCGCCCGCGGTCACGAAGATGATCGGCAGGTGGGCCGACTTCTCGCGCTGCCGCATCATGGCCGCTGTTTCGAAGCCGTCCATCACCGGCATGCGCACGTCCAGCAGCACCACGGCAAAGTCCTGGTTGAGCAGAGCCCGCAAGGCCTCCTTTCCGGAATGCACTTCCACCAGGTTCTGCCGCAAATCGGCCAGGATGGTCCGCAGCACGAGCCGCTTGGTGGGATCGTCGTCCACCAGAAGGATGTTGACTGTGTCTTCGGTTTCCATGCCTTACTCCTGGCGTGCGAGGGCCAATTCCGCCAGCAAGGGCGCGATCCGCTCCACCGGCAGGATGCGGTCGACCGGACAGGCTTCGATGGCGGCGTCGGGCATGATGCGGCACTCGGCTCCTTCCGGCTCCTGCACTACCGCCAGCCCGCCGCGTTTCTTGATCCGGGCCAGGCCGCGGGCCCCGTCGGAATTGGCGCCCGTCAGGATCACGCCGATGACCCGTACGCCCCACGTATCCGCCGCCGATTCGAACAGCACATCGATAGAGGGCCGCGCCCAGCACACCGGGCCCTCGGTGGATAAAGCCAGGCCGTCTCGCTCCACCAGCAGGTGATAGCCGGCCGGCGCCAGGTACACGCGCGCGGGCCCCAGCTCTTGCTTGTCCTGCGCTTCGCCCACAGGCAGGCGGCAGGAGGATTGCAGGAACTGGACCAGGGTTTCGCCCGATTCCTTGCCCCGGTGCAGCGCCACCGCCACCGGCAGGGCAAACTCCCCCGGCAGGGCTCCCAACAGCAAGCCCAGAGCTCGGGTGCCTCCGCGCGAGCCTCCGATGACGACAATCTCATGGGCCATCAGCGA
>JACOSH010000605.1 GCA_016178945.1 Acidobacteriota bacterium
GTCGCCGGGGTTCGTGTCCACCATGAATCTGTTGGAGTGGTCTCGAAACTCCCAGATCTTATCGTTCACACCCGACTTCGTCCACTTCTTCTCCTCGCTGGCCTCGTGGGCCAGCTTCTCGAAGCTCCCGAATGCTTGAACCGCGGGTAGATCGCCGTAAAGATCGGGCTTCAAGTCCTTCAGCCGGCCCTGGATGATCGCCTTCTGAACTGGATCGCCCGACCCGGAGACGGGTTGTCTGATTTCCGGGGGAAGCTCGGCGGGAGACGAAGGAAGATGGGGTCCAGCCTGAGCGGCCTGGGCCGTCGCGCCGGACTGAGGCAGCCGGATTTCCTGGCCGGCCGTTATCCGGCCGGACTGGGCGAGTTGCGGATTGGCCGTAAGCAGGGTCTGCTCCGGCAGCCCCAGACGCTGTGCCACTTGGGCCAGCGACGTCTCACCGAGTCGAACCGTGGCTGTCTGCGGCCGGGATGTGCCGGCCAACCCGAAGCCCGAACCACCTATCACATTTCCAATGCTGTTCATGACGCCTTCCTTTCTGGAGAAGAGCCGCCGGAATGCGGCTCGATTTTCCTGTCCCGGTTATCGCGTCCGCAGGTTTCGCGGATGCCTGAAAATTTCTGAAAGATCATGAAAACAAGCCTCCAACAGCGCTTGCCTGCGGCCCGGGCGGAGCGAGGGCCCCCAGTTGGGGCGAGATTGCCGGCTTGCTCCCGCCATCGCCGTACATTACAATGTGCGTGTTTAGGAAGCTCGAACTGACCCTTCTCGACGCGGTCACACCGATACCTTACGCCTGGGAGATGTGGGAAGTCGTTGAAGGGGAGTGAAAGTTCCTGAAAGAATGTGAAAACCAGCCGTGAACGGCGCGGTTCATCAGTATTACGCGTTCGGCGAATTCCGCCTGGACTGCGTCAAGCGCCTCCTGTTTCGCAACGACAAGCCCGTCCCGCTGACGCCAAAGGTCTTTGACCTGCTCCTGATTCTGGTTCAGAACCGAGGGAGGGTGATCGAAAAGGATGAGCTGATGAGCGCGGTCTGGCCCGAGACGGCGGTCGAGGAGAACAATCTCACGCGCGGTATATCCACGCTGCGCAAGGTCCTGGGCGAAACGGCGGACCAGCATCGTTATGTCGTCACGATCCCCGGCCGGGGCTATAGCTTCGTGGCCGACGTGGCGGAATTAAGCCGGGATGAGCGCGGGCCGATCGCCGGCGGCCGTTCGGTTGGGGGCAGGCGCATGATCCTGGCTGTGGCGATCGCCGGGACTGCAATATCGGTCTGGCTATTCATGGTGGTCTCAAGAAGCAACCGTCCGCTGCCCTTCGAAAAGATCAGTATCGCCAGGCTCACCAATACCGGGCAGACCTACCGCGCGGCGATTTCTCCGGACGCGAAGTATCTGGCATCTTTCCGCGGGGAGGCTGGCCGGCAGCACCTGCGCATCCGGCTACTCGCCACCGCCGCCGAAGTCGAAGTCCCGGTTCCGCAAGGGGCTGCCGGTTATGGAGGCTTTACCTTTTCCCACGATAGCGCCTATCTCTACTACACGGTGAAACAGGCTGGCCAGGCGACCACGCTGTACCGGGCTTCGGTACTCGGGGGGCCTGGCGCCATCGTCACCACGCGACTGGATTCCAAGATCTCCCTCTCTCCGGATGGGAAGCAGTTGGCGTTTGTGCGGGAGTACACGGATCTGGGGGAGAGTGTGCTCCTGGTATCCAATGCCGACGGTAGCGCCGAACGGAGGGTCGCCTCGAAGAAACTCCCGGAGTTGCTGGACTATCCGGCATGGTCCCCGGATGGGAGCAGAATCGTATGTTCCCTGGTGCCGGCGTCCAGCCGGGAAGTCGTGTTGTTGGACGTACGGCTGGCTGACGGCGCGGTCAGCCGCCCGACCCCTTACAAATGGGGCTACATCCGGCAGCTCGAATGGCTTCACGACGGCGCAGGCCTTGTTCTCAGCGCGAGAGACGAGAAGTCGGGTACGTTTTCGATCTGGCATGTCGCGATCCCCAAAGGAACCGTGCGGAGAATCACCAACAATACGGATTCACTTGTTGGCGTGAGCCTGACGGCGGACTCGAAGGCTCTGGTGACCGTCGAAGACAAGTTAGTGTCCAGTGTGTGGGTGGCCGCGGAAGGAGACATCGGGCACGCGAGGCAGATTCTGGTCGCCCCCAGCAGGTTCTCGCGAGCCGTCTGGGGCCCGGACGGCGGAATCCTGTATGAGAAGCAAAGCGGCGACCGGCGAAGCATCTGGATCACCGGTCTCGACGGCCGCAACCAGCGGCAACTGACGTTTGACGCTTCCACCTATCATGTGTCGGCCTGTCCGGATGCCCGCTCGTTTGTGTATCAGGCCGAGCGCTCCGCATGGTTCGAGATCTGGAGGATGGGAATCGACGGAACGCCGCCATTGTTCCTGGCGCGCACCCCGGCGGAGGCGTTTCCGGACTGCTCGGCGGACGGCCAGACGGTCGTCTACAGCGCTCTGATCTCGCGCAAGTGGAAATCGCTTTGGATTGTGCGGGCCCAGGCTGGCGGCCCGGTCGAGCTCAGCGCCGGCTCGGCGCGCCAGCCGGCCATCTCCCCCGGCGGAAGGGAGGTTGCCTTCTTTCACGTCGAGGAGCAAGGAAGCCAGACTGGAGAACCTACCGGTATCACGGTAATGCCGATCGAAGGTCAAGCCCGGTCCCGAGTTTTTCCCGTTCCAGAGGATGTCTACGAACCGGCGGGAATCCGCTGGACGCGCGACGGAAGGGCGCTTACCTATGTCGTCAACCGGGATGGCATCTCGAACATCTGGAGGCAGCCGCTCGGGGGCGGTGAGCCCGGACAGGTCACGAAGTTTCGGGGCGACAGCATCTTCTTCTTCGACTGGTCGCGCGACGGCAAGAACCTCCTCTTTTCCCGAGGCACTCGGGTCTTCGACGCGGTCCTGATCCGAAGCCTGCAGTAGTCTCCGGCCTTCCGATCCTCGACTCCGGCGGCGGATTTCCCAGGGGGACCCGGCTGGACTGCGATATATTGGGAGTCCTGCATGTCCGACTACGCTCATCCCGAAATGCTGGTTTCCACCGAGTGGGTCGCGGCCCATTCGCAAGATCCCGACGTGCGCCTGGTCGAGGTCGACGTTGACACCAAAGCCTACGACCAGGGCCACGCGCCGAACGCCATCGCCTGGGCCTGGAAGACGCAACTGTGCGACACGATCCAGCGCGACGTGCTGTCGAAAGCGCAGTTCGAGGAGCTGATGTCCAGCTCCGGCGTCGCTCCAGACACCACGCTGGTGCTCTACGGCGACGAGAATAACTGGTTCGCCGCCTGGGCTCTATGGCTGGCGGTCCTGCGCGGCCACCGGGATGTCCGGCTCATGAATGGGGGCCGGAGGAAGTGGCTGCTGGAGGGCCGGGAGCTGTCGATGGACCGTCCCGGCCCGGCCCGCACCGAGTATCAGGCCTCGGGCTCCGACCTTTCCGTGCGCGCTTATTTCCTGCAGGTGCTGACGGCGGCATTCGGCGGGAAATGCGCGCTGGTGGATACGCGCAGCCCGGCGGAGTTCACCGGCGAGATTCTGGCGCCGCCGGGGCTTCCGGAAACCTGCCAGCGCGGCGGGCACATTCCCGGAGCGCGCTCGATTCCCTGGGAGCTGGCCTGTAACCCGGACGGCACTTTCAAGTCCTACGCGGAGCTGAAGGCGTTGTACGAAGCCGAGGGCGTGGACGGATCGAAGCCCGTGGTGACCTATTGCCGGATCGGCGAGCGTTCCAGCCATTCCTGGTTTGTGCTGAAGTATCTGCTGGGGTATCCGGGCGCCGCCAACTACGACGGCTCCTGGACCGAGTGGGGCAACCTGGTGGGCGTGCCGGTGGAGAGAGGCGCCGGGCAGTACGCGGAGCGCCAGGTGGTGATTCGGGGCTGGTCCTGCCGCCTGTCGAGCTTCCGGCTGGGGGACCGCTACCATGCCGAAGCGCTGAACGTCGCGGCGGGCGCGGTGCTGGCCCGGTCGGTGGGCGCGAGCCGGGAAGAGGCCGAGCGGGAGGCCTTGCAGCGGGCCGAAGAATCGCTGGCCATCTCCTAGGGCTAGGAAGGCAAAACACAGGTGAAGTCAGAACTGGGTCGGCATGCTCGTGGAATGTGAGGCGCGCCCGAGAGGGGCCCAGGCCGCAACAACGTGGCTCCGACCGCCCAAACCGCTTCGCCGCACCAGTGAACCGCTACAGACGGCCACGAGACATTTGCTTTCTTATGTGGTGCACTACATGATGTCTCATCTTCTCCGCCCCCTGAAGGTCAGTACTGCGGGCGGGGGAAGTGTCTCAATCATGTTGGCACAGAGGGGGCCCACGGCCTTGTTCTGCTCCGGCGGTGTAGGTGGTGCTGTGCGCTGTAGCAGGAGTTCCTGCTCCACACGAGCCCCCGCGGATCGGCCTGCGTCACCCTGGAGTCCCCCACCGATCGACGTACCTGGCAAGGCACAATCGGCCGAGCGGGAGAGGTATGCTAGGATTTGGAAAGAATCCTCATGGCCACGAGAATAAGAAGTCTGCTCGTCGTGGCAGTAGTTGCGGTCTGCGGGAACGGTACGGCCGGCGAGTCGTGGTGTGTGACGGACAGTGACCAGGCGGTCACGGTGCGATCCACGATTGGAAGCCTCCGGCGCTCGCTGGCGCTCCTGTCGCACACACGTAATGGGGAAACACTGTCTCAAGCGCTGGCCGGGCAGTCGGTGATCTGCCTGGCCAACCTTCAGAGCCTGCGCGCCCGCTACGTGAGCCGCTGCGATTTCACCCGCCAAGATTACATGGAACTGACCGGCGTAAACGACCGCTTTCTCTCGCTGCTGACGATGATCACATCCTCGGAAATGCTGCCGGTCGAGTTCTCGCTGTTTGAGAAGTTCCCGTTGACGGAGACGCAGTGGGGCGAGCCCGGCCGGCGCACTCTTTCCGCGTCGATCGAGAAGGCCCTGGAGAAGTATACGGTCGCCGCCAGGCCGATGGATGCCTATAGGGTAGCTGTCCTGGAGCTTATCGGACAGAAGATCGAATGGCGGGAAAAGGATATCTTGCCCGCGCCGCTGGTTCCCGCTCGTCCGAGCGGACGTTTCTACAAGACGTCGCTCGCCGAGAGCGTCGCGGTGGTGCGAGATCTGGATTGGCGACAGGCCCTCCTTGAACTTGGCCAGTTCTATTCGTCGGACGGTCCGCCGATTGGTGCGGCCGATCGCCAGGCGCGAGTTGATGCGCCCGGCCCTCAGTTGCGAACACAACGAGTTGCCGCCAGGAAATGAAGCCGCTTCGATGGCTTCTGCCGATGGCGCTTCTCACAGGCGGCCCCAACCGCTTGCCGGCGTTTAAGTACGAGATCCACAACGACGTGATCACGGCAGCTTTCAGGCAGGCGCCGAGAGCCGCTCAAGTTGCGGATCTGGATTCAGCCAGGTCGGCCAACCGGAATATGGATCTTCTCGAGAACGACGATGAGAAGCAATTCCAGCATGCGATGCGGTCGCGGCGTAGCCGGACGCCGGAGGCCAAGTTGGCCACTGAGCAATTCATCCAGCTCGAGATGCACCAGGCGCTGGCGGCAGCCCGGAGGGGCGATCCCGCCAGGGCCGGCCGCCATCTGGGCCGGATGCTGCACGCGGCGCAGGACAAGAAGCATCGTTGGTGCTCTTGCGGTCCCGGCAGCAACCCGGAGGCCGCGGACCCGTGCAGTTCCCATCCGAACGGCTGTGCTGTGGAAGGGTCGGGCAACCACAACCTGCGGGACGACTGTGGGTTGCCGTTGGATTACTTGTTGAAACCGTGTAAGAGCAAGAACTTCCAGCAGTGTACGGACGCCTATCCGCTGCCCGCGCAAATCGACCAAGCAACCAAGGAGAGCGTCGCTCTTCTGGAGCAGTTCGTCAGGCAATTGTAGGCGGTGTGATGGACCCGTTTTCAGTACAGTTTTCGGCGGCCGAAGCGTTTGAGGGTTGCGGCGCTGGAAATCAGGGAGCTCGTCTAGCCGGTTGCCCGCAGGAGCGACGGGATTCCTTTGCGCTTTCGAAGCTCCCGCACGTCAGTCTCGAACTTGTTGATCAGTTGTTTCCATTCCTTGGATCTCATGAACTGATCGACATCCGTGTCCAGTGCGATCTCCGGCATGTAGGAAGCCATCACGCCGCGTTCCAACACACCATCGGCCAGCACGTGGGATTCGCGGAACACCAACACCGGCAACCCGAGCTGAAATCCCATGCCGGCCTCGATGTGGCACCAGGGACTGGTCAACCAGGATCCCGAGATATTCTTCTCCTTGGAGAATCCCTTCTTTGTGGCGAAAACGGCCGCTCCCTTGTCCACTCTGTATCGCCGTAGCGCCAGGACCAGAACACCGTTGCACTCCAGCATGAGACGGCGGATGCTGGCCAAGGGGACTTCGGTGTCGTAGTCGCTAACGCCGAGTGTGCGAGGCTCCAGGTCCCGCTCTTCGAAGTAGCCGCGCACCAGTGCGACCAGCTTTTCCTGTTGTTCGTTGTTGGGCCGCGGGTGGCTAAGGAATACGGGAATCCCCACGCCTCTTATTGTAGGCCAGCCAGGTTTACGAGAATTGGTACGCCCGAGAGGATTCGAACCTCTGACCTTTTGCTCCGGAGGCAAACGCTCTATCCGGGCTGAGCTACGGGCGCCCTGATCCCCATTGTACCTCAGGCGGCGGGGCAAAACTTCTGCTTTGGGGCCGGGTTGATTCGAGTATGAGGGTAGGGGTGATACTGGCCGGACTCTTTGTAGCGGCCCAGGGCCTGTGGGCGGCCGACTGCGCGCGAACCCAAACCGGATTCCTTCCGCTCGACGATCCCTTCTTTCCCCGCAACTACCTGGGCTTTCGGGGCGGGCTCTATCCGGACGGCGCCAACCAGCGGCCCGCGGCTCATGAAGCGGCGGGCCTGCGCCTGGCCGCGGAGGTGCGGCCGCGCAACGCGGCCGGCGCGCCGGACGACTCGAACGGCCGCATTGTGCTGCTCTCCATCGGGATGTCGAACGCCACCCAGGAATTCTCCGCCTTCCAGGCGCTGGCCGCCCGCGATCCGGAAATCAACCCGTCGCTCACCCTGGTGGATGGCGCGCAAGGCGGGTGGTCCGCCGACCGCCTGGTCGCGGACGGGACCGCGTATTGGGCGACCGTCGATCAGCGCCTGCGCGCCGGCGGCGTCACCGCCGCGCAAGTGCAGGCGGTGTGGCTGAAGGAAGCCGATGCCGGGCCCTCCCGCCGGTTCCCGGAGGACGCGCGCCAACTGCAGGGCGAGCTGCGCACGATCGTCCTGACGCTGCGGTCGCGGTACCCCAACCTGCGCCTCGTGTATCTCGCGAGCCGCATTTACGGCGGATACGCCGCCTCGTCGCTCAATCCCGAGCCGTACGCCTACCAGTCTGGTTTCGCGGTGAAGTGGCTGATCGAGCAACAGATTCAAGGCGACCCCGAGCTTCCCTGGCTCTCCTGGGGCCCGTACCTGTGGGCGGATGGAACCGAGGCGCGCCCCGACGGCTTAATGTGGAACTGCGAAGACCTGGCCGAGGATGGCACGCATCCGTCTGTGGCGGGCCGCCAGAAGGTGGCCCGCATGCTGCTCCAGTTCTTCAAGGGCGACACGACCGCGCGGCCCTGGTTCGCGCGGCGCGGGCCGGCGCCTTCCAAGCCGGCGGCACTGGCGATGGTCAACGCCGCCAGCTTTGCGCCCCAGGTGACGCCGGGCTCCATCGCCACGTTGTACGGTTCGGATCTGGCGCCGTGGGCTGTCAGCGCCGAGCTTCCTTTACCCACGTCGTTGGCCGGAACCCGCGTGCTGGTGGGAGGAGTTCCCGCGCTTCTGTACTATGTCTCGCCCGGCCAGGTCAACCTGGTGCTGCCGAAGGCTCCGCTGGGCGCCGAGGTGATCGTGCGCCGCGAATCCGAGGCCTCCGAGCCCATGTCCGCGCAGCTTGCCATTTACGCCCCGGGTCTGTTCGCCAGCGGCGGGCGGGCGGCGGCGCTGCATGAGGACGGGCGGCCGATCGCGCCCTCCGATCCCGCGCGGCACGGCGAGACCATCCAGCTTTTCTTCACCGGCGCGGGAGTGCGCAACCCGCTCTCGCTCCGCCCCGATATTCTGCCGGTCGTGCGCATCGGCGGCGTCTCCGTGCCGGTCGACTACTCCGGCGGCGCTCCCGGGTATCCGGGTCTCGATCAGATCAACGCGGTGGTCCTGCCCGAGGTCCCAACCGGAGACGCCGTTCCCGTCACCATCGAATTCGCCGCCGAGCGAAGCAATGCGGCCTGGCTGTCGATTGGGTGAACCCGATTTGGTTTATCCTAGCGGAATGTCATCGCGCTTCGCTGTCGTGTTTCTGCTGCTGGGAGGTGTTCAGGCCCAGAGTCTATTGGAGAGGATGGACGGCCAGGCTCCGCGCTATGCCAAGCTGTCGCGGCAGATTTGGGAGCTGGCCGAGCTCGGATTCCAGGAAACTCGCAGCGCGGCGCTGCTCCAGGAGGAGTTGCGGCGCGCCGGGTTCCAGGTGGAGAACAACGTGGGAGGCATGCCCACCGCCTTTACCGCTACGTGGGGGACGGGCAAGCCGGTGATCGCGCTGCTGGGCGAGTACGATGCGCTGCCGGGGCTGTCGCAGGAAGACGTCCCGGTCAAGAAGCCGCGGGCGGCCGGCGGGCCGGGGCATGGCTGCGGGCACAACCTGTTGGGCGTAGGTGCGCTGTTCGCGGCGATCGCGGCGAAAGAGCACCTGGCGGAGAAGAAGCTGCCGGGCGTGATCCGGTACTACGGGACCCCCGCCGAGGAGGGCGGCGGCGGCAAGATCCTCATGGCGCGGGCCGGCGCGTTCCGGGATGTGGACGCGGTCCTGACCTGGCACCCCGGCAACGCCAACGCGGCCTCGCCGCGCAGCTCCACGGCGATCATCGACGCCCGCTTCCGGTTCCTGGGCAAGGCGGCGCACGCGGCGGCGGCCCAGGAGCGCGGGCGGTCGGCGCTGGATGCGGCGCTGCTGATGGCGCACGCCGTTGACATGTTAAGAGAGCACGTGCCGCAGGAGACGCGCATGCATTACATCATTTCGCGCGGAGGCATGGCGCCCAACATCGTGCCGGACCTGGCGGAGGTGGATCTGTACGCGCGCCATCCCGAGATGGGAACGCTGGACGGGATCTGGGAGCGGGTGCTCAAATGCGCGCAGGCCGGAGCGCTGGCCACCGAAACCCGGCTGGAGACGGAGCTGGTTTCCAACTACGGCAACATCCTGGTCAACGACGCGCTGGTGTCGCTTCTGGATCGCAACCTGCGCCGGGCCGGCGGCCAGCACTACACCGCCGCCGAGCGGCAATTCGCCGACCAGATCCGCGCTTCGCTGGAGGGCCCGCTGCCGCCGCTGGGTACGGAAGAGAAGATCCTCTCCGAGCCGGAGGGGGCGGATTCCGCCTCGACCGACGTGGGGGACATCAGTTGGATGCTGCCCACCGGGGGGTTCCGCGCGGCCACCTATGCGCCGGGCGTCCCCGGGCACTCCTGGCAAGCCGCGGCCTGCGCGGGCACGAGCATCGGGCAGAAGGGCATGCTCACGGCGGCCAAGACGCTGGCGCTGAGCGCCATCGAATTGTTCACCGATTCCGGGCAGTTGGAAGCCGCGCGCGCCAGTTTCCAGAAGCGGCGCGCCGGGCGCGAGTACCGCTCGCGCATCCCGGCGGACGCCAAGCCGCGGCTGGACTACCGGGACAGGCACTGAATCGCCAGACCCTAGTCCTTAGCCGTTAGCCCCTTCTCCACTCCGTACAGCGTGAGCAGCGGGTGCTTGACCACGGCCCGGAATTCGAGGTCGGCGTCGCGGGCGGCGCCAGGCAGGCGCTGGGAGAATCCGCCGGCGGCGGACTGCTTCGCGAAGGCCAGGTCGCGCCAGGGTTCGGTCTTCTCGTACATGTCGGTGAGGCCCTTGCGGGGGCGATACTGGAAGCCGACCTCGACCGAGGGCGCGTCGCCCAGTTGCGCCAGCTCGCCTTCCAGCAGCCAGCCGCCGTCCCAGCGCGCGGCGCGGGTCAGCACCTGGGGCGGGCGCAGCGCCGGGCTGGCCTGGGTGATCTTGAACACCACCGGGTTGGGCCACTTGCGGTCGTCGTAAAAGCGCTGGGTGGTGGTGGCGGTGATGTGCAGTCCCTGGCTGTCCTGCTTCCAGATCAGGCGCGGATCGACGTCGGGGCGGTACTCGAGAATCTCGCCGGTCGCGCCCAGAATGGAGATCTTGCTGTCCGGGGCGGCGCGCACCGAGCGCAGCGTCAGGGTGCGGCGCTCGCCGAGTTTCCAGGGCGCGCGGGTCACAAACGCGTAGACCGTCGGCTCATTCTTCCGGCGCGTGAACCAGATGCCGCTCTCGTTGGTGATGATCCACGGGCGCACCGCCTCGAGCGACTCGCCGTTGGCGAAGTTCCACAAGGCGATCTCGCGCAGCCGCGCCTCCTCCTCCCGCGACAGCTCGCCGTCGGGACGCGGCCCCACGTTGAGCAGCAGGTTGCCGCCCTTGGCGCGGATCTCAATCAGAGTCTCGATCAGCTCGGGGCCGGACTTGTAGACGTCGTGGGTGGGCTTGTGCTGCCAGGCCGTGCCCATGGTGATGCAGGCCTCCCAGGCCTGGTCCATGGGGACGCCTGGGACGTGCTGCTCGGGCGTCTCAATGGCGCCGCGCGTGACCACGATGTCCGGCTGCGAGGCCCAGGCCTGTTCCCTCAGCCCGTCGGCCGGCCCGTCGATGAACAGCACGTCGATGGGGCCGTAGCGGGTGAGCAGCTCGCGAACCTGGGCTTTGCCGTACTCCATCAGGGCGGGGATCTCGCGCGTGGTGGTGCGGGGCGCCGGCGGCCGGGCGATCGGATAGCCGTGGGTGTGGAACCAGTGGAAGTCGTCCGGGGAGATGTAGAACCCGACCGCGATGCCCTGCTCGCGGAAGGCCTTCACCACCGCCGCCGTGATGTCCTTGCAGAAGGGCGTGTTCATCACGTTGAAGGCGGTCGAGGCCGTGTCCCACATGCAGAATCCGGCGTGGTGCTTGGTGGTGAAGACCACGTACTTCATGCCGGCCAGCTTGGCCAGGATGGCCCAATCCGTGGGGTTGAACTTGTAGGGGTTGAAGATGCGCGGCAGGATCTGGAAGTAGCGCTGGACGTAGTCCGGAGAGGCGCCCACCAGCGAGTGGCTGATCACCGAGCCCAGCGGCACGTCGACGTTCCAGTGGATGAACAGGCCGAAGCCCAGGTCGCGGAAGCGCTCCAGGCGGTCCGGCTTGTTCTGTGCGTCGAGCGGGCCCAGCACGGCGGCCAGCGCCAGCGCGGCGAAAAGACGGCGCGCGGTCATCCCGATCAGTGTACCTCAGGAGCCCAGCGCCAAGCGCCGCGTCCGCGGGGCGGCCAGACGCCGCTTCAGCCTCTCCTCGCGCCGCCGGACCTCGGCCGAGTCCTCCAGATCCAGCGCGCCGCGGGTCATCTCCAGGGCCATCGCATAGTTGCGCTCGCGATGCTCGTAGTGCTTGGCCAGCTCGACCAGCGCGGAGGCGCGGTAGGGATTCCGGCTGGCCGCCAGCTCGGTGAAGACCGCCAGGGCCCGCTCGCCGCGCTCCAGCTTCTTCTCCAGCAGGGCGATGTCCCATTGCGTACGGAACAGCAAGTGGTCCGGCAGCCCGCGATCGACGGCGCGCCGGTAGAGCTCCAGGGCTTGCTCGAAACGCTCGGCGGCGGCCAGCCAGCGGGCCAGCCCCACCAGGTCGGCGCCATGGCGGAGATCGGCCTCCCCCGGCGCGCGAAAGGCAAAGGGAACCAGGCCGGTCAGACAGGCCAGCGTCACGATGTCCATCACGTTGTGGTGGAAGATGGGGACCAGCCGGAAGGCCTGGCGCGTGCGCAGGTACTCGAAATAGCAATAGGGGATCATTTCGCCGGGCAGATCCCCCTCCCGTTCCAGCCCCAGGATGCGATTCTCCAGATCGACCAGCCGGCAGCTTTCCAGGCGCAGCTTCCAGAGCCGGCGCGCGCCGAAGAGCAGATCGAGATGCTCCATCCGGTCAAAGGGCGGCCGGCGGCGCGCCATGCGGTAGCGCGTTTCCAGCAGCGGCTGATCGTAGGCCTTCCCGTTGTAGGTGATCAGGACGTCGAACCGCACCAGATGCGCGCCCAGCGCCTCCAGCAGCGAGGGCTCGTCGCCGAAGTCCCGCATGAAGAATTGCCGGACGCGAAACCCGTCCTCCTCGATCGAGCCCACCCCGACCAGAAAGGCATAGGTCCCGGCGCCCCCGGCGAGTCCGGTGGTTTCGGTGTCCAGGAAGGCCCAGCGCGTGGGATGGGAGCGCGCGATCGCGCCGTCCGACAGCGCCGCCAGCAGATCCTCGGGAAGCTCGATCAGATTGGAAATGTCGAAGCTGCCGTGGCGCCGGTGGCGCTGGTAGAGCTTTTCGGTCTCAAAGTGCCCGCCCTGGGCCGTCTCGACCACGCTGCCGCTGATCAGGTCTTCGACGAAGTAGCGCGCCGGGCGCGTGTCGTCGAAGGGATACTGGGGCGCGGGCGGCGGCGCGGGGCGGGCGGCGGCATACTTGCGATCGATCCGCGCCACCCGGCGCCGCAACTCGGCCAACTGTTCCTGGATATCCACAATCGCTCGTCTCTGCAACAACCGCTTGCTCAAGAGCCGTGAAAAATATCGGCAACCGCTCCCTCACGGTCGCGGCTCGGCACCATTCGTCAAATGCACTTACAGAGCCGAACCCAATCTAACAGCCCTTGCTTCGTTCGCCTTTTCTTTGCCCCAGCATCCAATATAGTCGAAGGGTGATTAAGAGCGCAATCGTCCCCGTGGCCGGACATGGCACCCGGCTGCTGCCCGCCACCAAGTCGCAGCCCAAGGAGATGCTGCCGGTGGCGCGCAAGCCGATCGTCCAGTACGTGGTCGAAGAGCTGGTGAAGAACGGCATCGAGCAGATCCTGTTTGTCACCGGCCGCAGCAAAACTTCGATCGAGAACCACTTCGACCACGACCCGGAGCTGGCCCGCGCGCTGCACGCCTCCAACAAGCACGACCTGCTCAGCGAGCTGGATTTCGAAGAGATGCGCACGCATTTCTTCTACACCCGGCAGCGGCTCCAGAAAGGGCTGGGCGACGCCATCCTGTGCGGCGAAAACTTCGCCGGGGAGGACGCCTTCCTGGTGGCGCTGGGCGATTCCATCCTGGGGCTCAATGCCAGCTCGCGGGTGGTCACGCGGATGGCCGAGATCTTCGAAGCGAAGCGCGCCAGTTGCGTGATCGCGGTGGAGGAAGTGCCGCCGGAAGAGACCGGGCACTACGGGATCGTCCAGCCGGAGCATCTGGACGGGGACGCCTTTCGCGTGGTGGACCTGATCGAGAAACCGGCGCCGGAGGAGGCGCCCAGCAACCTGGCCATCGCCGGCCGCTACGTGTTCTCGCCCCTGATCTTCGACATGATCCGGCGGATTCAGCCCGACAAGCGCGGCGAGATCCAGATCACCGACGCGATCCGCCTGCTGTGCGAGGAAGGCAAGCGCGTGATGGCGGTCAAACTCCCGCCGGGCGAGAAGCGCTACGACATCGGCAACTTCCCCAGCTACTTCGAGACCTTCGTGGAATTCGCGCTGGCCGATCCCGTTCACGGAGCGGCTTTCCGCAAGGTGCTGGAGCGCCTCCTGGCCGGCCAATGAAGCCCGCCGCCCTGTTCGCGGTGCTATTCGCGCTGCTGGTGGGCGCGCGGCTGTGCCACGTGAACGTCCTGTGGGCCGAGGAGAACCTGCCGCTGGCCGCCGCGGCGCAGATGCGTCACGGCGCCGTGCTGTACCGGGACGCGTGGTTTGACAAACCGCCCCTGCTGGCGGCGGCCTACCTGTTATGGGGCGCGCGCGACGGATGGCCGCTGCGTCTGGCCGGGGCCCTCTACGCGCTGGGGGCCTGCGGGCTGGCCTTCTCGTTCGCCCGCGCCCGGTGGGGCGAGACCGAGGGCCGCTGGGCGGCCGTCCTGACTGCCTTCTTCCTGACCTTCGACACCGCGTCGGCGGTTCTGCCGCTGGCCGCCGACTTGCTCATGCTGGTCCCGCACTTGGGGGCGGTGTACCTGGCCTGGCAGGGCCGGGCGTTCTGGGCCGGCGTGGTGGCGGGAGTGGCGTTTTCCATCAACGCCAAAGGCCTGTTCGTGCTGGCGGCCTGCGCGCTGTGGAGCCCCACGGCGTCTCTGGCGGCCGGATTCCTGGCGCCCAACCTGGCGATCGCGGCCGGGCTGGCTTGGCAGGGAGCGCTGGCCGGCTACTTCGAGCAGGCCTGGAAGTGGCCGCGACTGTATGCGGCCGATACCTTCGTGCAAAACCCATTGCTGACCGGACTCACCCGCACGGCCAACTGGCTGGGCTTTCACGCCGCGCTGGTAGTCGCCGCCCGGTTCAGCTCGCGGGACCGAGAACTTCTGGCCTGGGCCGCGCTCTCGGCCGGGGGGGTGATGCTGGGCTGGCGGTTCTTTCCCCGCTACTACTTCCTGCTGCTGCCTGTCGCCGTGCTGATGGCCGCACGCGGGTTGACCCTTCTGGGGCGCAAGCGAATGTGGGTGCTCGCCCTGCTGATCGTGCCGGCGGCGCGCTTCGGTCCCCGCTACTTCGCGCTGGCCGCGGGAGCCTCCCAGGAATGGGCCGACACCGCCATGGATCGGGACAGCCGCCAGGCGGCGCGCTTAGTCACCGCGCCGGCCCGGCCCGGCGATACGCTCGTGGCGTGGGGCTTCCGCCCCGAGCTCTACATCTACACCGGGCTGCCCGCCGCCTCGCGCTTCCTGGAGTCGCAGCCGCTGACCGGCGTCGCCGCCGACCGCCACCTGGTCGAGTCCCGGCCCTCGCTGCCGGCCGGCTGGATCGCCTCCAACCGCCGCGAGCTGGTGCGCTCGCGTCCCACGTTCATCGTCGACGGCCTGGGTCCTTATAATCGCGAGCTGGCCATCACGGCCTACCCCGACCTGAGTAGCTGGCTGGCCGGGTATCGCGAAACCGCCCGCAGCCCAGGCTCGATCGTCTACCAGCGCCGCTAACTACCTTCCCACCCAGCAGGCCTTGCGCTTTTCCAGAAACGCCCCGATCCCCTCCTGCGCGTCGGCGGCCAGCGAGTTCATCGACATGATCTCCTTGGCGTAGGCGTAGGCCTTGGGTTGATCCAGGTCGATCTGGGTATAAAACGCCTGCTTGCCGATGGCCACGGTCAGGCCGCTCGATTCGGCGATGCTGCAAGCCAGGCGGCGGGTCTCATCCTCCAGGCGCGCGGCCGGCACGACGCGGTTGACCAGCCCCCAGGCGGCCGCGGTGGCGGCATCCACCGGCTCGCCGGTCAGCAGCATCTCCAGCGCCCGCTTGCGCCCGATGGCGCGGGTCAGCGCCACCATCGGGGTGGTGCAGAACAGGCCGATGCGCACCCCCGGCGTGGCGAAAGCAGCGTCTTCGGAAGCCACCGCCAGGTCGCAGGTGGCCGCAAGCTGGCATCCGGCGGCGGTGGCCACGCCCTGCACCTGGGCGATCACCGGCTGGGGGATCGACTGGATGCGGGACATCAGCTCGGTGCAGACGTCGAACAAGCGGCGATACTCGTTGAGATCGCGCCCGGCCATCTCGCTCAGGTCGTGTCCCGAGCAGAAGGCTTTCCCCGCCGCCGCCAGGATCAC
>JACOSH010000537.1 GCA_016178945.1 Acidobacteriota bacterium
AGCGGTGCTGCGGGCGTTTGCCAACCGCGAATTCGGTCTCGGCGCGGCCGATTGGGGCCACCATCGCGGCTTCGCGTGGCCGTGGGGCGGGATGGTGGCGGGTCTCCTCGACCCAGTGCCGCCAAGCCAGGCTGATCACACGAAAGACTTCCAGGGCATCGAAGGGGATGGGCAGAACGTCATAGCCGCCCAGGTTGAGGACTTCCGCCCACAGGAGGTCGTCGGCGTGGCGGGTGGTGACCACCAGGCGCGGGGGATGGGATTCCGCCTCGAAAGCCTGCAACAGATCCTTCCAATCCCCATCGGGCAAATGGCGCGCGCACAGGACCACGGGGACCTGGCCGGCGCGGCAATGCTCCACGGCTTCACGACCGTCGCGAGCCGTGCGAATGGTCCAGTTGGAGTGAGTGAAGATCCGGCGAAGCGCGGCTTGGTCGCTCTCGTCGGGACTCACCGCCAGCACCACGACCTGGCGGCAGGGAAACTCGGGGAGATTGCTTAGGGGCATGGTCGTACGGTTCCTTGTTAGGTAGGGCAACTGGAGGGCCGTGCGGAAGGCGTTTGGATGCATGGCCGGACCGGCTGCGCCCGGCCCGCATCGAGCGATTTGCCCCACTGGGGCGCGATATGCCCCGTTGGTGCGGTATGCTCGTGCCATGTTCCTGCCGGCGCTGGCGCTTCTGGCCGCCAGTATTCATACCGATTTTGAAGGCGGGTCGCTGGGGAAAGTGGTGTGGGTTTCCGGCACACATGCCCGCTGCGCGGTGGCGGGGGAATCCGACCAGGACAAGCGCAACCGGCAGGCCAACTGGTATTTCTTCCGGGTCGACGGCGCCAAGGGTCAAGAGCTGACCATCGACCTGGTGGATCTGCCGGGAGAGTACAACTACAAACCGAATCGCGGGGCGGTGACCCAGGACACCATTCCGGTGTACAGCGAGGACGGCGGAGAGTGGCGCCACCTGGACCGCGTGGACTACGATCCGCAAGAGCCGCGTCTACGCTTGCGGATCAAGCCCGCGGCGGATCGGGTGTGGATCGCGCATGTGCCGCCCTACACCAATCGAGACCTGGACAAACTGCTGGCCGAGTTCCGGCGGCATCCGCACTTGCGGCGGGCGGTGATCGGCCGCAGCGTCGAGGGAAGGGAGATCCTGCTGCTCACGGTGACCAATCCGGCCATCGGCGAGGCGTCCAAGAGAATCGTCTGGCTGATGGCGCGCCAGCACAGTTGGGAGGCGGGATCGTCCTGGGCGGCGGAGGGGGCGCTGCGGTTCCTGCTCTCGGCGGAGGCCTCGCGCCTGCGCGACGAGGCGATTTTCCTGATCTTTCCGATGTGCGATCCGGACGGGGTAGCGCGCGGCGGAGTGCGCTTCAATCGTCACGGCTACGACCTGAACCGGAACTGGGACCGGGTGGATGCCGATCGGATGCCCGAGATCGCCGCGCAGCGGAAGGCGGTGCTCGAGTGGGTGGACGCGGGCCGCCGGCTGGACTTGTTCCTGTCACTCCATAACACGGAGACCGGCGAGTACCTGGAAGGGCCGCCGGACGACCGGCACGCCGCCTTGCGCGACCGCTTCTTCCGGATGCTGAAAGAGGCGACCGATTTCAATCCGACCCAGCCGGCGCGGAGCGGTCCGCCCTCGTCCACGCCGGGGATGGCGGGCCGGATGGGGGTCCACCAAGGCCTCTCGCGGGACCGGGACGTCCCGGCCTTCGTCATGGAGCAGATGATCGCTTACAACTCCAAGCTGGGGCGTCTTCCCACCGCCGCCGACCGCCTGCGGTTCGGCGCCTCGCTGGCGCGGGCGATGATTGCCGCCGCAAGTATCGCTCCCTGAGAGGTGAAAAATAGCGGCAACCGCTCCGTCACCGTCGCGGCTCGGTACCATTTGTGGAATGCACTTTCAGAGCCGTGCGCGTTCACGTCACAGCTCGGTAACCTTGTCGTGTACCGGTTCAGAGCCGCACGCGTAAGCAAGCGGTGTTTGAACAACCGCTAGTCGCTTGGAAGCCTGCTTGCATCATCAAAGGTGGAGTCCATGGAAGCCCTGTGGTTTTGCCTGATCGCCTTGATGATCACCACCTACGTGGTGCTGGACGGGCTCGACCTGGGGGCGGGGATCGTCCATCTGGGCGTGGCGCGGAGCGAGGCCGAGCGGCGCGAGGCGCTGGGCGCGGTTGGGCCGGTGTGGGACGGCAATGAGATCTGGCTGGCGGCCGCCGTGGGCGCGGTGTACGCCGCCTTTCCCACGGCCCGCCTGAGCGGGTTCCACTTGCCCCTGATCGCGGTGCTGGGGCTGCTGATTGCGCGCTGGATCGCGATCGGGCTTCGCCGGCATGTGACCATAATGGGGTCGAGCGCGCTGCTGGCGATTCTGCTGGGGGCCACGCTGGGCAACGTGATGCGCGGCGTGCCGTTGGATTTCTCCGGCCAGTTCATCCTGCCCTTATGGACCGGTTTCTTCAACTGGTATTCGCTGCTGGTCGGATTGCTGGCCGGCTTCACGCTGACCGTGCACGGGGCGCTGTGGCTCGCCGGCCGGACGGGAGGGGAGGTGGCCAAAAGGTCGTTGCGCGCCGCCCGGCTCGGCTGGTGGGCGGTTGCGCTGCTGACCTTCGTGGCGACGGCCTGCACGCTGCGGGTCCAACTCCAATTGTGGGCCAACCTGGAGGCGCAGCGCTGGGGGTTCGTCTTCCCGGCGCTGGCGCTGGGAGGGCTGGCGGCCGTGCGGTACTGGGTCGTTCGGGGGGCGGCGCCCCGGGCATTCCTGGCGTCGTGCGCCTACATCGCAGGGATGCTCGGCAGCGCGGCGTTCGGCCTGTTTCCGAATGTGCTGCCTTCCAGCACCGGGCTGGGGCCGGCCCTGACGGTCTACAGCACGGCGGCAAGCGGCGGTCTATTGAAGGCCGGGTTGCTGTGGTGGATTCCCGGCATGATGCTGGCGGCGGGATACTCGGTCTACATGCATCGCGCTAGAACCTGTACTCCGGGGGCTTGATGCCTTTCACTCGCAGGTAGACCTCGGCCTGTCCGCGGTGATGCGCGGTGTGCGTGAAGTATGCCCACAGCCATTCGAAACCGGTCAAATTGCGGGCCGGCGGGCCGGCCACCGTATCCAGACGGGCGGGGGTCATCGCGGCCACGGCCTGGTTGCAGAAATCGAAGGAGTCCTTCATGAACTGGAGGGCCGTCTCCTTGTCGACTTCCACCTTCCCGGTGTCCTTGGCCCACTCGGCGATCTTGGGCGGGAGCGCCGGCCGCGCCAGGCCGCTGGCATTGGCGCATGCGCCGAGATTTATCCCCGCGATGTGCGCCATCAACTGCCCGAAACTCATCTCCTCGGGGTTGGGACGAAACCTGTAGCCCTCAGCGGGCATGGCCGCCGCCACCGCGAGGGTGAATTCGCCGGAGACCTTCCAATGTTTGACCAGGGCGTCCTTGACGGTGGTTTGGGCCAGCGCGGGAACGGCCAGCGCCAGGATCGGGAATAGGTGTGCTTTCATCATCGGCCTTCAGGTCGCCGCCATCTCACCCTCAGCGTTTCCGGTTAGCTGTCGGCATCAACGTCACCGCGCATCCGCATGCCTTCGACATGGAACTCGATCGCCTCTCGCAGGAGTTGACGAGTCTCTTCCAGCGTCGCGGCAGCAGCGACGCATCCAGGAAGATCCCATTTCAGCCCTGCCTGTTTCAGTATAGATCTCTCGGACTTCGGGTCTGTCGGACTCGATCCGCTCGATTCGCGTCTCTGACCTTCATCACCACTATTCTGCCCTACGAAAAACGAATGTTGGGCTAGCGAGGCCGATCCGAAGCAAGTCCGACCGGCTCGGAGTCATACATTTGGGCCAAGTAGCACGCAACAGTGGAGTTGCCGTCCCGATAAGTGACCCATGAGGCAATAACATGAACGTCGCCTTTAGCAGCCCTCCGAAAGTCAAATGGAACGCGCCCGTAGGCGAGATTCCACGGCCCCCTCGACCGACGCCTCCGGCGTTCCAGGCCCCCCGGCGTCCCCCTCTGGATACAGTCTGGCTGACCCGGGTTCCCCCGGACGACTTGTCCAAGATCAACAGCGTGGTCTCACAGCTTGTTGCCAAGTGTGGATTGTCCGCCCAGGAAGCGCGGGCTCTGACCGTCGCCCTGGCGAGCCAGCCGCCTCAAAACCTGGATGCGGAGATCGCCATGCTTCGCCGGGTCATTAACGGTTACACGCAAATGACGCCCATCGAGATGGACTGGACCAGGGACGTCACTCGCAGAATTGTGACCGCATACAGTCAGTTGCAGGGGTTCAGAGACTGGAAACCGGATCGGATCAACCCCTACGTCGTGGAGGTGCTCCTGTCTTACGCCGCCTCAATGGTGAACGTTCCGGCGGCGATAAACGCGGCCAGAGTGCTTGCCAACACCACCGAGGAGGCCTTTCTCAAACTCCGGCCGGAGTTGACACCGCCTGATGCGGGTTGGGCAATCGACGCCATCCTGGAAAAGGCGGCCGATCTGATGGGCCGGGGCCAACAAACTCCGCTTCAGGCGGCCGAGGAAATCGTGCAGCGTCTGCACAAGAGAAGATAGCACCGTCCAAGAAGGAGACTACACCCATGCAAATCGCCGCCACCCTAGCCCGCTCGTCGTTCTCAAACTTTCTTCCGCCGGCATCCAAGCCCTTGCTGAAACCGGCCAAACCCGTGACGTACAGCATGAAGGCGGTGGCGGCGCAGATGGTCGCCCTGTCGCGGCTGAATGCTCCGAGCGCGCTGGCGGGCGCTCTGGAGCGGCGGGAGAAGCTCACGACGGTCCTCGAGTACGCAAATCAAAACGGGTTCTCAGCGAGCGAAATCGACCAGCTCAAGCAGATGCTGACCAATCCCTTGGACCCGGCCGCCGACTCGAAGCTGGAAATGGCGAGAATCCTGACGAAACAGCCCCACAGCGGAGGGCTGAAGGCCTTCCTCGCTCTCGACAAGCTGAGCCAGGCGAATCCCAACCGGCTTCCACTGGGTCTTGTCAGCGCCCTGTCGTTGTCCACGGGATTGGGCTTACTCACCTTCGACAGCGCCATGGCTACGTCCGGCGCCCTGGTGAAAATGTTCGAAGAGCCCTATCAGCGCTTCAAGACCGCCTGGTCGTCCCTGCGATCGCCGGCTGCCGAGGAAGACCTGATGGCCCGCCTCTCCCAAAACGCCCACGGCTTCGACATACCGCTCGTCTCGTACCAGAATATGCTGATGGATCAGGTCCTGCGGGGTTTCGCCAACCAGTAACGCAGTCACGGCAACCCGCCCGGCGAGGTCCAGCCGTCGTGTCTGGCCCCTCCGGGAGGATTGCGCCGCCGGGCCGCTTCTGGTAGATTGCGAACCATGAGGACTCACAGTCTCTGCGTCACGGCCTGGATCGCGCTCGCGGTCGGGGCTTCCCTTTCGGCTCAGGTCACCACGGGAACCATTCTGGGATCCGCTCGCGACAACTCCGGCGCGGTGGTGGCCGGCGCCCGAATCACCATTACCGAAACCAGCAAAGGCACCGTCCAGCAGTACTCGACCGACGACACCGGCGCCTACAGCGCGCCCTTTCTGATCCCGGGCGTCTACTCGGTGTCCGCCGAGAAGGAGGCGTTCAAGAAGCAGGTGCGCGAGGGCGTGATCCTGCAGGTCGATCAAAAAGCGCGCATCGATTTCACGCTGGAAGTCGGGGCGGTCACCGAAACCGTGAGCGTGACGGCCGCCGCGCCATTAGTGCGCTCGGACAGCTCCGAGCTGGGCGAGGTGATCGAAGAGCGCGCCGTCCGCGAGCTGCCGCTGAATGGACGGAACTTCGCGCAGCTTGTCTACCTGACGCCGGGCGTGACCGCCGGACAAATTGGCGAGAATCTTTCCGGCGCCAGCACCTTCAACCCGCGCGCAGGGTCCAACTTCAACGCGCTGGGCCATCACGGCAACTCCAACGGCTGGCTGGTCGACGGCATCGACAACAACGAGTACACCTTCAACACGGTGATCGTGCAGCCCTCCATCGAGTCGGTGCGCGAGTTCAAGGTCCTGACGGGAGTCTACTCGGCCGAGTTCGGACGCGGCGCGGGCGTGGTCTCGGTCTCCACCAAGTCCGGCAGCAACGAGCTCCACGGCAACGCCTTCAATTTTCTGCGCAACGACAAGCTGGACGCGAAGAACTATTTCGCGGCGCCCAATGTGCCCAAAGCGCCGTTGCGGCGCAACCAGTACGGCGCGGCGGTCGGCGGTCCGGTGCGCATCCCCAAGGTCTACGACGGCAAGAATCGCACCTTCTTCTTCGGCGACTACTTCGGCCTGCGCGAGATCCGCGGCCTGACCTTCGTCAACTCCGTGCCGACCGCGCGGGTAAGAGTGGGCGATTTCAGCCAGTACGAGCGCACGCCGGGCAGCCTGATCCGGGTGTATGATCCGCTGACCACGCGGCTCAATCCGAACTTCAACCCCGCGCAGCCGGTCAGCGCCGCCAATCCGCAGTTCCTGCGCGATCCGTTCACGGGCAACATCATCCCGGCCAACCGCATCAATCCGGTGGGACGGAATGTCGCCAGCGTGTATCCGCAGCCCAACCAGGCGGGCAACTTCAACAACTTCACCATCAACGCCAACCGCGTGGTGGAAGACAACGGCTTTACCACGCGTCTGGATCACCGCGTGAGCGAGAAAGATTCGCTGTTCTTCCGCTATAGCTGGGAGCTGTATAAGCTGGACGCGCCCCAGGGCCAGGCCAACTGTTGTTTGCCCACCCCGCCGGAGGCGGCGGCGAAATTCGAGCTGGGCCCGTTCGTGGCCGGCATCCAGAACACCCGCCTGACCACGCAGGGGGCCGCGCTGAACAACACCTACGTCTTCAAGCCGAACCTGCTGTACGAGGTGCGCGTGGGTTTCGCCCGCACCAATCCCTTCACCACCGCCTCCGATTACGGCCGCAACGCCGCCACCTCGCTCGGTATTCAGGGGGTCAACGTCAACCTGCTGACCTCAGGCATCCCCAACGTCGGGGTACAGGATTTCACGGGCTTGAGCGGCGGCCCGGCCTTTCTGCCGGTGAATCCGAAGCAGACGCACTACCAGATCGACAACCAGCTCTTCTGGACCGTCAGCCGGCATTCGCTGAAATTCGGGCAGCACTACATCCGCCGGGACACGTCGCCGTACACGAACATCTCGCCCCGCGGCACGCTCAACTTCAACAACAATTTCACCAACGACCCGGCCACCAACGCCGGCGGCAGCGGCATGGCGACCCTGCTCACCGGCTACGTCAACAGCGCCAGCCGCGGCGCCCTGCTGGAGCCGTACTACCAGAGCAACAACGAGATCGCCTTCTTCTTTCAGGACGATTTCAAGGTCTCCCGGCGCCTGACGCTCAACCTGGGAGTCCGCTACGAGATATACACGCCGGACGTGGAGATCCGAGACCGGCTGGTCAACGTGGATCGGGTGGGCCTGCGGCTCATCTACGCCAACGAGGACGGCGCCAGCCGCACGGCCAACAAATCCACTCAGCACGGCAATTTCGCTCCGCGCATCGGGTTCGCCTACGATCTTCAGGGCAACGGAAAGACGGTGATCCGCGGCGGATTCGGCATCAGCTACTTCCCCGAGCCGGTGACGGCCAACGGCCAGCTCGGCATTCAGGTGCCCTACATCTTCTCGCAGAACCTGACCACCGAAACCAACCCCACCGATTTCACGCGCGTGCCTCAGGTGCAGAATCCGTTCCCGCCGATTCAGGTGGTCAAGCCCAAGACCACGGCCGAGTACAACGCCCTCAATCCGTCGGCGCAGGGGCACGATTACAACAATCTCACCGGCTATGCCGAGCACTGGAGCCTGAACGTCGAGCGGCAGCTCCACTCGTCGCTGCTTTGGGAAGGAGCCTACGCCGGCAGCCGCGGCATTCACGTGATGATCAACCTGCCGCTCAACGAGGTGCAGCCGGGCCTGGGTTCCCAGCCCTCCCGGCGGCTGATCCAGCCGTTGAACAACATCACCGCGACCAGTATCTTCGCGCCGCGCAATATGAGCAGCTACCACAGCTTGCAGAACAAGGTGGTCAAGCGCTTCTCCCACGGCCTGCAAGCCCTGTTCAGCTACACCTATGGGAAGGCCGTGGACTTCGGCGGCTCGGCCGGCTCCGGCGGCGGCTCGACCGGCGGGCCGCAGACCATCACCTGTATCCGCTGCGGGCGCGGCGCCTCCGGTTACGACATCAAGCACCGCGCGGTGGCCAGCTACGTCTACGACCTGCCTTTCGGTGCGGGCCGCAAGTTCCTCAACCACAAAGGCGTCGTTGACTACGTCTTGGGCGGCTGGCGCCTGACCGGCATCACCACCCTGTCCACGGGCCGGCCCTACAACGTGGGCTTGAACACGGGCGTCAACAACGGCGCTCCAAGCTGGCCGAATCGCATCGGTCGCGGCACGCTCTCCAACGCGGACCCTTACAAGTGGTTTGACGACAGCGCGTTTGTGGCGCCTCCGGCCAACACCTACGGCAACGTCGCCCGCGGCGTTCTCTATGCGCCGGGACAAGTCAACTTCGATACGTCCTTCGTGAAGAACTTCAAGGTCACCGAGCGGGTCAACCTGCAATTCCGGCTGGATGCCTTCAACTTGTTCAACACGCCGGCCTTTGGCTTCCCGAACGCCAACATCGGCTCGCCCACCGTGGGCCGCATCACCAGCACCATCGCCGATAATCGCGATCTGCAGTTTGCGCTGAAGGTCGAGTTCTAACGGTAGAAGGCGAGTAAGTCAGGAGCCGGAAGTCTGAATGGCGCGGCCCAGCAGCTTGACAACCACCAGCCTTCATCCCTACAGTAAGCGTTATACATCGCCGGGGCGCCGATTGGCATGTGAGGGGGTTAGTATGCTTCGAAAGATTTCTCGTGCGCTGGTATTGATGGGCCTGTTTGGTCTCCATGGATTTGGACAGCAGACCGGTCAAATGGTTGGGTCGGTCACCGACAGCAGCGGCGCGGTTGTGCCGGGCGCCACGATCAAGGCTACCGAAGTCGGCACCGGATTCGTCCGCACCACGATCGCGGGCAGCGACGGCGAGTACGTCTTGACGGCGCTGCGTCCGGCGCACTATGAGGTGACCGTCGAACATGCCGGTTTCCGGACATTCCGCCGTACCGGTATCGAGTTACTGGATAACCAGAGCCTGACGATCCATGTCGCGCTGGATGTCGGCGCGGTGACCGAGACCGTCAACGTGGCGGCGGCGGCGGTGCAGGTGAATACGAGCACATCCGCGCTGAGCGAGGTCGTGGATAACGCGCGCATCCTGGACCTGGTGCTGAACGGTCGCGACGTCGCCAAGTTGGCGGCCGTGATACCCGGCGTGGCCGTAATCTCGGTGAGCACGGAGACCGGTAAATCGATTCCGGGCGGGTTGCAGCTCTCGTCCAACGGCACGCGAAACGGCCAAGTCGCTTATAAGCTCGACGGGACCACCAATACCGATCCGTATTTCCAGGAGAACCAGACCTTCCCGTTCCCCGACGCCGTGCAGGAGTTCTCGATCACCACCAGCAACTATTCGGCGGCCCAGGGAAACAACTCGGGAGCGATTGTGAACGTGGTCACCCGCTCGGGGAACAACAGCCTGCACGGCGGCGCATTTGAGTTCGTGCGCAACCGCGTGTTCAACGCGCGGCCTTACTTCTCGCCGGCCAAGGACTTTCTGAAACGCAACCAGTTCGGAGCCTACGGCGGCGGGCCGGTGCGCCTGCCCGGGTACGACGGGCGGAACAAGACGTTCTTCTTCATGGGCTGGCAACGAACAGAGATCCGCAACATTGGGAACCCGCTGTCGACGTTTGCCCCGACCAACGACGAGCGGAACGGCAACTTCAGCACCTGCGGGGCGCCTTGCAACCGCGTGCTTCGGGATCCGCTCGGCGGCAACTTCCCGAACAATCAGATTCCGGTGAGCCGGTTCGACCCGGCCGCCGTGAAGGTGAACTCGTATATCCCGGCCGTGGGAGGCGACGGCTTCATGGTGGTTCAGCGGCCCATCAACTGGCAGCAGGACCAGGGAGTGGCCAAAGTCGACCACCAGGTGACCCTCAAGGACCGGCTCAGCGCGCGGTACTTCATCGACCACTTTGTGAACGCCGGGAGTTTTGATCCGAAGAACCTGCTCTCGTACCGAAACCCGGTTCTGGCCTCGCGGGTGCGCAGCCAGAGCGCGGTCCTGACCTACACGCGTACGATGAGCGCGACGCTGCTCAACGACTTCCACCTCGGGTTTAACCGCATTCACGCCGCGCGAGGTCCCTTCTTCTCCGGCGTGCCGAGCATGCAGGACCTGGGCGTGCGGCTCCCCGTTTATCCGAGCCTGCCGTCGATTTCCCAGATCGAGCCGTCCGGGTTCTTCAGCATCGGCGACAACCTGGAAGCGAAGTTTCCGCGGACCGGGTTCGAGTGGGCCAACCGGACAAGCTGGGTGCGCGGGCGTCACAGCCTGCAATTCGGCGGAGAGGTCAACTTTCAACGGGCGGACATCGCCAATCAGTTCCGCCGCGCCGGACACTTTGTGTTCAGCGGCGATGTCACCGGCCTGTCGATGGCGGACTACTTCCTGGGCTCCATCCGCACGTTCGACCAGGGGACCGGCGAGTACAAGGCCAACCGGAATGCCTACCCCGCCCTCTATTTCCAGGATGACTGGAAGGTGCGCCCGCGCCTGACTCTGAACCTCGGGATCCGGTACGAGCCGACCCCGCCGTGGCGCGAGGAGCGGGGCCGCATCCAGATCTTCCGGATTGAGGACTTCGCCGCCAAGGTGAAATCGTCGAAGTTCGCAAACGCCCCGTTCGGAGAGACGTTCCGCGGGGACCCGGGCGCGCCGCCGGATGGGACGCTGGGGGATTACAACAACTTCGGAGGCCGCGCCGGCTTCGCCTGGGACGTGTTCGGCGACGGCAAGACCAGCCTGCGCGGCGGCGCCGGAATGTTCTACGACCAGCACCTGCAAGGGGACTTCAACAACAACGCGGTCAACGCTCCGCCGTGGAGCATCCGGCTGAGCGTAACCCAGCCGCAGGGGCCCTTCTCCGACCCCTACCGGGGGCGAACGGATTTCAGCTTGGTCCGAGTTGAGTCCATAGGGGACCCGAACGCGCCGTTCCCGCAGCCGGTTCTGATCTCGACCTATGATCCTCGCCAGGAAACACCGCTCACGTACAACTGGAATCTGACGCTGGAGCGGGAGGTCCGGCCCGAGTGGCTGGCGCGGGCGGCTTACGTGGGATCTTCGTCCTTGTACAACCGGACCACCAAGCAGCTCAACCCGGCACAATACATCCCGGGATCCCCGCTAGGCACCGACGCCCGGCGGCTGTTCGCACCGGTGATCGGCAACGTCGATTACTACACGCAAGACCGGCGGGCGCATTACCACTCTCTCCAGCTCTCGCTGACCAAGCGATTCTCGCACGGCTTTACCGTGCTGGCCGGCCACACCTATTCCAAGAGCATGGATACGTTCGGTGACTTTGTGAAGCCGTGGTACTTCCCCAACGGCGACGCGATGCAGCAGGGTCCCTCCGATTTCGACCACAAGCAGCGCTTCGTCCTTTCGTGGGTTTGGGATGCGCCGAAAGCGCGGACCGGCAACGGATTCCTCAAGCACGTGTTGAACGGCTGGCAGTGGTCGGGCAACGGTCAATACCAGACCGGCGCGCCGTTTAATATCAAGAGCGGTCGAGACAACTCGCTCACGGGCCTCGGCAACGACCGGCCGAAGCTGACCGGGGTGAGCACGGATCCGGTCGCGGGGGCGGACAAGCGAGTCTGGTTCAACCCGGCGGCATTCGCCATCAACGACGCCGGCACTTTCGGGACTCTGGGGAGAAACGCGTTGTACGGTCCACGCCTCCACGGGTGGGACCTCGGCTTCTTCAAGAACAATCAGTTCGGCGAGCGAGTGAGGACGCAGTTCCGGGCAGAGATGTTTAACATCTTCAACCAGGTGAACTTCAACAACCCCAACACCACGGTGACCGGCGGCGGATTCGGCACCATCACCAGCAGCAACCCCGCCGGGGGCGATTCGCGCATCATCCAGTTTGGCTTGAAAGTGACATTCTGAAAAAGCCGGTTCCGAGCCGCGACCGTAACGGTCGCGGCTCTGCACGGAGCCGCGCACGTTAGTAAGCGGTGTCTGGGGACCGCACGACCCTTCGCCCTTCCACGCGGTACTTGCCCTCCAGGACAATGCGGATGGCCTGACTGTAGATCCGGTGCTCCTGCTCCAGGATCCGGGCCGAGAGAGAGTCCACGGTGTCGCCGTCCAGAACCGGAACGGCGGCCTGCAACACGATGGGCCCCGCGTCCAGGTTCTCGTCGACGAAGTGCACGGTGCAGCCGGCGATCTTGACGCCATGATCGAGGGCCTGATGCTGGGCGTCAAGGCCGGGAAAGGCCGGCAGCAGCGAGGGATGGATATTGAGGATGCGCATCGGGAACTGGCGCACGAACCAGCCGCTCAACAAGCGCATGAAGCCGGCCAGGCAGACCAGATCGACCTGGTTGTCCCGCAACACGTCCGCCAGTTGGCGGTCGTACACCTCGCGCTCCAGGTTCTTGGAGGGCAGGCAGACGGCGTTGAGCCCGCGCCGGTGGGCGATTTCCAACCCCGGCGCCTGTGTCCGGCTGGAGATGACGACCGCGATCCGGGCATCCAGGGCGCCGGCGCCGATCTGATCGGCGATGGCCTGGAAATTGGAGCCGCGGCCGGAGAGCAGAATGCCCAGCCGCTTCATCGGTAATCCACTCGGGGAGCGCCGCGCTTGCGGGCCGCCACTTCACCGATGCGAAAGCAGGGCTCCTTCATGCGCCGGAGCAGACGGACGGCCGCGGCCGCGTCCTTGGCCCCCACCGCCAGGATCATGCCCACGCCCAGGTTGAAAGTGCGGCGGAAGTCGTCTTCCGGGATATCGCCGAGCCGCCGCAGCACCTCGAAGACGGGAGGAACGGTCCACGAGCGGGTCTCGATTCGCACCGCCAGCTTGTCCGGCAGCATGCGCGGCGTGTTATCGGTGATGCCGCCGCCGGTGATGTGCGCGGCGCCCTTCAGGAGGCCCGCCGCGAGCAGCTTGCGGATCGGCCGGAGATAGCTGCGGTGGACTTTCAGCAGCTCGTCGCCCACCGTGCATCCCAGATCGGGAAGAAAGGTCTTGGGGCAGTAGCCGGCGACCTCGAAGAGCAGCTTTCGGGCCAGCGAGTAGCCGTTGGTGTGGAGACCGGTGGAGGGCAGGCCGAGCAGCACGTCCCCGGCGCGGATGAGGCCTCCGGTGAGCAGGCCGGAGCGCTCGGTGGCGCCGACGATGAACCCGGCCAGGTCATATTCGCCGGGCGCGTACAGGCCCGGCATCTCCGCCGTCTCGCCGCCGATCAAGGCGCACCCGTTGCTCCGGCATCCTCGGGCGATGCCGGAGATCACGCCGGCCGCCACGCGCGCGTCGAGCTTGCCCGTGGCGAAGTAGTCGAGGAAGAACAGCGGAGCGGCGCCCTGCACCGCGATGTCGTTCACGCAGTGGTTGACCAGATCCTCGCCGACTGTCTGGTGGCGCCCGGTCAGGAAGGCCACCTTGAGCTTGGTGCCGACGCCGTCGGCCGAGCTGATCAGAACCGGCCGCTTCCAGCCGGACAGCGCGTAGGAAGCCCCAAACGCTCCTATCCCGGTGAGCACGCCGCGCGTGAAGGTGCCGCGGGCCAGTTTCTTGACGGAGGCGACGGCGCGGTCAGCTTCGTCGATGCTGACGCCGGCGTCTTGATAGCGAATCACCTTCCTATGGTATTACCTTGGGCTTGATCACAGCCACCCCGATGGGCTTGAGCGCCCGCACCAGCTCCTGGTAGACGCCCTCGTCCGGGTAGGTCCCCACAATCGCTCCGCCGGAGCCGGCGAACTTCGAGGTCGCCCCGCAGCGGCGCGCGGTGTGAATCATCTCCAGATTCCCCTGGTCGATCTTGTAGATCCTCGATCGCAAGTCGAAATTGGCGTTGATCAGCGCGTCTAGCCGGGCGTAATCGCGCGCCTGGAGGGCCGACGCGCCCTGCTCGGCGTATCCGGCCCAAGTCTTCATGGCCTCGACCACTTCCTGATCTCCGGCCCGCCAGCGCTCCCGAATATTGTTGTGAAAGACCTCGGTGCCCTCGCTGAGCGAAGTGCGATAGGCCACATACACGTTGGGCAGCAGCGCCGGGTCGAGGCGCCGGTAATCGCCATAACCCTGGCGGTCCATGATCTCCTTGGCGAAGTCCATGTAGACGAGCCCTTCATAGGCCTGGATCACGCGATCCTGCAGACCGGCCGGAACGCCCAGCTCGCGGGTCTCGGTCTCCAGCACCAGGTTGGCCCTGACGGGCAGCGGAATATCGACGTTATAGTAGGCGCACAGCGCGCGCAGTGCGGCCGTGACGATGGCGCTCGATCCGCCCATTCCCAGCCGCTGCGGGATGTTGGAGTCGTACTCGATGGTGAAGTTGCGTTCGTCCAGCTCGATCCCGCGCGCGCGGCAGTCGTCCATGAAGCGCACGATCAGGGCCTGGATGATGCGGATGCCTCCGTAGTAGCCGCGCCAGCGGGTGGTCTTGTAGAGGTCGTCGAGATTCTCCCAGACCGGGGTGTCGCCCTTGGAGAGCTTGATCTCCAGGCGCGCGCTGGGATAGAGGAGCACGCGGGCGCGAAAATTGCGGACGGAAAAGGAGATGGTTTTGCCGAAATAGCCGTCGCTGGGATTGCCGAGGAACCCGGCGCGGGCATAGGCATAGGTTTCGATCATGGGACTGAATCACATACTAGCGTCACCGGCCCGTCGTTCACAAGATGAACCGCCATGCGGGCCTGGAAGACGCCGGTCCGCACATCGGCCAGGCGGGCGCGGGCCGCGGCCACGAACTCCTCGTACAGGGCGCGCGCCGGGCCGGCGTCCGCCGCGGCGTCGAAGCTGGGGCGGCGGCCTTTCCGGCAGTCGCCGTAGAGGGTGAACTGGGAGACGATCAGCAGCCCGCCTCCAGTGTCGGCCAGGCTGCGATTCATCTTTCCCTCCTCGTCCGGAAAGATGCGCAGGCCGGCAACTTTCTCCACCAGGTAGTCCACATCCTTCCGGGAATCGCTCTTGGCCACGCCGAGCAGGACGACCAGCCCCTGGCCGATCGCGCCGGTGACTTCGCCGTCCACTTCGACGCGGGCCTCGCGGACCCGCTGAATCACAACTCGCATGGCGGATTCCTGCCGGTCTAGACCTTCCATTTGTAGAAGTAGAATAGCAGCGGCGTCTTGCCCGTATTGACGATGCCGTGCAGGCGGCCAGCGGCGCAGTACATCATGGAGCCGGGACCGGCCTTGAAGATCTTGCCGTCGAGCGAGATCTCTCCGGCGCCTTCCGTGATGACCATAAATTCCTCCTCCGGGTGCCGATGCGGCGCATGGGGCGTCATGCCGGGCTTCAGCAGGAGGCTGCCGGCGGTCATGGATCGAACCTGTTCGGTCGCGCCGTCGAAGTAGATTCGCAGGTCGCCGAAGGGCTCGCGGGTGAGCTTGGCATCGCCGGCGGAGAGCGTGTGGTTGGGGAGTTTGGCGGCCAGCGCGGGGAGGCCGGCCAGAATCAGCAATTCGCGTCGGGTGGGCATAGATTCTCATGATACGCGAGCGGGCGATAAGATAAGGGCGGAGGCTGCCGCATGAAGAGATTGGCGATCGCGCTGGTGGTGCTGGGAATCGCGCTGGCGCAACGGGCGGATAAGAAAGACGACAAGCCGGTGGCCAAACCGGCGGCGGCGGAAACCGCCACGTTGCAGATGCAACAGCTCTTGACCAACCAGGTGGAGCAGCAGGTGCGCGAACAGATCCTGCGCCTCAAGCAGGAGCTCAAGATGGAGCTGCGCAACGAGATCAAGCAGGAATTGCGCTACGAGCTGAAGAATGAGCTGCGCATGGAGCTGAAGATGGAGCTGCGGCAGCCATGACCCAGACGCTGCCCAACGGCAGGGTCCTGCGGCTGATGCAGGGCGACATTACCCGGGTGGCGGTGGACGCCATGTGCAACGCGGCCAACTCGGCGCTGGCCGGAGGCGGAGGAGTCGATGGAGCGATCCACCGCGCCGGCGGTCCGTCGATCATGCGCGAGCTGGACCAGATTCGCGCGCGCATCGGGCACTGTCCCACGGGAAGCGCCGTCGCGACCGGGGCCGGCAACCTGCCCGCCAAGTGGGTGTTCCACGCGGTGGGGCCGGTCTACCAGGACGGCCGGCATGGCGAAGCCGGGTTGCTCATGTCCTGTTATGCCACCTGCCTGGCGCTGGCCGAGGAGCGCGGCGCGGAGACCCTCAGCTTCCCGTCGATCAGCACCGGTGTGTACGGCTATCCGGTCGACGAAGCGGCGCCGGTGGCGCTGCGCGCGGTGAAGGAGCATCTGGCGCGGGAAGACACAAGGGTGCGGGAAGCCGTCTTCGTGCTGTTCGATCAGTGGACCCTGGAGGCGTACTCCCGGGCGTTTTCTTGAGCCCATCCGCCTCGAAGATGGCAGAAGTGCGCGAGAATAGAAATGACACAGAGGCATGAATGACCACGAAGGATGCCCTTCACCAACTCGTCGACGAACTGCCGGAGGATCAAGCGGAACTGGCTCGCCAGTGGCTGGAGGATCTGCGTCATGCGGCCGACGACGGCGGTCCACCGCTCGACTCGGACACCCTGGCTTCGCTCGATCGCGGTCTCGCCGACATCTCCGCCGGCCGGGTGAAGGCGCTCGATGAGTACGAGCGCGAACGCGGATTGTGAACTACCGCGTCGTTATCGCGCACGAAGCCGAGAAGGTGCTCGACCGTCTTGGCTGGCGCATCCTGTTCACGGTTGACCGCGACGCGAGGGTACTCTTCGTGGCGACCGTCGATACTCGCGGTCAGGTGTACAAACACTCGTGACTATCGGGAGCCCCTCCAGCGCGCCCGCCCGGCCGCGTCCTCTCCTGGTGTTCCGAACAACGATCGCCTCGTGGACTCCTTCCCGCGTTCCATTCCCTGCCCGTAACCGCCTCAGGTAAAGAGCGTTCGCTCGCGACTTATGCGCGTCCGGTTTGCGCATCCTTTATTCCCTGTGGTAGAGTGCTCATGCGCATCGGCTGGCGGCGCCAAGGGGAAGACAAATGACCTGTCAAGTAACGAAGCGCTGTTTCTATTGGGTGGCAGCGGTTCTCTTGCTGGCCGCAACGTCGAACGGATTGTTCGGCCAGATGTTATACGTCGGGAATTTCGCCGACGCCACGATCTCGGCATATGTCATCGATCAGGAGAGCGGAATTCTCACCGAGATCTTGCCGCGAGTTGCCACGCCCGGGCGTCCCACGTCGGTGACAGTCCACCCGAGCGGAAAGTTCGCCTATGTGACGAACGGTGGCGACCCCGCTATTGGCGGACCGAACCTCGCCGCGTTTTCGATCGACGCCAACACCGGCGCATTGACGCTGCTCGGCAGTGCGCCCGTGACGCCCGGAAGCAGCCCTCAATCGGCGGTGGTCGACCCCTCTGGAAAATTCGTGTTCGTTGCGCACCAGGGGGCCAACAACGTCTCGGTATTCTCCATCGATACATTGACGGGCGCCGTGTCGCCGATCCAGGGTTCGCCGTTCGCTACGCCGCAGGGCCCCAGCAGCCTGGTGGTCCATCCGAACGGCAAGGTCGTCTATGTTTCAGCCGGCGGCGCGGGCCAAATCGCGGCCTTCAACATTGGCGCCAACGGAGCGCTGACCCCGGTCGCGGGATCGCCGTTCGCGGCCAGGAATAACCTGTTCTGGATGGCCATGGACGCGGCCGGCAAGTTCCTCTTCGCAGTCCAGAGGCAGCAGAACGGCGTCCTGGTGTACTCGGTAAACGACACGACCGGCGCATTGACGCTGGTGATGGGGTCGCCATTCCCGGTGTCGGGAGCAGTAGCGGGGGTGGCCGTGGACCCGGCAGGCAAGTTTCTCTATGCATCGAACGTCGGCGGAACGGTCCATGGGTATCGGATCGGCGCCACGGGCGCGCTGACTCCGATTCCGCCCGGGTTCTATCCGGCGCCGTTCGGGGCCTTTGCCGTGATCCTGGACCCGTCGGGCAAGTTCCTGTACGTCCCGGCGCAGCAATCCAACGTTGTTGGGGGGTACGCGATTGACGCCGACAGCGGCGCCCTGACCCCGCTCCCGGGAGCGCCGTTCCCGGCCGGTGTTCAACCGCAGCGCGGCGCCACGGTTCTGTTAACGCCGCCCGTTATTCCACCGATCAGTGCGGATTCCGCGCTCAGCCTCTTCAGCCACGCGCTTCCGGGCATGCCTAACGCCGCCATTGCGCAGGGCTCCAGGTTGGCCATCTCGGGCAAGAACATCGGGCCGGCGGCAGGAGTAACCAGCGATTTTCCACTCAAGACCGAGCTGCGCGGCGCATCGATTCAGATTCAGTCCGGCGACGTGACCACAGCGGCACTCATGATATACGCGTCGAACGGATTCGTAACGGGCGTCGTCCCATCCACCACGCCCCTCGGCGACGCCACGGTGACAGTCACCTATAAGGGCCGTATGACCGCGCCGCTCCCGATCACGATTGTGAAAACGTCGGTTGGAATACGCACGCTGAACGGTCGTGGCAACGGACCCGCCAAAGCGTGGACCGTACCGCCGGATACAGTCCTGCGTCCGGATCCGTCGATTCTTCAGACTCCTAACACGTTGAACCAGTCAGCCAAGCCCGGGCAGTTGGTGGTTGTCCACGCCACGGGACTTGGGCCGGTGACCTTCGATGAGACGCAGGATCTGTCGCAGGAGCTGGGCGTTCCGGCGGATGTGATCGTCGGGAATAAGCTTGCTACCGTGATGTACGAGTTGGGCGCTACATGGGGTACCGACTACATCGTGTTCAAACTTCCGGCCGACGCGCCGGAAGGGTGCTACGTCCCGATTGCGATCCGGGCGGGCGGCGTGACCAGCAACGCAGCCAGCATTTCCGTCTCCGCTACGGGCGGGTCGTGCTCCGACGCAACCGGCCTGGCGGCATCCGATATCGATGCGGCGCAGAAGTCAGGACAGATCCGCATGGGGACGATCCTGCTGAACCACATCGACTTTGCGCAGTTTGGCGCGGATGATGAAGCGGCCGGCATCTTCGCGCGCTATGATTTCAATGCACTACTGGAGGGGTTTTCGCCCGGAAACAACGGGGCAGGGATAAGACCGGCGTTCGGAACTCCTCCACTCGGGACTTGCACGGTTTCGCCGGGAACGCCTACCATTACGAGCCGCTTGTTTGATCTGCCGTCGGATCAAACGCCGTTTCAATTCCTAAACGCGGGGCCGGCGCTCAATCTGAGTGGACCGAAGGGAACGGTGCAATTGCCAGCGCCGTCATATTACGTCCACCAGCACGACAGCGTCATCACACCGGGCGATTATACGGTCGACAACGGAACCGGGACGCAGGCCGTGGGGCCGTTCAAGGCCGTTCTGAATTTGCCACCGATGGTGACGTGGACCAATAAGGACGACCTGGCTTTCCCGGACCGCACTCAGGATCTCACGGTCACCTGGAGCGGCGGCATTCCGGACAAGGAATTCGCGCTTATTGTGGGACTTGCGGTTAGCAATCAGGTCACCGCGGGCTTTCTCTGCGCGGAGAAGGTCTCGGCGGGCCGGTTCACCGTTCCTGCTTGGGTGCTTTCGAGCCTTCCAGCGTCGGACGCGTTCACAGACGGAGATCAGATCCTGCCAGGCGGACTGCTCGGTGTGGGCACGGCTCCGCTCACCAGTGTCGGCCGCTTTACCGGGCCTGGATTGGACTTTGGAGTCTTCACGTACGAACAGGCGACGGTAAATCTGGTTTACTACCGGTGATTCAATCTCTCGCAAAGACGCCAAGATCGCCAAGAAGCTGCCAGGACTCGTCGAACAATCCCGCCAGCGCCACGTCGGGGACGTCGGCGCCCTCCTTGACCTTCAGGACCGCGAAGTCGCCCAGCCGCGGCATGCTGTAGTCGGCCTGGTATTCGCGTTCGTCGATGGTCAGGCCGGAGTTCAGGACCACGTAGCGCGAGGGGCGCAGTGGGTTGGGATAGATCAGCGCGGGGAGGTGTTCGGCGGAAGGGAAATCGCGGCCGCCCAGGCTGACCGACTCCCGGGTCCAGCGCACCGGCAGCTTGCCCCCGAGGCGCGCGATCCAGCGGTTGCTGCCGGGATCACCGAACAGGGCGACATTGTATTGCGCGAAATCGGCCTCAGTGACGTCCTTGTCATCCTTCATGCGGGGGTGGGCGCGATACCATCGGGCGTACACCCGATCGAAGCGCGCCAGGATCCGCAGGGCTTGCTGGTGAGCCGCCTCGTTCCACGGGGTGCCGGTGGGGCGCACCAGCAGGAACGGGTCGAGGAAGGCGTCGTCGATGGGGCCTTGCAGCCCGTGTGTCTTGCGCAAGCCGGATGGTTTGCGCGCGGCAACCCGCCAGGCGGCGCCCGCCTTCTCCAATTGGATTTCGGGCGCCGGTTTCACGCGCAGGTTCTGGCCGTCGATCCGGATGACGGCGGCGTGGCGGGTCTCCCGCAGGGTCAGGCGCGCCAGGTTCCGGGTGGCGACCTGGTAGCGCCGGCCGTCCCGGTCGCGGATCGCGTCCACCTCCGCGCGCTCGTAATGCTTTTCGAGCCCGTCGAGCGACACCCAATACGACTGGTTGTAGCGCGTCGTATAGGTCAGGAAGCGAACGTGGTCCGGAGACGTCTGGCCGCGGTCGCCCCACTCCTTGAGAAAGGCGTCCACCTGCTCGCGAACCAGCGGGCTGACGTTGTGGCCGGTATTGGCGGAGATCAGGAAGATGGACGGCGTGCCTTTGGCCCGCAGGAAGTTCGGCTCTCCTTCCGGTGGAAAGCCTTCCTTTTCCAACTGCGCGCGCACCTGAAGCGAGGATTCCAGTTGGCCCCGCGTCTGTTTGCCGGGCTCCGGCGGAATCCCCGCGACGCCCGTGTCGCTGTCGCCGTCGTGAGCCGCAATCGGGATGTTGAAGGCGTTCAGCGACCAGTCGATGATGTTCTCCCAGATGCGCAGCGTGGCCTGCTGGTAGGGCGGATAGCCGGGCATTTGCGACCGGCGCGGGTAGGTTCCGGCCCCAATGTCGGCGGCGACGAAGCGGTCCGGGTGGTGCAGCGCGATGTGCCAGGCGCCGGCGCCACCGAGGGAAAAGCCCCGCAGCACGATGCGGGCGGGATCGATCTTGTAGCGTTTCCGCACCGCCGCGATCGCCTCGAACACGTCGACTTCACCGGCCCAGTGATTGGCGTTGTTCCAGCGGCCGTAAGCGTCGAGCGTAATCTGGCCGGCGTCGGCGGTGCTGTAGGTCAGGCTCCTGCTGGGAGTGGGGAACCGGAAAATGAAATTGGCTTCGCTCAGGCGCTGATCGCGCCCGTGCAGCCATACATAGAGCCGGACCGGGCGCGTTCCGTCGTAGGAGGCGGGGACGGTCAAGCCGTAGGGCTGGACCGAGCCGTCCAGCGCGGAGTAGTAGCCGTGGATCTTGCGGCCCTGTTGCGCCACCCAGGGCGATTGCCCGCTCTGCAACAGGCGCGCCCGTTCGAGCCCCTGGTCCAGCACCGCCAGCGCCTGATCGATCCCCTCCTGCGTGAAGAAAGTCTGCGGAAACTCCAGCAGCCAGCGGCCCGACTTTGCGTAGACGTCGATATCCGCGAGCAGGTCTTCTTCCAGGCGGCCGGCTCGCAAGGCGCGAATCAGGGCGTCCAACTGGTCCACCTTGGCCTGGATGTGGCGCAGCTCTTCCGGCTTGGGCTGAATGGAGGGAACTTGGAACCCTCCGCCCTTCTTCTGCTGGGGAGGCTGCGCCTCGGACCGCCACGCGGCGGCAATTAGGAAGATCGCTATCGCCAATCGGTTCATCGCTCAGGTCTCCTGGCTAGCTTAACGACCCAGGCTACCATGCGGGAACCGCTCACCAACCCGGCGTAGCCGGAACCCCAGGCCAAGGCGATTCTGGCTGAGAGTAGGCGTCCTTGGCGGGCTCCGGATCTATCTCGCAAAGAACGCCAAGATCGCCAAGAAGAACAGCACCGGGAAGCTCGGCACGGACCTAAGTTCGGGCTGGTTAGCCGCCGATGATCGGAATGTCCGGCGCGGCGGTGCGAGGAAGCTTGCCGGTCAACCTGGGATCGTCGGCCACCTCGATGCCGCGCTTGTACGGCGTGAAGCCGGATTTGAGGTAGAAGGCCAGCGCCTTGGGGTGGTCGAGCGAGCAGGTGTGGAGCCAGAAGCGCATGGGCCGGTAGCTCCAGGCCAGATCGATGGCCTGCGCCATCAGGAAGCGGCCGGCTCCGCGTCCGATCAGGTCGCGCGTTACGCCCAGGAAGGCCAGCTCAATGTCGGGGAACCGGGTTCGGTCGAGTTCCAGAATCCCCTTGCGGAGCCCGTCGTGCAGCAGGAAGTAAAGATCGGCGTGCGGGCTCGCCAGGGTCGCTTCAAGCTGGGAATCGGTGAGGAGCAGGCGGCTGAACCAGAGCCAGTCTTCCCCGATCCCGCGGAACAGCTCGCGGTACTCGTCGGGCCTCACGCGCCCGGCCTTCTCCAGACGGAATTCCTGGCCTTCCGGACCGGCTCGGGAGGCGGGAGGGGCGGTCATTTCCAGGTAGGTGACTACGGCGGCGATCTTGCCAGGCGGCAGATCGGCGTAGCCGTCGAGGGTGAGGATTCCCTGGGTCATTCCGCCCTCTTGCTCGCCGTGGCCTCAATATAGGATGAAAAGGCCTCCGGCTTGCCGGGCGGCGCGATTTCAAATTTCAACGCCAGCTTGCCGGGGCCGGTGCGGCGGTAGCTCAGCCGGAAGCGCGGGCCGGCAGGCGCGGGGTCGCTCAGGAACTCAACCGAGTCGGCCGACGACGCGACCGCGTAGTGGATCACGTGCCCTTCATTGTCGAAGTAGATGGCGCGCAGCTTGTCGCCCGCGGGCTCCGGGTAGACCACCATCAGGTCCTCGTGGGAAAAGGCGGGCCGCTGCGGCGTAGCGGGGTAGCTGGCGCGATTCTTGCGGACCAGGATCTTCCGATCCAGATCCAGCCGGAAAGAAAAGCTGCCGGTCCCTTCGCCCGGTTGGCCCGTGCCGGCGCCCGCCCAGTCTCCGATCAGGAATCGGAGAGGGTCCCAGCGGTCGGTGGCCGACAGCGAACCGAGAAGCAGAAGTGCGAGTGTGAGGGTCTTCATCTGGAGGCGAAGATAGCACAGTGGCTTCCGGCCCGGCGGGGGGAGGGCGGCCGCTGGCGGCCTGTCCTCCCAGCCTCCGTGATAACGTATATGGTTATGAAACGACTTATCGCATGCGTTGTGTATCTTCTCAGCCTGAGCCCGATCTTTGGAGCTGACAGTCTCATGGTTGGGACCTGGGTCCGCCGCGATACAAAGGAACGGGTTCACGTCACCCTGAAAGTGGAGGCGGCGGGCGCCGGCCTGAAACTCACGTACACGGTTACCGCTGCACAGGCCCCGGCGGGCCAGATCATGACCGTGTTGACTCAGCTCGACGGTAAAGACGCTGTCGCAATGGTCGATGGCAAGCCAAGTGGTCAAACGATGGCGATCAGGTCCATCGATAGCCGTCACATGAGTGGAATCGTAAAAATGGCGGGGGACCAGATTGGCGCCTCGAAATCGGAGATTTCGCTGGACGGCAAGGTGTGCAAAGTCGAGAACACCTCCAAGGGACCCGATGGGAAACCCACCACATCCGTCGAGTATTGGGACAGGAAATAATCGAGTGCCCTGGTGGACGCCGGCGGCCGTCCACCCAGCCTCCTTATGACATGACCTGCTGCTCACCCACGGCCACGTGATCGATCCCAGAAACAGGATCAAACGCCCCGCGCGACGTGGCGGTCAAGGAAGGCAAGATCGCCGCAGTCGCCGCCCACATCGATCCAGCCCAGGAGCGCATGGTGATCGAGGTGGGCTCCCTCTACGTGCTCCCCGGACGGTGCTTTGCCCTGGAGCTAGGCATGTGTTCGGCGCGAAACTGACTGGGAATCAACGGCTTGCATGCGAGATGACGCTTGGGGAAGGTCCCGGCCAATGGGCACCAGGGGGACTGGGTGTGGGACAAGATACTTGAATCTCGCTAAAACAACTTGACAACATTACACTAAGACTATATGATGGCTTATAGGAGAACAAAACAATGTCAATCAGCCATTACGATCCACTTGCTGCGCTGCCGGCCGGTTTCCGTCTGTTCGAAGACGCCGTCACCCGGATGCTCAGCGAGCCCCGCGGCGCTCGTCCGTGGTCGCCGGACGTCGACATCCTGGAGACGGAAAACGAGTTGGTCCTGAAGGCCGATCTGCCCGAGGTGAAGCTCGAGGACATCGAGGTCCGGGTGGAGCACGACACCCTTTCGCTGAAGGGCGAGCGCACGTTCGAAAAGGAGGAGAAGGCCAAGGGCTATCACCGGATCGAACGCAGCTACGGGAGTTTCTCGCGCAGCTGCACCCTGCCGGACTCGGTGGACAGCGAGCAGGTCCGGGCGGCCTACAAGAACGGCGTCCTGACCGTCACGCTTCCGAAAAAGGAAGCGGCCAAGCCGCGACAGGTTAAAGTAGAAGTGAAGGGATGAAGAAGAGGTGTCAGGTGTCAGGTGTTAGGTGTCAGGGGTGGTGGGCCTTACCCTCACAGGTTGAAACGAGCACCAAGCCACCTAACACCTGACACCTGACACCCAACACCTGCTCAGCTATGCTCCGCTTTGACAAGTTTACGCAGAAGGCCCAGGAGGCGCTGCAGGAGGCGCAGGCGCTGGCCAACAAGCAGCAGCACCAGGCGGTGGCTCCGGCGCATTTGCTGGTGGCGCTGGCCCAGGACCGGGAGGGCATCATCCGGCCGGTGCTGGAAAAGTGCAACGTGCATCCGGACGCCATCGTGCAGGAAGGGCAGCGGCTGCTGAGGGCCCTTCCGCAGGTGGGCGGCGTGCAGCCCGGCATGTACCTGACTCCCGCGCTGAACGAGGCGCTGGAGGGCGCTTCCCAGGAGGCCGAGCGCTTCAAGGATGAATTTGTCTCCACCGAGCACATGCTGCTGGCCTTGTCCCAGCAGAAAAGCGATCCGGCGGGCAACCTGTTGCATCGCGCCGGGGCCACCCACGAGCAGATCCTGAACGCGCTGGTCTCGGTGCGCGGCACGCAGCGCATCACCGACCAGAATCCGGAAACCAAGTACCAGGCGCTGGAGCGCTACGCGGTCGACCTGACCGAATCGGCGCGCAAGGGCAAGCTCGACCCGGTGATCGGCCGCGACGAGGAGATCCGCCGCGTGATGCAGGTGTTGAGCCGGCGCACCAAGAACAATCCCTGCCTGATCGGCGAGCCCGGGGTGGGCAAGACCGCCATCGTCGAGGGGCTGGCCCAGCGCATCGTCAAGGGCGATATCCCGGAGCAGTTGCGCAACAAGCGCCTGGTGGCGCTGGACCTGGGCTCGATGGTGGCCGGGACCAAGTTCCGGGGCGAGTTCGAGGACCGGCTGAAAGCGGTCCTCAAAGAGATCCACGATTCCAACGGCGAGATCATCTGCTTCATCGACGAGCTGCACACGCTGGTGGGCGCGGGCAGCGCGGAGGGGGCCATCGACGCCGCCAACATGCTGAAACCCGCGCTGGCCCGAGGGGAATTGCACTGCGTCGGCGCCACCACCCTCAGCGAGTTCCGCAAGCACGTCGAGAAGGACGCCGCGCTGGCCCGCCGTTTCCAGACCGTGCTGGTCGGCGAGCCCACCGTCGACGACACCATTGCGATCCTGCGGGGCCTCAAGGAGCGCTTCGAGATCCACCACGGCGTGCGCATCAAGGACGCCGCCATCGTGGCCGCGGCGCTGCTGTCCAACCGCTACATCAGCGACCGTTTTCTGCCGGACAAAGCCATCGACCTGATCGACGAGGCCGGCTCGGCGCTGCGCATTCAGATCGGCTCCATGCCCATCGAGATCGACCAGGCGGAGCGCCGGATGACGCATCTGTAAATCGAGCGCCAGGCGCTGGTGCGCGAGCCCGACGCGCATTCCCGGGAGCGGCTGCGCGCGGTGGAGAACGAGCTGGAGCGGCTGCGGGGCGAAGCGGCGGGACTCAAGGAGCGCTGGAGCCGCGAGAAGTCGGCCATCAGCCGGGTGCAACAGCTCAAGGAAGAGCAGGAGAAGGTGCGCCAGGAGGAGGAGACCGCCACCCGCGGCGGCGACTGGGAGAAGGCCGCGCAATTGAAGTACGGCCGCCTGGCGCAGATCGAGAAAGAGATGGAGGCGGCCACCAAGGAGCTGGAAGCTATCAAGAAGGGAGCGCCGCTGCTCAAGGAGGAGATCGACGAGGAGGACGTGGCCCGCATCGTCGCCAAGTGGACGGGCATTCCCGTGGCGCGCATGCTGGAAGGCGAGATCCAGAAGCTGGTCCACATGGAGGAACGGCTGCACGAGCGGGTGGTGGGCCAGGACGAAGCCGTGAAACTGGTCTCCGACGCCATCCGCCGCAACCGCGCCGGCCTGAGCGATCCGAACCGGCCCATCGGCAGCTTCCTGTTCCTGGGGCCGACCGGCGTGGGCAAGACCGAGCTGGCGCGCGCGCTGGCCCAGTTCCTGTTCGACGACGAGAAGGCCATGGTCCGGATCGACATGTCCGAGTACATGGAGAAGCACGCCGTCTCGCGCATGGTGGGGGCGCCTCCGGGCTACGTCGGCTACGAGGAGGGCGGCCAACTCACCGAGCACCTGCGGCGGCGGCCCTATTCGGTGGTCCTGTTCGACGAGATCGAGAAGGCCCATCCGGACGTGTTCAACTCGCTGCTCCAGATCCTGGACGACGGGCGGCTTACCGACGGGCAGGGCCGCACGGTCAGCTTCAAGAACGCCGTGATTGTCATGACCTCCAACGTGGGCTCGGGCCAGATTCGCGACATGGCGCCGATCGGTTTTTCGATCCACGCCGCCGGCGACCGCGCTCCCGCCGAGCTGCGCAAGAGCCTGCTGGACGCGCTGCGCAAGACCTTCCGCCCCGAGTTCCTGAACCGGATCGACGACATCCTGGTGTTCAACGCGCTCAGCAAGGAGCATCTGGCCTCGATCATCGAGATCCAGCTCCAGCGCCTGAAGGACTTGCTGGAAGGCCGCGGAATCCAGCTTTCGCTGAGCGACGCCGCCAAGGAGGCGCTGGTGTCCGAAGGCTACGACCCGAACTACGGCGCGCGCCCGATGAAGCGAGCCGTGCAGCGGCTGATCCAGGATCCACTGGCCTTGAAGCTGTTGAACGGCGAGTTCGTCTCCGGCGACTCGGTGCGCGCCGACTACGACGCGGGGGCCCGGGCCTGGAGCTTCGTCAAGCAGGAGATCGGGGAGACCGTCCCGGCATGACGTCCGCGAACACGCTGAGAACCGTCCTGCTGCTGGGGCTGCTGAGCGGGCTGCTGCTGTTCGGCGGCCAGATGATCGCCGGACGAAGCGGCCTCTTCCTGGGACTGGCGCTGGCGGTGGCGATGAACTTCGTCAGCTACTTCTTCTCCGAGAAGATCGCGCTGTCGATATACTCGGCGCAGCCGGTGACCCCCTCGGTGAACCGGGACATCTACTACCGGGTGGGCCCGATGGTGGAGAATCTGTGCCGCCGCATGGGACTGCCCATGCCGAAGCTGTGGGTGATTCCGGAGGAATCGCCCAACGCCTTCGCCACCGGCCGCAACCCGTCGCACTCGTCGGTGGCCTTTACGCACGGGCTGCTGGAGCTGATGGACGACGCGGAAGTGGAGGGCGTGATCGCCCACGAATTGGGCCACGTGCTGCACCGCGACATCCTGACCAGCTCGATCGCGGCGACCCTCGGGGCCGCCATCACCAGTCTGGCCCAGTTGAGCTGGTTCTTCGGGATGCGCCGCGACGATGACGACGAAGGCGGCGGCGGGTGGGGCGGCCTGTTGATGCTGATCCTGGCGCCGATCGCCGCGATGCTGATCCAGATGGCGATTTCGCGCACGCGCGAGTACGCCGCCGACGCGGCCGCGGCCAAGTACACGGGCACCCCGCAGGGCCTGATCGCGGCGCTGCGGAAGCTGGAGAGCGGGTCGCACCGCCTTCCCATGGACGCCTCCCCGGCCACGGCCCATATGTTCATCATCCAGCCCTTCACCGGCCAGTCGCTGATGCGGCTGTTCTCGACGCACCCGTCGACCGAAGAGCGCATCGCCCGACTGCAGGCGCTCCGTTGAACCAGGTCCGCGTCACTCGTAAGGGCGCCGATCGGGTGGCTTCGGGCCACCCCTGGATTTTCGCAAGCGACGTCACCGACCGCGGCCAGGCAGCTCCGGGCGATGCGGTGAAGGTGGTGGATCCCAAGGGCCGCGTGCTGGGCACGGCTCACTATAGCTCGATCTCGCAGATCTGCCTGCGCCTGCTCTCGCCGCGCGTCGAGGAGATCGACGCGGCCTGGTTCCAGGCGCGAATCGCCGCCGCCGAAGACCACCGGCGCCGGGTGGTCCACGATACCGACGCCTACCGGCTGGTTCACGCGGAGGCCGACGGGCTGCCCGGTCTGATCATCGACCGCTACGCGGACTACTTCGCGGTCCAGACGCTCAGTCAAGGGATGGATCGCGCCAAGGAGTGGATCCTGGCGGCGCTGCCGCCGTCGCGCGGCGTGGTCTTCCGCAACGACGCTCCGGTGCGCGCCAAGGAAGCGCTGGCTCTGGAAACCGTGGCCGCCTCGGGGGAAATCCCCGAGACGGTGGAGGTGGGAATGAACGGCCTGCGCCTGCACGCCGACCTGCTGCGCGGCCAGAAGACCGGCATCTTCCTCGACCAACGCGAGAATTATCTGGCCGCCGCCCGCTACGCTCAGGGCGCCGCGCTCGACGCCTTCACCTCGACCGGAGGATTCGCCCTGCACCTGGCCGCGCGCTGTGAGCACGTGGAGGCGGTGGACTCCTCGGCCGCCGCGCTGGAGACGGCGCGCCGGAATGCGGCCGTCAACGGCATCGCCGGCGCCGATTTCCGCGAAGCCGACGTCTTCGACCTGCTGGCCGGCTACGTCTCCGCCCGGCGCCAGTTCTCCACCATCGTGCTGGATCCCCCGGCCTTCGCCAAATCGCGCGGCGCGCTGGACGGCGCCGCCCGCGGCTACAAGGAGATCAACCTCCGGGCGCTGCGCCTGCTCTCGTCCGGCGGGGTGCTGATCACCTGCTCCTGCTCGCATCACATGAGCGAAGCCAGGCTGCTCGAGATCGTGGCCGAAGCCTCACTCGACGCCGGGCGCACTCTGCGCGTGCTGGAGCGCCGCACGCAGGCCCAGGATCATCCCATCCTGTTGACGGTTCCAGAGACGCACTACCTGAAGTGTCTGATCCTGCAGGTGGTGTAGGCTCAGCGCCGGATGCGGCGCATGCCCTCGCCCCAGGCCAGACCCAGGCGCACCGAGAGCACCGCCGCCACCGCGGCCAGGGCCATGCGGGTCCAGAACTCGGCCGGCGTCTTCTCGATGGCGGTGAACACGCCGAGCGTCACGTCGTTTCTGGCGGGCACGAAGTAGGGCAGGTAGTGCGCCCCGAAAACCCAGTTGCGCGCGGCCGGCGATTGCAGGAAAGAAGCGAACGGCCATTGCACGGCCAGGAAGGTCCCGAGGAATAGCGCGCCGCCCGCCAACGCCAGCTTCCAACGGTTCCACGGTTCGGCGCGCCGCCGGAGCAGGTCGAGGGCCAGGGCCGGGGCGAGCAGCAGCATGGGGAATCCGCCCACCGGGATGAAGTGCGTGACCTGGCGGTAGACCGGGCCCAGCTTCGGCTCGGCGGGGAACAGCGGCAGAATCCACAGGAAGCCCAGCCCCAGGACCGTCAGGATGGCGGCCACGATGGTCGTGCCCCAGCGATGCCGCGACGCGCGGGCCACTGCCGTCAGCCCCAGCGGCGCGGTGAGCGAGACCACCAGGTAATAGCGCGCGCTGTGCATCTGGTTGCGGCTCAGGTATTCGAGGAAGACCCCGACCATGTCCCGCGCCATGAGCGCGCCGACATACAGGAAAACCCATTCCAGCCGGGCGCGCAACGCGCCCGAGGCGCGGTTCATGGCGCCCAGCGCCAGCAGCAGCGCGCCGAATTTGATCGCCACGATGCCGAAGATCAGGATGGAGTGGGGCGGGCTGAGGATCTTGACGTCCAGCCCGTAGGCGTTGTGCCACCAGTCGTCGAACGGCGCGGAAGCCAGCATCGCCACCGCGCCCCAGGTGGCGAGGAAGGCGCCCAGCGGTCCGCGGAATCCCCACATCCGCACCGACGCCGCGCGCAGGCGGCCGCTGCCGAAGGTGGTGTCGAGGATCAGGTATGCCGAGCCGAAGCCGGCCAGCAGGCCGCACAAGTAAATCGCCATGTGGGCGGGCGTCCAGAAGGTGTCGCGCCCGATGCTGGCGTGCCAGGAGATATCCCAGGTGCCCCCGATGGTCGCCGAGGTGGCCGCCAGCGCGAAATTCCAGATGTACCAGGGGACCCGTACCGCCTTCTCGGATGCGATATCCTGACTACTCGCCGCCAGGTGTCCTGGCAGCGAAACGGAGTGAGCCACGGCGAACCTCCTCTCCGATTATAAGGGAGACGACATGAAACGACGCGAATTCTTCCATAGCGCGACCGGGCTGGGAGCGGCGCCCTTCCTGCAAGCGGTCCAGGTGGGTTCGAGGCCCGCGCTGAAGATCACCGATATCAAGACCTTTCTGGCGGGAGCCGGCGGGCGCAACCTGGTGTTCGTCAAGGTGGAGACCGATCAGGGCATTCACGGGATCGGCGAGGCCTACTCGTGCGGTCCGGACGAAGCCACGGTCAAGGTGATCGAAGACTTCAAGACCTGGCTGGTGGGCCAGGACCCGCGCAACATCGAGCATCTGTGGGCGATGATGTACAACTTCACGCGCTTCCCCGGGGGGCTGGTGGTGAACGCGGCGATCAGCGGCATCGAGCACGCCTTGTGGGACATCTCGGGCAAGGCGGCCGGACTGCCGGTCTACATGCTGCTGGGCGGCAAGTGCCGGGAGAAGGTGCGGGTCTACCAGTCGATCGGCGGCAGCACGCCGCAGCAGGCGGACGAGAGCGCCCGGCGCCTGATCGGCAAGTACGGCTACACGGCGGTGAAGATGTCGCCGCATCCGCCCAAGGACAACGCCAGCCCCTACAACCTGGTGACGCGCGCGGCGGGCGATCGCGTGCGGGCGGTGCGCGAGGCGGTCGGCCCGGATGTGGATATCGGCGTGGACATCCACGCCCGCTTCTTCGAAGTGAACCGGGCTATCCGTGTGGCCAAGGCCATCGAGCCGTACAATCCGATGTGGCTGGAAGAGGCGATCCGCTGCGAGAACGAGGACGTGATGGCCAAGCTGGCCGATCACGTCAACATCCCGCTGGCCAGCGGCGAATGCAACTACACGCGCTTCGAGTTCCAGAAGATCATGGCCACCCAGGCGCTGGACATTGTGCAGCCGGATGTGTGCCTGTGCGGCGGCCTGCTGGAGATGAAGAAGATCGCGGCCATGGCCCAGGCGCAATACGTGGTGGTGGCGCCGCACAATCCGATGGGCCCGGTGGCGACCACGGTCAACGTGCACTTCGCGCTGTCGACGCCCAACTTCTTCATCCTCGAGTACCATCCCGACGACGAGAGCCCGCGCAAGGATTTCCTGAAGGAGCCGCTCATGGTGAAGGACGGCTACATCCCGGCCCCCACCAAGCCGGGTCTGGGCATCGAACTGAACGAAGAGGCGCTGCCGAAGTATCCGCCCCGGCGCTGGCATCGGGGATTCGACTACCGGGCGGACGGGAGCGTCGCGTATATTTGAAGTGGGGATCATCGAAGGGGCCAAAGGCAACGGCAGGGTCGCGCGTACTTGAGCTTGTACCCGATTTGGGAACGCGCTACGATAGGGTTTGCGGGTCATGGCCAGGAGCACGCTCACCCGGTTCGTCGGTAGGCTGGGCGGGTATAAGGCACAGGCCGCAGTCGCGGCTGCTCTGGATGCATGGTTTCACGAAACAAAGCGTGCGGTGTGGCGGAGTTCAGCCGATGTGAAGAGACACTATTCGACGGCGAGCATTCTCGATGCGGAGCGGGTAGTATTCAACATCAAAGGCAACGACTATCGACTGGTGACGGCGATCGACTACCGTCGTCAGGTTGTGTACGTGAAATGGATCGGGTCGCACGCCGCCTACGACGCGATTGACGCGAGGGCAGTGAGGTATGAAGGTAAAGCCAATTAGGACCGGAGCGGACCATGAGGCGGCGCTGCTCGAAATCCAGCGTCTATGGCGAGCGAAGGAAGGAACAACTGAGGGCGACCGGCTGGACGTGCTGCTCACGTTGGTGGACGCGTATGAAGACGCTCACTTCCCCATCGATCTGCCCGACCCCATCCAGGCCATCAAGTTCCGTTTGGAGCAACAGGGGCTCGACTACAAGGCTCTCATCGGGGTAATCGGCACGCGGACCCGGGTCTACGAGGTCATGCGGGGAGACCGCCCGCTGACTCTCCGCATGATCCGCCGGCTGCACGAGCGATTCGAGATCCCGGCCGAAGTCCTTATCCGGCCGACCGGCAAACGCAGCCGCGGCAAGGCCGCCTGATCTTCGCAGCCGGACCTACACGTCCCGCGAACTGAGCACGGTGCGGGTGCATTGTCCGTCGCTCGAAATGAGTCGCCAAACCTCGTATAGCTCCGAGGCGTAGTCGACACCCACCGGACCAGGAAGAGTGCGTCGGGACGCCGGAGGTACTCGACCAGCCTGTCATGGTAGTGCTCGACGATATCGGGTGGCGGGCAGAAGAGCGGTAGGTGCTCCTCCACCCACTCCGCAAGTATCCGCCGAAACGGCGATCAAAACTTCGGAAACGGTCGCCTGCAAATGCGCCGGAAATCGAGCACGCGGCACTCCTCACTTGCATTGTAGTCCCTGTAGTGGTTCTTCCCAAGCTCTCCGTCGACAGCTCGCGATCACAGTTCGATCGCCTTGAGCGCGCCAGCTTGGGCAGGCCGGCGCCGCCTACCCCAGACAAAAAACTTTGCCGTCCTGCGAGCCGATGACGAGTTTGCCCGCGCCGATGGCGGGCGAGGCGGAGAGCGGTGCGCCGGCCTCGAACTCCCAGAGTTTGGCGCCGGTGGCCAATCGAGGACCTACAAGCGGCCGTCGTTGGAGCCGATGTAGACGCGGCCTTCGGAGATGGCCGGGGAGGAGTCGACGCGGGCGCGGGTTGGAAAGCTCCAGACGGGCTTGCCGGTCGAGGCGTTGAGGCAGTGGACCAGCTTGTCGCGGCCGCCCAGCACCACTTTGCCGGCGGCGACGGCGGCCGATGAATAGAAGGGGAACTTGCGCTCGGGATGCTCGTAGCGCCAGATCACTCACGCCGCTCACACTGCCGGTGGTCACGGCCATCGCCGTCGACCCCACCAATCCGTTAAACGTCTATACCAACACCAGGCCGAACGCTGGCGACGCGTTCGTCGCCAGGATACTGGAGTAGAACCGCCGCGCGCGCGCCAGCTCCGGTGACGCCAGCCCCAGCAGCTAGCGCGCCAGCGTCTCCTGGCCCGCCCGCAGTGTGCGCCGAGGCAGAGCAGATCGAACAGCGAGCCCTTGCCGGACAGATCCAGGCTTCCTCGCAACGCTTGCAGAGATGATTCCCGGCATGCTTCGCCTAAACCGGTTGGGAATTGAGGAGCATGCGACCTCGGCGCGGTAGCAACCCGGTTTGCGCACGTTCTGACGCGGCAGCGTAGGCCGGCATGCATACTCGACCTTCTCTTCGATATACTGATGGCGGCCGCACAGGCAGTGAAGTCCCGGGCAATGAAAGGCGGAGAACGATGAAACCTAGAGTTCTGGCCCTCGCGCTACTTTCAGCGTCGCTCCCGGCGGTGTTCGCTCAGAGCACTACCATCCGCGTCGCCATCATCCCCGACAGCCAGAGTCTGACCGTCACGCCTCAGACCGAGACCGTGCTGCGCGTCACCGTCTTCGGGTCCGACGGCAAAGTCGCGCCGGACCTCGGGGTGGTGTTTGTGGCGCCCGAATCCGGCGCTACCGGCTCCTTTCCGGAGGCCCCTTCCGACGGAGCCACGCTCTACTGGACGAAGACCGACTCCGATGGCAGCGCGTCGGCGCGCTTCCTTCCCAACGGAACGGCGGGCATCTACCTGCTGGCCGCCGCAGTGGACGGCAGCGATGCCAGCGTAACCTTTGCGGTGACCAGCTCGGCCGATGCCCCCTCCAACACGCTCTCCGGCGACGAGGCGCGAGCCGCTCTGCGAGCGCAGCTCACCCTGAAAGCCTTTGACGATGAATCGCAGCGCCTCCACGGCCCCGTGCTTCTGCCGGCCGGCTCCACCGTCAAGGCCGCCGGGCAGAGCAGCCGGCTCTTTCCCACCACGCCCGCGACCACGGAGAGATCCTCCTGGTTGTTCTGGATCGACGACAACCCTCTGGCCCGCTTCGAGCATCCCACGCGCTTCGTCATCCTCGACGCCGCCTCGGGCAGCTCCGATTTCAACGACTTCACCCGTATCGCCACCCTCACGCGCCAGGGCTGGTGGCCCGAGGTTATACTGCCCGGCGCGGACACGCCGGTATCTCTGCTCTCTCCGCTGCGCACTAACAGCGGTCTCACCGTTTCACGCGCCGCCCGAGCCCGCCCCGCGGCCGTCGAGCTGGCGCGCGCCCCCTTCGCCAACGTCAGCCCCGACCAGACTTGCGCCATTGTGATTTATGGCCCCTCCGATACCGCCATGTCCATCGATGCCGACGACATGAGCAAATTCTTCCACGAGAAACTGCTCATCCCCGAGACCAACATTTTCCGGGGCACGAATCTGTTCGGATTCTCCCGCCCCACCAACGGCTCCATGCTGCAGGCTTTTGTCCGCGGCGCGGTGCGTCAGGGTTGCAAGAAAGTCTACCTGTACGTCTCGGCCCACGGTTCGCTTGGAGCCAACGGCAACTCTTGAACCGGCGATTCAGGGTCCTCGGTCGAGGACTGCCAAAGCGGTTACATCTGTTTGGATAATGAGAACAACAACGATGGTTCCACGGAGTTCGACTATCTTTCTTATCAGGAGCTCGGCCAGTTCCTCCAGCCCCTGAAGGACCAGGCCGAGGTCTGCATCATCCTCGACGTCTGCTTTTCGGGCGGGGCCATCGCCCACATGCAGAATATCAACCTGACCGGCGCCATCGTCACCGGCGCCGATACGAGCGGCTATACAGTCGAGCTGAATCTGCCGCTCATCGGCGGCGGCTACTTCACCAGCGCTCTCATCAGTTGCTGGAAGGACCTCCTGGGCCAGCGTCCCGGCCAGCCGGCCGGTTTGGACGAGGTGACCCGCTGGGTCACCGCGAACGGGGGCGCGAGCGCCAATAACGGGCATCCTCAATTCGCAACCATCGATGCCAAGGGCGGCGTATTTCCGCTGAATACCGCGATTATTGAAAAGGTCGACGACCCCAAGAGTAACCCGGTGACTGTGAGGATCGACCGGCCGGCCGGGGCCAACGGCGGGCTGGTCGTCAAGCTGACGATCTCCGATCCCACGGTGGCGAATTTCGGCGGGGAAACAACCGTTGTCAAGGCGCTCCCGGCCGGAGTGAATTCCACCACCATCCAGATCACCGGTCTGCGCGACGGCGTCACCACGTACACGGCTGAGACCCAGGACAGCAACAACAAGCCGTATAAGGGTCTGGGAACCGTGCGCGTGGGCGACGGCTACTTCGTGCAGCCCAACCCGATCCGGATCAAGGCCGGCGACAAAGTTTCCGCGACCCTGTTCCGGATGTTCGGCGTCGCCAACGTGACCGGTCCGGTAAAGTGCACGTTCATTCCCAAGGACCCCACTCAGACCGGAATCGCCGGGGTTACACCCGATGTCACCTTCAACACCGGCGAAACCCAGAAGACTTTCACAGTGGAGGGACTACGTCCCGGAACCGTGATCATCAAGGTGACCGACAACCTCGCGTTTCCGCTGGGCACCACGTTCCAGGTGATCGTGGAAGGAACTCCGCAGACCGGGTGCCTGTTCCAGGGCACGGCGGATTCCACCTTCGTGGTGAGCTTCGATCCGCCTCCGATGCATGATCCGTTCATCGGAATCCGCCGCGCGGTGCTCCAGTACAACTCTACCGCCCAGGGCGCGGTCACCATCTCCAGCGATCAGCCCCAGGTGGTGCGCGCCACCGGAACGCTGAACCAGACCACCTGCGTGTTCAATGCGTCGGGAACGGGAACCGTCGCGGGCTTCCAAAACGTCTCGTGCCAATACCGGAACGTCAAGGTGGATCGCGCCACCAACAGAATCCAAGGCGATTACGCGCTGGGCGTCAGTCGCGAGCTGCCCAGCGGCCACGAGATCGTCTACAGCTTTACGGGAACGTTCCGCGCCGGCACTACCGCCTCGGCGCCCGCACGGCCGCTTGCCGGACCAAGCCTGCCAGCGCCGCGATGAAGGCGTCGATCCCCAATCACATGCGGGCGCGGCCTACCCCAGACAAAATATCTTGCCGTCCTGCGAGCCGATGACGAGTTTGCCCGCGCCGATGGCGGGCGAGGCGGAGAGCGGCGCGCCGGCCTCGAACTCCCAGAGCTTGGCGCCGGTGGCCAGATCGAGCACGTAGAGGCGACCGTCGTTGGAGCCGATGTAGACGCGGCCTTCGGAGATGGCCGGGGAGGAGTCGACGCGGGCGCGGGTTAGAAAGCTCCAGACGGGCTTGCCGGTCGAGGCGTTGAGGCAGTGGACCAGCTTGTCGCGGCCGCCCAGCACCACTTTGCCGGCGGCGACGGCGGCCGAGGAGTAGAAGGGGAACTTGCGCTCGGGATGCTCGTAGCGCCAGATCACCTTTTTCTGCTTGAGGCTGGCGGCGGCCACGTCGTTGGCGAAGGTGCCGAAGTAGGCGACCTCGGCCACCAGCGCGGGCGAGGCGCCGGTGTAAGCGCCGGAGGGGAATTGGAAGAGCTCTTCGCCGTCCGAGACGCGGATGCCGCGGACCACTTCATCGCATCCGGAGATATAGGCGATGCCGCCGGCCACCGCGGGCGTGCCGTGGACGTAGTTCTCGGTGCGCAGTTTCCAGAGCGCCGCGCCGTTCTTCACCGCCAGGCAGTACAGGGTGGCGTCATAGGAGCCGATCAGGACGCGATCGCCCACCACCACGGGCGAGGACTTGATCTCGCTGCCGGTCTTGTAGGTCCACAGGGCCTTGCCGGTTTGCGCGCCGACGGCATGGAAGACCCCGTCGAGGTCCCCGATGTAGACCACGCCGCCGGCCACGGCGGGCGAGGATTCGCCGATGCCGTTCTTGGTGGCGTGATATTTCCAGCGCAGCTTCCCGGTGGCCAGATCGAGCGCGATCAGATCGCCGGCCTGCGATCCCACGTAGACTGCGCCGCCGGCAATCGCCGCCGAGGATTCGATGGACTCGCCCCCTTCCCAGGTCCACAGCAGCTTGAGGGTCTTGGGAAGCGTGGCGGTGGTGACGCCGGTCAACTGCGGGTTTCCCCGGAACTGCGGCCAGTCCTGGGCGGCGGCTGCCAGGGCGAGGAGCAGCAGGACTAGTAGGCGCATCGGTAGATCTCCAGGGCGCCCGCCTCATCGAAAGGCCGGGGATTGAAGCGGCCGGTCCACTGGCCGGCGGCGTCTTGGGCCAGGCGCGGCAGATCGTCAGCGGGGATGGCGAGGCCGGACAGTCTCGGGGACAGGCCGCCCGCCTGGGCCAGCTCCAGGAGCCGCGCGGGCAAGTCCGCGGCCAGCTCGCGGTAGAGCGCCGCTCCGTTCCATTCGACGACATGCGCCAGCAGCGCGGCGATGGCGATCCCGTGGGTGGTGCCGTAATGCGCGGTCAGCGGATTGGCGCAGGCGTGCGTGGCGCCGAGCATGGAATGCTCGATGGCGATGCCGGCGCAGTGCGCGCCCAACTGCATCGCGCCGACCGCCTCCAGATCCTGGGGAGCGGCCATGGTCCTTTCGTAGTTCGCCGCCAGCAGCCGCCAGGCCTCGCGGGAGAAACACAGCGACAGCGGATTCCGCCGCGTGGTGACCGAGGTTTCGACCGCGTGCGAGATGGCATCGTAGCCGGCCGCGGCGCGCACGGCCGGCGGCTGCGAGGCGGCCAGGGTGGGATCGAGAATGGCCACGCGGAACGAGGCCTTGGGATCGCCGCAAGCCATCTTGACGTGGGTCCGCGCCTCGGTGATCAGGGCGTAAGACTGCGCTTCGCTGCCGGTGCCGGTGGTGGTGGGGATTCCGATCATAGGCAGCATCGGATGGGCGGCCTTGCCGTAGCCCCAGTAGTCGCGCATGCTGCCGCCGTTGGTGAGCAGGAAGTTGATGCCCTTGGCGCAATCCATCGAGCTGCCGCCGCCCAGGCCGACGATGGAGTCGACTTTGAGCGGCGCGGCGAAGGCGCGGCCGCGCTTCACCATGCCGGTATTCGGGTTGGGGCCGAAGTCGTGGAACGGGAGCACCTCAATGCCGCTCGACTCCAGAAGTCCGGCGGCGCGCGCGACGTGGCCGGCCTCGACCAGGCCATGGTCGGCGACCAGCAAGGTGCGTCGAAAGCCCAGCTCGCGCGCCAGGTCTCCCAGCCTGTCGAGGGAGCCGGGACCGAAGACCAGGCGCGTGCGCGCGTGGAACTCGAACGGCGTCACAGCTACTTGTTCGCCAGGGCGACCAACTGGTTGCGATTCACGATGAACAGCGCGCCGTTGGCCGGCACCGGGGTCGAGTAGACCGAGCTGCCCATGTTCATCTCGCCCAGCAGCTTCTTTTCCTTGGCGGCTTCCAGCACCACCACGTCGCCGTCTTCGTCGCCCAGGTAGACCTTGCCGTCGACCACCATGGGGGAGCCCCACACGGCGGCCAGCATGTCGTGGGTCCAGTACGGTTTCCCCGTCTTGGCGTCCAGGCAGTGCAGGAAGCCGCTGAAATCGGCGTAGAACAACAGGCCGTTGTAGTAGGAACCGGTCGAGATGGAGCGGCGGATCTTGTCGTAGTGCCAGATGCGGCCGGTATTGGTGATGTCGCCGCGCTTGGTGGGGTCGATGGCGTAGAGATGGCCGACGCCTTCGCCGTGCTCGGGATCCTGCCCGTTGGCCATGTAGACGACATTGCCGACGATGATCGGAGTGCTGATGGTCTCGTTGCGGGTCTTGGGCCAGACCGAATCCTTGGGGTTGGTGTCGAACTCCCAGAGTTTCTTGCCGGTCAGCGCCTCGAAGCCGCGCACCCAGCCGTCGCCCTGTCCGATCACCACCTGCACCACGTCGCCGGTCTTGGCCACCGCCGGCGACGACCACTGCCCGTGGAGAATCCGCTCGCCGACCGAGTTGTCCTCCCAGGCCAGCTTGCCGGTCTTCTTGTTGACCGCGATGATGGCCGGGGCCTTGGGCGAGGGGATGTGAACATGGCTCTCGTCGTGCCCGTTGGAGGTGCTGACGTAAATCAGGTCGCCGTAGGAAACCGGCGAGGAGTTGGCCATGTTGTGGGGAAAGGCCCCGACTTCCTCCATCATGTCGAACTTCCAGATGATGTCGGCGTCCTTCTCGCTCGTGAATTTCTCTTCGGTGTAGGGGCCGTCGTTCTTACCGTCGCGGAAGCCCTTGATGTCGAGGCAGACCAGCTCGCAGCGGTTGGTGACGTAGTAGAGGCGGTCGCCTTCCACCAGCGGAGAGGAGCAGACGCCCTGATACGGCCAGTCGTTGACGCGGCCGGCGGCCAGCTTCTCGTTGGTATGCTGCCACATGAATTCGCCGTCGGATTCGCGGAAGGCCATCAGGACGCCGCGGTCGCCGCCCTGCTTGGGATCGCGCAGCAACTCGTTATTGGTTCCGACGAAGACCAGGCCGCCGGCCACCACCGGGTTCCCGTAGGCTTGCGATCCGAGCTGGGCGGTCCACTTGACGTTTTTCTTCTTGGCCAGGTCCCAGCTCACCGGCGCGCCCTTCATGGTGGACACCATGTTGCGATCGGGCGTACCGCCCCACATCGGCCAGTCCTTCGATCCCGGATCGGAGGCCAGGGCCGCCAGCGCCAGCGCGGCCGCGGCCGCAAGACACCCTACAAATATTCTTTTCATGATCAGTTCGCCGCCACCTTCAGGTTATCGAAATAGACCTCGTACGTCGCGTCGGCGTAAATTCCCGGCGCGCCCTGCTTGTTGGGGATCGGATCGACGCGCTCGATCATCCAGCCGGCCGGCTCCGGGTCCGAAGCCAGCCAGGCCTTTCCCTGAGCGCGCGTCTTGCCGCCGGGCAGATTCTCCACGCGCAGCTTGACGCGATACCAGGTATTGGATTTCCACTTGAACTCCTTGGCCACGGTGCGCGCGGTCTCGGGCTGCCAGGGCTGCAGCTCCAGCCGCTCGTGGTTCCCGAACAGGACCAGCGCGTAGCGCTGCGCCACCACGCCTCCGTCGCCCATCTGGCGGCGTTTCTCGGTGGCGAACACGTCC
>JACOSH010000585.1 GCA_016178945.1 Acidobacteriota bacterium
AGTTATAATCAGCTTGCACATGCCCCTTGCTGCGGGCACCCGCCTCGGTCCTTACGAGATCGCCGCGCCGATCGGCGCCGGCGGCATGGGGGAGGTCTATCGCGCAACGGACGCCAAGCTGGACCGGCAGGTGGCCATCAAAGTTCTTCCGGAGCGCCTGGCGAGCGATCCGCAGGCGCTGGCTCGTTTCGAGCGGGAGGCCAAGGCGGTGGCCGCGCTGTCGCATCCGAATATTCTCGCCATCCATGACTTCGGGACCGACCAGGGCATCACCTACGCCGTCACCGAGCTCCTGGAGGGAGAAACCCTTCGCAGCCGGCTGGAACGCCCGGCGCTCGCTTGGCGAAAGGCCGTGGAGATTGCCGTATCGGTTGCGGAGGGGCTGGCGGCGGCGCATTCCAAAGCGATCATTCATCGGGACCTGAAGCCGGAGAACATTTTCCTGACGTCCGATGGCCGGGTGAAGATCCTCGACTTCGGCCTGGCGCGACGAATACCGGCGGCCTCCGGAGGGGACGAGTCCTCCGCGCCCACCGAAACCGACGCGCGTGCGGTGATGGGGACGGCGGGCTATATGTCGCCGGAACAGGTGAGAGGCGAGCCGGCCAATGCGCCCAGCGACATTTTCTCGCTGGGGTGCGTGCTCTACGAGATGATCGCGGGCCGGCGGACGTTCGGGCGGGCCACGGCCGGGGAGAACCTGGCGGCGATCCTGCGCGACGAACCAGCCCCGCTCCCGGACGCCGGCCAGCCCCCCGAGCTGAACCGGATCGTGGCGCGCTGCCTGGAGAAGAATCCGGGGGAGCGATCGCAATCGGCGCGAGACCTGAGCTTTGCCTTGAAGGACCTGCTCGCCGCTCCAGCCGCCGCATCGCGTGAGCAGCCGGCCCGCCAACTTCCGATGAAGGCGATCGGGCTGGCGGCTGCGGCGGCGCTGGCGTTGATGGCGCTCCTGCTGGCATGGAATAGCGGATTGCGGGAGCGGCTGCTGCCGTCGTCCAGCGCCGCTCGCATTGAGTCCTTGGCGGTGCTTCCCTTGGGCAATCTGTCCGGCGACGCGTCGCAGGATTATTTCGCGGACGGGATGACCGAGGCGCTCATCTCCAGCCTGGCGCAGATCCGCGCCCTGAAGGTGATTTCGCGCACTTCGGTGATGCGCTTCAAGGGAACCACCAAGCCGCTGCCCGAGATCGCGCACGACCTGCGAGTGGACGCCGTGGTGGCGGGGTCGGTGCAGCGAGCCGGGGGGCGGGTCCGCATTTCCGCCCAGTTGATCCATGGCGCCACGGATCGGCATCTCTGGGCCAAAGAATACGAAGGGGAGCTGTCCGACGTACTCCGGCTGGAGAGCGAGGTCGCGCGCGCCATCGCCGCCGAGATCCGGATTCAGGTGACGCCCGAGGAGCGCACCCGGTTGACGGCCGTCCGCGCCGTAAAGCCGGAGGCGCATGAAGCCTATCTTCTCGGGCGTTATCACGGATGGAAGCTGAACGAGCAGGACCTGAAGCAGGCCATCGAGCATTTTGAGCGGGCCATTCGCCTGGATCCGAACTACGCGGCCGCCTACGCGGGCCTCTCGCTGGCCTGGGCCATACGCGGAGTCTGGGGCGCGTTGGAGTTCCGGGAGACGGAGGCCAGTGCACGGGTGGCGGCGCTCAGGGCCGTCGAGTTGGATGAAAATCTGCCTGAGGGCCACGCCGCGCTGGGATTTGTCAAATATCGCTTTGATTGGGACTGGAAAGGAGGGGAGAGCGAGTTCAAGAGAGCGCTGGAACTGGATCCGGGCAATCTAGACGCGCACCATTCTTACGCGGTCCTGCTGATGGCGCTGGGACGCTTTCCCGAGGCGCTGGCCGAGACGGCTCGGGCGCGGGAACTGGACCCTCTTTCGTCTACTATCGAGTCCACTTATGGGCGGGTTCTCTACCGCGCCCGGAAATACGACGAAGCCATCCAGCACCTGCAGCGGGCGATAGAGCTCGACCTGAGGAACTTCGGCGCCTACAGTCGGCTGGGTGATGTTTACGAGCAACTGGGCCGGTTTCAGGATGGGCTTGCCATGCTTGAGAAGGCCGCTGCCATACGTGGCTCGGGCGCGCTGAGCGGGAGTAGCGGGCGATTGTACGCATTGATGGGCCGGCGAGGTGATGCGCTGAAGGCGATCGAAGCATTGAAGGCCGATCGGCGCCGAGGCACTCAGGCACAGGAGATCGGGCTCATCTATGCGGCTCTGGGTGATAGGGATCAGGCCTTCGCGTGGCTCGAAAAAGCAATCGAGCGCCGCGATCTGGTCATTTTCCTGAAGCAAGATCCCAAGTGCGACAGCCTGCGTTCGGACCCGCGCTTCGACGCCTTGTTTCGCCGCGTCGGTCTGGGCCCTTGAGCGCGGCGTTCAGGAGGCCACGGCGCGCCTGCGCCGATCATTCGAATTATTCTACAATATGGTAGATGGAGGCGATTGAATCTTCGGAGCGCAGTGTGGTCTGTGCGCTGTTCCGCGCCTTCCCCGAAGCCTACGTTTGGATCGGCGGATCGGTCTTGCAGTTGGTGCACTCCAGCCCCAGGGCCAGCTACGATCTCGACCTGGTTCCGCGAAACGATCCGCCGCCGGCGCGGGGAGTGACCGCCGCGGTGCGCGACGCATTGGACGAGTGGAATGCGGCGACCGGAAATCACTACGTATTGGAGGACAAGGCATTCGGGGACGGAAGCGCCCTCCTGCGTCTGGGCATCGTGGAGAACGGCGCGTTCCGCTTCACGGTCGACATTACCCGAATTGCCGGGAACGCCGGCGCAACCGCGGTCGTACTCCTGGAATCGACGTTGGGGCCACAGGCCGTGGTGATTCCGACCCCTTCGAGCTTCCTTTTACAAAAGGTAGAGGCGTTGCTGTTCCGCAGATTTCTGAAGCTGGCGGACGTGTTTGACGTCTGGTTTCTTCTTGCCGGCGGAGCGCGCCTGGCGCGCACGCAACGCGACTGGCTATCCGGCCGGCTCAGAATGGAGGAGTTGGGGCGAGCGGACGTGGAAGAGCGCTTGGAAAGCCTGAGTCCCGCTCGCTTTCTTTCCGATATTCGGAGACGGCTGCGCGCCGATCAGGCCCAATTCTGGGACGAGCGCAAAGCGAAATCCGCTCTCGGCGCGGTTCGCCGCTATGTTCTGAAGGGGGTCCGCGCCTTGTGAGCTACTACACGACCGCCGGCTGGATCGCGCTGCTGAGGCGATTGCCTCCCCAGGGGGCCTGTCTGAATGTCTCTTCGCTGCGAACGCTGACTGGCCTTTCTGAGAAGGCCGTGAGGCAGGCCTGCTGGAGACTGTCGAAGGCCGGGCTGCTGAGCTCGCTGGGAGCCGGCTGGTATGCGAGCAGCCTGCACTCGCCGGCTCTTGAGGAAATCGGGTGCCTGCTGGTGCGCCCAAGCTACATCTCGCTGGACAGGGCCCTGCTGGCCAGAGGCGCTACCACGCAGCCCTGTCACCCGCTGACTTGCGTCACCACGCGCCCGACCACCCGGCGGGAGACGCCCTTCGGCGCCATCGACTACCAGTCGATCTCGCGCCGCCTGTTCTGGGGATTCCGGCAGCGCCAGGGGCCGAACGGGCTGTCCGTCTTCGAGGCCGAGCCGGAGAAGGCCCTGCTCGACCTCATCTATCTATCGCGCCGGGCCGGTGAGCCGATCTTCATCGACATCGACTTCTCGCGCTTCGACGGCCCAAAACTGCGGGAGTACGCAAAGCGTTTTCCGGGGACCGTCCAGCGAGCCATCGAGCCCTTGCGGCGCGCCCAATCGGCGGCCTAGTCTTAAGGACTGCCAGTCCGGCTTCGTTCAGTCATTGGTCGCCTTCGGCTGTTGTGCCCACCATTCACGCCACTTGTCGAGCTCGGCCTTGCGAGCCTTCTTGTCGCGGGAGTATTCGTTCTCGGGACCAAGCTTTTGCCCGGTTAGATGCCGGAGGAGTTTCACGTTCGCAAACCAGGACGGGTTCTTGTCCGCGTCCAAACCGTCGATCAATGCGGGTATCCGAGCCTTGTCGGCGAAGCCGCCTTCAATCAAGGCATCGGCCAGCCTCCCGCGGGCACGACGATCGCGCTCGCGCTCATAGGCCGCCCACAGAGCCGTGATATCTTCGGCCTCCAACTTTTCGTCCGTGGCCTTCAAGGCAGTCACTGCCGTGGTCCGTACATCGGCCGTCGACGAGACATCCCGGATCACCGCCCTGAGTGTCGGCCCGGCCCCCGCCAGCTTGCGGTACCGGATCTGGCTCAGCGCCGTTTCGCGCTGCGCGTGTCCGGGCTTTCCCGCGATTTCGATCACCCGCGCGATCTGCGCGGCATCCTTCGAGCCGGCCATTGCCTGCACGGCCGACGTCGCGACCGACTTATTTCCGCCGCCGGCGGCCGCGCCAATCGCCGCCCAGGCCTCCGGACTGCCCAGCGATGCGAGTGCGGAAACCATGTTGGAGCGAATGCCCTGCTCGTCCCGATCGTCGCTCAGCACTTTCGCCAGTACTGGTGTCGCGCGCGGATATCGCGCCTCGCCCATCGACAGGGCGGCCCACCGGCGCGCCTGGAAAGCGAACTTGCGGTCGGCCACGGCCGCAAGAAGGCCATCCCAGGCCGGCTGCGTGTCGATCCTCGACAACGCCTTGGCGATCTCCGGGTGGCGCTTTTCCTTGCTCTTGTCCGCCAGCAACGTGAGCATCGCCGAAACCGATTCCCCGTCCTTCAGTTTGCCGGCCGGCCCGGGGGCTCTTCTACTGGACCGGGATGCTGGAGGCGTTGCTGAAGACCAGTCCCGAGGCGACCCGCACCGCTACCACGAAGGGGATGTCCGAGCCAGACGGCGTATCGAGCGGGATCTCCAGGGCCACCTCGTACACACCGATCATGTTGGCGGCGTACACGGCGTAGAGCGGATCGACGCCGGCGTTGTTGACGCCCATCACGATCGGCAGCGAGACCGCCTCGCGGCCACCCGCCCGGTTGGTGGACACCGCTGGCGCCACCGGGCCCAGCCCGACCACAAAGACCCGAACCACCTCGCCCTTTCGCGCGCGGTTCTCCAGCGACACGAAGGAATTGTCCGGCCGCAACAGGATCGCGCGGCGGGCCCCATCCGACATCTGCGTCTCATAGAGACCCGGACTGACTTCCAGCAGCGGAACCGCGGGCCAACTGACCGCCGTGCCGGCCGACCGCATGCTGACCGGCACGGGACCCGGAATCAACTCCAAGGGAACCTGCACCGTCACCGATTGCTGGCCGCTGTTGTTGCAGACGCTGTACACCGGGGCGGGCACCCCGCCGAAGGAGACCGACACGGTGGCCAGCAGCGTGGGCAGCGGACCGAACGGAGCGCCGGGAGTCACGCACCCTTGGATCCCGGCGGCCACGCCCGGGGCCACGATAGTGGCGATACTGCCCGGCGAGATCCAGCGGCGCTGGAGGCCGGCGCCGTTGAGGAAGCTATCGAGCGACGGGCCCGCCCCGACGCCGCCGGTGATGGTTGCCGTCACCGTGCCCTGGGCGGGCGTCCCGGTGCTGTACAATCCCAGGGTGATGAAATAGGTTCCCTGCTGCAGGGGCGGCCTGGAGGCTGCGGTAATCACGATCGACTCGTTGCCGCCCACCTGGTCGGATTTGAAATCGAACTGCGCGGCGCCGTTCACGATCTCCGGCGGCCGGCCGGCCCGGACATAGAGGTCTACATCCGCGCCGGGGGTGGTGGTGGTCACGCGGATGTCCAGCACCGTGGCGCCGGCCGGCACGTTAATCTGGAAAGCGCCGCTGATGGTCATCAAGGTTGGCGTCGTGACCGCCGGCAGCGAGAAACTGGCCGGCGTACCGGAGGTCAGCACGGTGCCGCCACCCGTCGTGGGCGGGGGCGTGGTGGTGCTGGTGACGGTCGCGGTCACGGTGCCGGCAGCCGCGACTCCGGCGGTCTGCATAGCCAGCGTGACGTAATACGTCCCGGCTTGCAGCGGCGGCGAGGAGCCGGGACCGACGGTGACAACCTCATTGCCACCCGCCTGAACCGACCTGTAGTCGTACTGCGTGCTCCCGTTGACCACGGCCGGCGGACTTCCGAAACGGACGTACAGGTCTACATCGGCCCCGGGAGTGGAGGTCACCACCTGGATGTCCAGCCGCGTGGCGCCGGCGGGAACCGCAATCTGATAGGCGCCGCTGATGGTCATCAGGGTGGGGCCGGAGACGGCGGGCAGGGAGAAATTGGCGGCCACGCCGGAGACCAGCACCGTGGGATTGCCGGCCGGTGGCGGTGGAGGCGGCGTCCCGGTCACCACTGTCGCGGTGATCGTGCCAACGGAGACGACCCCGGTGCTGAATTGGGCCAGGGTGATGTAGTAGGTTCCCACGGAAGGCGGCGAAATCGTCACCGACTCGTTCGGTCCAGTGGTGATGGACCTGTAGTCGGCCACGACCGAACTCCCCACCACGTCGGGTGGCACGCCATAGCGCACGTACAGATCGACATCCCCCAGGCTGGTGGTGACCACACGGATATCCAGGCGGGTTGCTCCCGGCGGCACGATGATTTGAAAGGCTCCCGTGATATTCATCAAGGTGGGAACGGTTACGGCGGGCAGCGCGAAGTTCGTCGTGACTCCGGACGTCAGGCTGACCGCCATGTGGGGGTCGCTCCCCGCATCGTACTGGTGCGTCGCCCAGTCGGCTTTCCGGCTTGCGGCGGGTGACGCCAGGGACTCGGCCAGCAGGGTCTTGTCTGCTCGAACGGAAGAACCGGAGTCAATCTCGGACTCCGTGTAGAGCTTTTCGCGATTCTCGTCCCCAGGCCAGGCCGGGATTGGCGAGGCAACAGCGGCCAGCAACAGGATCAGGATGGATTGGTTCATGGTGATTCTCTCCTTGGGTATGGAGCGCGTGGTGAATCGCGCGTTTCACCTGTAAAGTGACAAAAAACGGCGGACCTTTCAAGCCCGAGCGGTCACCGGCGCACGAGCCGGAAAGAATAGGCGGCGATCTCCTGGGCCGGGTTCCCAGCCGTACCGGCCAACAGAGAGACCCGGTACTCGCCCGGACCCAGGGCCGCACTGGGAATCAGGACAACCGGAGAGCGGCCCGATGCATTGGTCTGGAACTCGGCGACATCCTGGCTCCAGACGATCTGACCGGCGCTATTGCGAATTACGGCACGGTAGCTGGCGCCCGGAATTTCGCGCTCCAGCTCAAGCTGGAGCCGCAAACGCGCGGCGGTCGCGGGCGCGGCCAAATCGGCGCCCGAGCCGCGGCTGATCCCCGGCAGCAGCACGAACGAGACCGTGCTCAGCTCCGCCAGTTTCTCTTCCAGCCGTTCTCTCAGGCCTCGCTCCCGGTGCAGTTGCTCGGCGCCGCGCTGCGACGCGGCCCGCTCGGTGGACGCCTGGTCTCGCAACCTGGCCACCTCCGTTTCGAGGCGCGAAACCCGGATCCAGGCAGCCGGGAGCGCCAGGATTACCAGGAGCGCAGCCGCCGCGTACGACATCCGAACCGCGAGGCTTTGCACGCGGAAGAATTCCGCCAGAAGCTGGAGCAGCGATCCCGCGCGGCCGGCGGCCGCCGAGACCTGCCGCATCAAAGCCGCGGCCAGATCGACTTTCCGGCGGCGCTCCGGAGAATTGAGGTAACTCTGCTCGAAGGCCAGACGGTCCTCCGGGGACAACTCGCGGCGCAGGTAGCCGCCGATTAACTCGTCCTCCGCGGATTCCAGAGCCTCAAACCAGGCATCCTCCCGGAAGTAACGCTCCTCGATGCCGGCCATCTCCTGCTCGCTCAACTGGCCGAGCAGGTAGCGCCGCAGTTGCGGCTCCTTCATGGACTGCTCCTCACCGCTGCCCTCCACTCGCACAGTGCCAAAA
>JACOSH010000586.1 GCA_016178945.1 Acidobacteriota bacterium
CGTCGGCATGCAGGAACAGGAGCACGTCGCCAGTGGCGGCGGCCGCGCCGGCGTTCATCTGGATGGCGCGGTTTGGCTGGGTTTGGAGCAGGCGTACGGCGGGGAAAGCGCGCGCGATCCCGGCCGTGGCATCCGCGGAAGTCCCGTCCACCAGCAGGACCTCATCGGCGCCGGAGGCCAGCAGGTTTTCCAGCAGCGCGGCAACTTGGGATTCCTCGTTGTAGGCCGGGACGATGATGGAGATGGTGGGCCGCACTAGCCGGTCCGGCGGTCCACTAGTTTCGTGGGCCGATGCCTTCGGTGCGGCCGGCCAGGGGCTGTACCGCGCCGCCGCCGCACACCGCGACACCGGTCTTCATCAAGGCCATCAGCAGGTTGTACAGCAGAGCGTAGACCACTTGTTCGGAGATGGCCTGTTTACCGGGCAGCCGGAAGCTGGAAGGCAGCTCCTTGGCCACCGAGACGCGAACGGCGTTGGGCACCGGCTTGCCCGCGCGGTCCCGCTGATTGGCGAGGGTAAGGGGAGTCTGCATGACGCCGCCCGAGCGACCTTCCACGTAGAACTGGCAACGCGAGAACCAGCCCAGGTTGGCCGGGTCGGCGGCATCAAACAGCAGGAGCGGCGACTGGCGGCCCGCCGCGGTCAGGTCCAGGATCAAGGCGCGGGGCGTGTCCTCGGTCTTGGCCTCGAAGCCCGCCTGCTTGATGACATTTCCAATCAACTCGGGATCCAGCTCGAGATAGATCAGTTTGTGCGGCCCGGCCTGTAAGACCTGCATGAAACTACTATTCTAACAGGAGATGACCTTGCGACCGGCGGAAGCTTTGGTTCTTTTCGATATCGACGGCACCCTGGTGCGGCGCGCCGGACCCGACCACCGTAACGTCCTGGTGGACGCGGTGCGGGGCGTGACGGGTCTGGAGACCTCGACCGACCACATCCCGGTGCACGGCATGCTCGACCCGGACATCCTCACCCGCATGATGCAGGATGCGGGCGCCTCGCGGGCGCGTATCGCCCGGGCGATGCCGGCCATTATCGAGCGGGCTCAGGCGCTCTATGTGCGGCGCTGCCCCGACCTGAGATCCAAGACCTGCCCCGGCGCGCGCGCCCTGCTGAGCCGGCTCACGCGGCGGGCGATCCCGCTGGGGCTGGTGACAGGCAACCTGACGCGGATCGGCTGGAAGAAGATGGAACGCGCCGGGCTGAAGAAGCATTTCCGTTTTGGGGCCTTCGCCGAAATGGCCCCGGACCGGGCCGGGCTGGTGCGCCTGGCCGTCCAGCACGCGCGCCAACGGGGATGGGTGAAGCCGGACGCACGGGTATCGCTCATCGGCGACGCCCCCAGCGACATCCTGGCCGCGAAGGCCAACGGAGCGCGGTCCATCGCCGTCTCGACCGGCATTTCCACGCGCGACGAGCTGCAAGCCTGCGGGCCGGACCTGCTGCTGGAGGATCTCAGGGCCCTGCGTTTGGGGATGTTGGCGCCGTCGTGAAGACCGTATACCTTTCCCTTGGATCGAACGTCGGCGACCGCGAGCAGATGCTGCGCGGGGCCTTGGATGAGCTGGCGTCGCCGGAGGCGCGCATCGTGCGCGTGTCCTCGATTTACGAGACCGAGCCGGTCGGTCGCCGCAGCCAGCGCTGGTTTCTGAACGCCGTCGCCGAGGTGCAAACCGATCTGTTTCCGGTGCAGCTTCTCAACCGCATCCAGAGGATCGAGCTGCAACTGGGACGTAAGCGCGGGGTCGACCAGGGGCCGCGCTTGATCGATATCGACATCCTGTTCTTCGGCAGTTTTGTGATACGGACGGAGCGGCTGGCGACGCCTCATCCGCGTGCCGAGGAGCGGCGCTTCGTCCTGGCCCCCATGGCGGAGTTGGCGCCCGAATACCGGCACCCGGTCTCGCACCGCACCATGCGCGAGCTGCTGGGCGGGCTGTCGGGGCAGGAAGCGCGCAAAGTCCTGCCGCCGTCCTGGTACACTCCGGTGGAATGAAAGCGGCCCGTTACGGGGGCGGCGCCTGGCGGCTCTTGCGGCGATGGAGCAGCTTCTTCAGGTCCGGCCAGAATTCGTCGAACGCGTTCATGCCGAAATCGGCCGCCAGCGTGACGGTGCCGCGCACCACGGCATGACGGGTGTCGCTCAGGCGATCGGGCTGCCAGCGGTTCGACAGGAAGGCGACGCCGTAGGTGGAGGCCAACCGCACAAACGGAAAGACACGCCGCCCGCCATCGGTGCGGGCCACGAAGACCTGGTTGAAGGCATGCCAGGCGCGCTTGCGGACTTCGGGCTTTCCGGCGAACTTCGAAGGCACGTAGCGCGGGTCCTGGTGCAGCGCGGTGTTCAACCCGAACATGAAGCCGTTGCGGATCACGTCGTAACCGGTGGTGGAGGCCATGCGCCGGCTCCATCCCAGGCCGCCTTGACCCCATTCGCGCGGGTCGTTATTCCAGTGCAGAATGGCGGCCTGAAACCCGTCCGAGAGGAGCGCGGCGGGCGTGGAGACGCGCTTCAAGTGCCATTGAAGCTTGCCGCTCGCTCCGAGGGGAGAGGTTTGGGCCATCACGGTGAACAGGGTGGCCAGGCCTAGACAAACAGTTTTCAAGTAGTACCCCCGCTTCGTCTCAAAACCGGTAGTACAGGCCGAACTGGATCACGCGGCGTCCCGTGAGCGTGCTGTCCACGCGCCCAAACTGGGTGGAATTGACGCTGAGGTTGCCTACGAAGAAAGTGGGGTGATTCAGGATGTTGGTCGACTCCATGCGAATCTGAACGTCGTGGCGCTCGCGGATGCGGGTGGACTTCTGCACGCCGAAATCCATGCTGAAGACCGGGGGCCCCGAGAACAGCCGACGCTGCAACGCGCCGATCGCGCCCGGGTCGGGATTGAAGAACGCCTGCCCCTGGAAGGCCGGGCGGCCGTCTGCGGCCACGCCGCGGCCATCCGGTCCGATGGCCGATTGGGCCACGATGTACGGCCCGTCGCCGGTCTTGCGGAATACCAGAATCTTTTCCAGATCGGCCTTGGTGAGGCTGGTGTTGACCGTGTTGCCCCCGTTGCGGCCGGGCCGGTTCACCGTACCGCGCCCGGAGAGGATCGAAAACGGCGCACCGGACTGCCAGGACAGAATGCTGGAGGCGCTCCATCCGCCGAGGAGCTTCGACACCGGACGCCAGTCGAACCGGTGGCCCTTGCCCATGGGAATGAAGTACTGGGCGTTGGCGTTGAACACTTGCGTCAGATCGAACGGCGCGCGAAAACGCTCGGTCCGGGCGCTCGCGAAGTCCAGGAAGGGCTCGAAGCGGGACTGGCCATCGCCCGAGGCGTCGCTGAGGACCTTCGAAAACGTGTAGTTGGCCTGGAAATTCAGCCCGGCGCGCGTGCGGCGCCGCACCTCGGTCTGCAACGCATGATAGGTCGAGTTGCTGTAATTGGTCATGACGTTGGCGCCCAGCGTGTTGGGGTTGCGGAAAAAACTGAAGGGCGTGACAAAGTCGTTGATGTGGTAGATGTAGGCCAGCGTGCCCGGTTCTCCCTGCTCGATCAGGGTGCGAATGGTGGAGTTGGTGAGCAGACCGCGCGCCTCGATGGAGTCGAAGACCGGCAGGCGCTGGCTGCCGGGGAGGTTGGGATTGAAGCGGGGATCGAAGACGCCGCTCGAGTTGCGGGCCAGGAAGCCGTTGCCGCGCGCCTTCAGGAAGTCGGCCAGGAAGCCGTTTTCGCGGATGACGACCTGGTTGAAATCGAACGCCCGGTACTGCTTGGTTCCGTGATTGCCCACGTAGCGCACCTCCAGGATGTTCCCCTTGATCTCGTGCTGGATACCCACGGTCCATTGCTGCACGTAGGGGGTGCGCAGATTGGGATCGGGAAGGGCGTGGGCGCTGAAGACGTCCTCGTCGCGGTTGTCGGCCATGGTGCGGGGCACTTTGAACTTGGGAAGCGCGATCTTGGGGCGGTTGGAGCTGATGCGCCCGGTCAGATCGGAGTCGGCGGCGTCCGCGGAGAGACCGCCGTTGGTAACGCCGCTGTTGCGCAACCCGGCGATGGACTCGTCGTTGACGAAATGGACGCTGTAGCCGGCCCGGAGGGCGGTTTTGCCGTTGCCGAACAGGTCCCAGGCGAGCCCGATGTTGGGGGCGAAGTTGTTGCGGTCGGAGGCGTAGAAGGGCCGCCCTGCGGCCGAGCCGGCGAAGTCCAGCGTGGCGTTGGAGAGCATGGTCCGGACGTAGCCGCCGTCGCGTACTTGGGGCAGCAGCACCAGTCCGTCGCGCTCGTCGACCGGCGTGAAGTACTCGTAGCGCAGCCCCAGCGTCAGCGACCAGCGCGGCCGGACTTTCCAACTGTCGTGCAGGTAGCCGGCGTAGTTGTCGAAGGTGAAATGCCGGAGATCGGTGGCGTTGGGCACAAAGCCCGAGGTCCGGCTGGTGACGTTGAGGGTCTGGATGTAGGAGTCGACGTAGCCGGCCAGGGTGGCCAGCAGCTCGTTGGCCCGCGCGAAATCGGCCGAGCCGATGCCGGGCAGTTGGCGTCCCTCCAGTCCGTCGTTTCCAGTGCCGACGCCCAGCGTGTACGTGGGCGTGATGCCGGCGTCGTTGAACGGCGCGGTGCGGACCTTCTGCATCTGGAATCCGAACTGCAAGGTGTGCCGTCCGCGATTGTAGGAAGCTCCGTTCGAGAAGTTGTAGGTGTTGGTGTCGCGGCCCTGGGCGCGGAAGTAGTTCACCGGGCTGTCGAAGACCATCCCATCGATGAGGAAGTCGCCGAACTTCTCGGTGGTCGGAAAAACGCCGGGAGCCAGGTTGAAGCCGCCGCGCATTTCGTTGACGAAGGTTGCGCCGGGGCTCCAGCGCCAGGACAGCGCCAGGAAGTGCGTGTGGTTGTCGTTGGTCACCTTGGGCGTCACCGAGTAGTCGTTGGCGGCGTCATTGCGATCCACCAGGTCGCGGTTCCAGATGTAGGAACCGGACAGGATGTGCCGCGTGGAAAGGTTGTAGTCCAGCTTGGTCGTGACATTGTCGCGCGTGCGATTATCCTGGGCGGCGAAGGAGTAGCCGGCGGTGTTGCGGAGCAGGCTGGCGCTGGAATCGCCGGAGCGGAAATTGTTGATTTTCTCGGGACCGGGGATCTGGTTGATCAACTGCTGCAAGGCGGGGTCGATGGAAACGCCCATGGCCCGCAGGATGTTCACCTTCTGAATATTGCCGCGGGTATCGCGGTAGGTGAAGATGCCGCCGCGCGCGTCGGCGGTAAGGATGGTGCGGTCGTTGGTGCTCCTCTGGCGGTTCCGGAAGGCTTCATAGTTGGTGTAGAAGAACAGCTTGTCCTTTTTGAGCGGCCCGCCCAGGCTGCCGCCCACCTGGTTCTGGTTCAGGAAGGCCTTGGGGATGCCGTCCTTGTTGTCGAACCAGTGGCCGGCCGCCAGGGCATTGTTGCGGTTGTACCAGTACAACGCCCCGTGATATTGGTTGCCGCCCGAGGGCAGCGCGATCGAGACCTGCGACGATCCGCCGCTCAGCGTGCTGTTGCCGTTTGAGGTGGAAATGGTGAACTCCCCCACCTGGTCGAGCAGCAGCAGGTTGGGCTGGTAGGTGAGGCCGTTTCCGCGCAGGAAATTGTCCTGGATGTTGATGCCCTCCAGCGTCACGCTGCTGTAAGAGCTGCGCAGGCCGTTGATGACGGCGTCGCTGGCGCCGTTGTAGGAGACGCCGGCCTGGGTGAAGATCAGGGACATCGGGTCGCGGTCGAGCAGAGGTAGCAGGCGCACCTGTTCGTTGGTGACCGTGGCGGCGATCTCGGCATTGGCGGTCTGCACGGTCTGGAGGCTGGCCGAGACTTCGACGACTTCGTTCACGGAGCTCAACTGGAGGGTGATGGCCGGCAGCGACGTCTCCTTGCCCGGATCGACGGTGACGGCGCGCAGGGTGTACTTGACGAAGCCCGGCGTCGAGACGGTGATGTCGTAAGACTCGGGCCGCAACGCAGTCAGCGCGAATCCGCCGCTGGCGGTGGTGGTGGTCCGGAGGAGCGCTTTCTTGCCGCCGGCGAGCATCAACTCAACCGAGGCGTTGGGGACTAGCGCGCCGGAAGAATCGGTGACTGTACCGCTGATCCGGCCGCTGACCTGGGCGAAGAGGGCGAAGCCAAGGGCCGCGACAACCCAAACCCATCGAGACATAGGCCTCCTGAAGGTTACTCCCGTTGTAGCACAATCGTTTACCATAGAGGGATGCGGAAAATTCTCATCCCCCTAACGCTAGTGATGGCGCTGGCCGCTCCCGCGGCTTTCGGCAAGAAGAAGAGCAACGAGGCGCATCACCGCCTGAAGGAAGCAGCCGCGGTCTTTGAAGAGATCATGGGAACCCCAGACAAGGCGATCCCGCAGGACCTGTTGGACAAGGCCTACTGCGTGGTGGTGGTGCCCGATCTCAAGAAGGCCGGGTTCATCTTGTCCGGTAAGTATGGCAAGGGCGCCCTGAGCTGCCGCAAGGAAGGCGGAGGCTGGAGCGCTCCGGGCACCGTGCGGGTGGAAGGCGGCGGTCTCGGGTTCCAGATCGGAGTCTCGGGCACCGACTACGTGATGCTGGTGATGAACAAGCGCGGCGCCGACAAGCTGCTCTCGAGCAAGTTCACCCTGGGCGCCGAGGGCGAAGCCGCGGCGGGACCAGTGGGACGGTCCGCCACGGCGCAAACCGACGGGGCGCTGCGGGCCGAGATCCTGTCCTGGTCGCGCTCGCGCGGGCTGTTCGCGGGAATCGCGCTCACGGGCGCCACGCTGCGTCAGGATATCGACGACAACGAGACGCTCTATGGCAAGCGGCTCGAGAACCGCCAGATCGTGGAATCCGGAGTGGCGCCTCCGGAAGCGGCTCAGAAGCTGATGGCGCTGTTGAATAAGTATTCGGCAAGGCAGCAGAAGTAGTTCTCAGTAGTCAGTAGTCAGTGATCAGTTCCCGACTTCACCGTCGCGGTCGCTGAAGTACTGATAACTGATAACTGACTACTGACGACTAGATTCTGTACCTGTCGTAGTCGAACCGCTCGTCGACCAGGTGGAACTCGGGCTCGCCTTTTTTCTGGAGGTAGTAGGTCTTGAGAGGGGTGCGCGGGAAGTCGGTGAGCTTACGCGGGACGGCCTTTCCGTCGACCCATTCGTAGAGCGGGACTTCCCAGGGGTTGAAGGTGTCGCTGAGGCCGCGCTCCTTGGCGGTGCGGTACAGATTGACGTTGCCGGGCTCGTGGCCGCCCAGGTAGAGGCCGATCAGGTCCAGGCGGAACTTGTCCTTGCCGAACATCACCAGGTTGGTGAGGTGGTCGTTGCCGGTGCCGAAGCCGTTGCCGTCGCGCCCGTAGATTCCTTCGATCATGGCCAGGCCCGTCTTCAGGACGCTCATGTTGTCGCAGGTCTTATGCGCCCAGATCTCCTGGTGCATGGGGCTCAGGCTGTGCGGGCTGTCGTAGCGGGCGTAGTTGAGCCGGACGTGGCGCTCGTAGAACTTGTTGACCACGCGCTCGACGTCGGGATGAATGTCCGGCTTCATGAAATCGGGCGCGCCGGTCACCATGCTCCAGCTCGGGCAGAAGCGCACGAAGGGCAGCACGACGAGTCCCTGCTCGTTCTTCACCGACTGGGTGAGGCACATGCCGTGCGCCTTCCACTTGGCGATGTTGAGCAGCCAGGTGTCCGGCTCGTTGACCGGCGCGTAGTGCGGGATGCGGGAGTAGACCACGGCGTCGGGCACCTTGGACCAGGTCATGTCGTAGCCGTCGCGGAAATTGCGGATGCGGCGCTCCGGCTCGTTCATCTCGATACCGTGGCGCTCATTGATGTCGACGAAGCCGCGGTAGTTCCAGGCGTGGAAGTTGTTGGCCTCCACGAAATGGAATTTCTTCAGGCCCAGCTCCTTCAGGCCCATGACCATGCCCTCGTAGAACTGCGGATCCGTGCCGGTGCCCCAGTTCTCCTCATGGGGCCGGTTCTTGTCGCGCACGCTGCAGACGTTGGGCTTGAGCACGATGCGATGCGCGATGGGTACGCCGGGAGTGTCTCTGGAGACGAAGATCTCGCGTGCCAGGGAGAGACCCTCGCGTAGCTTGGCGGCTTCATCCATCTTGTGCGGCACGCGGGTGCGGCGGATGAAGATGGCTTTCGGATTGGCCTCGATGAAGGGATGCAGGCCGAAGTAGGCCTGCGGCACGCGTGCCGGGTTGGCCATCAAGGGAAGGCCAGTGGAGGCCCCACCCGCGGCCAGCGCGCCGGTGCGGAGAAAGTCGCGGCGGCTGAAAGTCATGGCGCTTCTATTGTATCTGAAACCGCGCGGCAAGTTGACGGCGCCGTACGGGGGACGGTAGAGTAAAGGTGTAGTTCCTTCCGGCAGAAAGTCCCCATCGTCTAGCCCGGCCTAGGACATCGCCCTTTCACGGCGGTAACGGGGGTTCGAATCCCCATGGGGACGCCACAGCATGTACAATCAGGGTCGATGTCCAGCCCGAGGTTTTCCGGTCACCCTTCTTCACTCACAGGCTGTCCGTCTTCCAACGTGTAGATGTCCTGCCGGGGATCCGCAAGGTCAACGGCCCACTCTTGCGCCAGAGCATGGGACCACACCGCATCCGCGGCATCCTCATCGGGAGCCAGCAGGATCAAACGAACTGGGCCCGGGGGCAAGTCGGCGGGACTTCCGCTTGAAGCCGATGCTCCTTATTTACGTCACCTGTCAACTCGATCGTTCTCATGCCAGGAAAACCGATTCCAGTATCGCACGATTCGCGATGGGGAGCCTTTGCGACAGCTCGTGGGGTCGCGTATATTCGACCGAGGAGGTGCGCCAACAGCCATGAAACGGGACCGGAAGATCATCGCCTACATTGCGACCAGCGCCGACGGCTACATCGCCCGGGCGGATGGCAGCGTCGACTGGCTGGATCGCCCGCGCACGGCCGGCGACTACGGCATGGCCGTGTTCTTCCGCTCGATCGACACGATCCTGTGGGGGAGAAAGACCTGGGACGAGGCGCTCGGGAGGGGTGGCGGCGGATGGTTCGGAGATAAGGTCAAGAACTACGTCTTCTCGCGCCGGCCGCCGCAATCGCCGGCAGCGGGCGGGGAGTTTGTCCAAGAGCCGATCGGGGCGTTTGCGAAACGCCTTCGCGCCCAAGCCGGCAAAGACATCTGGATGATGGGCGGCGGCGGGCTGATCGCCTCCTTCCTGGACGAGGGCCAGATCGACGAATTCATCATCCACGTCATCCCGATCTTCATCGGCGAGGGCATTCCGCTCATCGAGGCGCGGCGCCGTTCGGTCGCGCTGGCCCTGGTGTCCTCCCGCCGTTACGCCGACGGGGTCGTACGCCTCCACTACCGGGTGCTGCCGCGGACACCCAGCAAAAAGGCCGGGCGCCGGCATTCTGCACTACACTAGTGGCATTATGCGCGTCATCCTCGCCCTCACCCTGATCTCTACCGCGCTGGCCGCCGAAGAGGGGTACCGGAAGCCGTCTGCGGCGATCGCCGCCGTCCTCAACGCGCCGGCCACGCCGGAAGCGTCCCTCAGCCCGGCGGGCGATTACCTGCTCCTGTCGCAGAGCGTTCGCAATCCTCCTATTGCCGATCTGGCGCGGCCCATGCTGCGTCTGGCCGGCCAGCGCATCGACCCGGCTACCAACGGGCGGCACTCCGCCCAGTACTTCGTTTCGCTGTCGCTGCTGCGGCTGGCCGACGGGGTCGAGACCCGGATCAGCCTGCCGCCGGGCTTCCGGTTTGCCGCTCCGGAGTGGAGTCCGGACGGGAAGCACTTCGTCATTCTTCACACGCGCGCCGGTGAGATCTGGGCCGGCGACACGCAGGCCGCCAAGGTGCGCCGGATCGCCGGCGGCGTCAACAGCGCCTTTGGCGACGCCGTGCGCTGGATGCCGGACAGCCGCACGCTGCTGGTCCAACTCATCCCCTCGGGGCGAGGCAAGCCGCCGGAGAGGCCCTCCACTCCGACCGGTCCGAACATCCAGGAAACCGCCGGGAAGGCCTCCCCCGTGTGGACCTTCCAGGATCTGCTCACCAGCGCCTACGATGAAAAGCTGTTCGAGTACTACGCCACGGCGCAATTGGCGCTGGTCGATTCCGGCACCGGCCATGCGACGCCGGTGGGCGCTCCCGCTGTCTTCCGGAAGGCGGCACCGTCCCCCGATGCCCGGTTTCTGTTCGTGGAGCGCATCGTCCATCCGTACTCGTGGCTGCACCCGGCGCAGAATTTTCCAACGGAGCTGGAAGTGTGGGACCGCACCGGGAAGCTCGTCCATAAGGTCGCCTCCCTGCCGCTGGCCGAAGCTCCCATAGAAGGCGTGCCCACGGGCCCACGCCAGGCGGGCTGGAAGCCCACCGATCCAGCCACACTCGAGTGGGTGGAGGCGCTCGACGGCGGCAATCCCAAGAACGCGGCCCCTCATCGCGATCGCGTGCTGCTGCTGCTGGCGCCGTTTCAAGCCGCTCCTCAGGAGCTGGTCCGCACCGAGCACCGGGCACTATCGGTGCAATGGCTGGAGGGCGGCGATGGCGCGCTGGTCTCCGACTTCGACCGCCGCCGCCGCTGGACCCGCCGCCTGCTGGTCCGGTCCGGCCAGCCGCCGCGTGTGCTCTCCAGCCGCAACCAGAGCGATCGCTACAACGACCCGGGGCTACCCGTCACGCGGCTGCTCGCCAACGGCCATACCGCCGTGCGACAGCACGCCGGTTCCATCTTCCTCACCGGGACCGGGTCCTCGCCGGAGGGCGACCGGCCATTTCTGGATCGCCTGGATCTGGAATCCGGCAAGAGCGAGCGCCTCTTCCGCTCCTCCGCCACCGGCTATGAATCGGTGGCCGGGCTTTCCGCCCCCGACGGCTCGCGCCTGGTCACCCGCTACGAGAGCCCGGGTGAGCCGCCCAACTACTTTCTGCGATCATCGGATCGCAAGGCCCTGACGCACTATCCGGACCCGGCGCCTCAACTTCGTCAGGTGCGCAAAGAACTGGTCCGCTACAAGCGCGCCGACGGCGTGGATCTGTCCTTCACCCTGTATCTGCCGCCCGGCTACCAGAGCGGCGCGCGGCTTCCGACGGTGGTGTGGGCCTATCCCCGCGAGTACACGGATGCGGGAGTGGCCGGGCAGGTCTCCGGCTCCACGCAGCGCTTCACGCTGCCGCTGGGCGCCTCCCATCTCTACTTCCTGCTGGCCGGCTACGCAATTCTGGACGATGCCTCGCTGCCGGTGGTGGGCGACCCGGAGACGGTCAACAACACCTATGTGGAACAGATCGTCGCCGGCGCCAAGGCCGCTATCGACAAGGCGGTGGAGTTGGGCGTCACCGACCGCAACCGCGTGGGCGTGGGCGGCCACAGCTACGGGGCTTTCATGACCGCCAACCTGCTGGCCCACTCCGAGCTGTTCCGCGCCGGCATCGCCCGCAGCGGCGCGCACAATCGCACTCTGACTCCGTTCGGATTCCAGGCCGAGCGCCGCACCCTGTGGGAAGCGCCCGAGGTCTACCTGCGGATGTCGCCGCTGCTCAGCGCCCACAAGATCAACGAGCCGATCCTGTTCATCCACGGGGAGGCCGACAACAATTCCGGCACCTTTCCGGTTCAGTCCGAGCGCATGTACCAGGCGGTGCGGGGCAACGGCGGCGTCGCCCGGCTGGTGATGCTGCCGCATGAAGCCCACGGCTACGCCGCGCGCGAGTCGGTCGAGCACGTGGTGGCCGAGATGATCAGTTGGTTCGACCGCCATGTCAAGGATGCCCCGCCGAGATGAGGGAGGCTGGCCCGATGGCCGGCTGGTGACAACCGGGAATCGAACGCGTTAGAATGAGGTCGAAGCGTCATGGCAGCCGTAGTGAGCGCGGTGGAGCACAAGGTCGTCCTCGAGGGCGTGAGCTGGGAGACCTACCAAAGGCTTCTGGCCGAGCACGAGAACGAGAACGGGGCCCGGTTCTCCTACGACGAGGGGACGCTGGAGATTATGGTCCTGTCCGCCCGTCACGAGCATCCGAATCGGATTCTGGCGCTGCTAGTGGAGTTGGTTGCCGCGGAGTTGGATATCGAGATCTTCCAGCTTGGGTCCACGACTTTCCAGCGTCCCGAGCTGCTCAGGGGCTTTGAGCCGGACTCAGCCTTTTACATCGCCCATGCGCCGGAGTTCGGCGGCCGGGACGTGAATCCCACACTGGCTCCGCCTCCGGATCTGCTGATCGAAGTCGATGTAACGAGCTCCTCCTTACTGCGCTTTCCCATCTTCGCTGCTTTTGGCGTGCCGGAAGTTTGGCGCTATGATGGGACTCGCGTGGCGATCTTCCGGCTGGAGGGCGGGCAGTATGGAGAAGTGGAATCGGGCGGCGCACTCCCGCCAGTAACCGCCGCGCTAGCGACCCGGTTCCTGGATGACCGGCGGCGCCTGGGGAGCACGAAGTGGCTTCGCCGGGTCCGCGAGTGGGCGCGCGCGCAGCGGGCCTAGAGGCTACGCGCGGCGCCGAGGTCTAGTATGGTTTCCAGGCTCCGAGCATTTCGCGCACCGAAGCCTGGCCCACGCCGAGCCTTTGGCGCAGCTCGCATTCCGGGGGAAGGCGTCGCCTTCGCCCCGGTCTCCGCGCATGAGATGGAGGACCATCTTGCGGCGGGTCTCCGCCGTGATCGCTGTCCGCGTGACGGGCCTCAGGAAATGGCTTCCATCGCATTTTGCCGTCTAACGAGACTGGCCTTCCGTGGCGTGCAACTCCACTTTCAAGGTCTTTCGGAGCCAAGTGACAAGGACTTCCTTGTACGCATGCTGGGCCGGAATCTTCTCCCAGTTAATCACGCCGTGGATTCCGTCCTGGACCGTATAGAGATCGCAGGTGTTGCCGGAGGCTTTGAGTTGAGCGCAGAATTTGACCGACTGATCGTAGGGTACGGCCTCGTCCGCGGTACCGTGAATCAGCAGGAACGGCGGTAGCCCCGGTTTCACGTAGTTCGACGCCGAGGCTTTACGCAAAACCGCGCGGGACTGTTCACTGAGATCCGAGATGCCGAGGAAATCACGGAAACCCTTCGAAACTTGACCCTTCGGAACGATGAGAGCTTCCAAATCGAAAGCGCCATAGATGGGCACGACGGCGGCCACCGCGGTATCCGGTTGGGGGTGCGTTCCGGCCAGTCCCACCAGATGGCCTCCGGCCGACTCACCCATGATGGCAATTCGTGCCGGGTCCAGCCGGAATTCCAGAGCGTGCTTTTTCACATAGCGAATGGCCTCTTCGACGTCGCGAAGAGCCGCGGGATGCGGAGATTTCGGCGTCAAGCGGTAGTTGATGGTAAACCAAGCCAGTCCGCTGCGGTCCAGCGGACCGAAAAGAGGCTTCACGAACGCGGCTTGCTTGTCGCCCATGGACCAACCGCCGCCGTGGACAAGTATGACTCCGGCGAGCGGTCCTGGGCCCTCCGGGATGTGCGCATCCATCGTCAGAACTTCTCCCGCGATGCGGAAAAACTCGATGTCGCTTCTGGTTTGGGCCAGCACCGGTAGCAGTATTGAAAACATGCAGAGCAGCAGTCGCATGGTCTAGGCATCATACCCGATCAGTGCAGCAATCCAGTCCGGCATCGGTCTGGCACGAATCACGTCGAAACTGTCCGTAATAAGCCGTGACCAATATCGGCAACCGCTCCCTAACCCGGCGAAGCCGGAACCAAACTGGCCAAGGCGTAAAGTCCACCGCGGGCTCTATCTCGCAAAGAACGCCAAGATCGCCAAGAAGAACAAGCCGCAACCGTTTTACGAAGCGGTGGCCGCACTGCACATTTAGTGATTGGGTTTCTTCAACCACCGCGACAGCATGGCCCCCAGTTCGGAGACCTGGATCGGTTTGCTGATGTAGCCGTCCATGCCGCTGGCCAGGCAGCGCTCGCGGTCGCCGGCCATGGCATTGGCGGTGAGGGCCAGGATGGGGACGCGCGCGGCCGTACCGCCCAGCCGGCGGATGGCGGCGGTCGCCTCAAAGCCATCCATGTCCGGCATCTGCAGGTCCATCAGGACCAGGTCGTAGGGGCGCCGGCGCATCGCTTCCACCGCCTGCTTGCCGGTCGACGCCACGTCGGTGCGATGCCCGCACTTTTCCAGAACCCGCAAAACGATCTTCTGGTTGATCGGATTGTCCTCGGCCAGCAGGATCAGGCGGGCGCGCTCCGCCACGTTCCCGTCCTCGTCCGGCGCATTCCGGTTCAAGGCCTGGACCAGGGCGTCGAACAGCAGCGAGGGGCGCACGGGCTTCTGCAAATATCCGCCGATCCCGCACGACGCCAGGCGCGGATCGCCGCGCATCGGCGTGGTCGACCAGACGATGCGAATCGTGGATTGCAAGGCGAGGTCATTCTGAATGGCCTGGCTGACTTCCAGGGCCTCGAAATCCGGCGCGCCGCAGTCCAGCAGCACGACGCGAAATGGATCGCCTTCGCGGGCCCCCTGACGCAGCACCCGAACCGCGCGGCGAGGGTCGACCACCACCTCGGCGCGGCAGCCCCAGGCGTCCAGGTACTCGCACAGGATGCCCCGGCCGGCTTCGTTGCGATCCGCCACCAGGACGCGCAGGCCTTGAACGGGCAGCTTCTCCAGCGCCGCTTGCTCCGGCGATTCCCGCTCAAACGTCGCCGCAAACGTGAAGGTGGAGCCGGCGCCGGGCGTGCTTTCCACGCGGATCTCGCCCCCCATTAGGTGCGCCAGCTCCCGCGAGATGGAAAGGCCCAGTCCCGTCCCGCCGTACTTGCGGGTGGTGGAGCTGTCGCCCTGCACAAAGCTTTCAAAGAGACGTTTCTGAACTTCCGGCGCCATTCCAATGCCCGTATCGTGGACGGCCAACTCCAGCGATACGGCGCCGGCGGTCGATCCGGTCACGTTCACGCGCAGCTCCACTTTGCCCTTTTCGGTGAACTTGACGGCGTTTCCCACCAGGTTGAGCAGGATTTGGCGAAGCCGGCAGGCGTCGCCCAGCAGGACGCGCGGCGCTGCGGGATCGACCAGGCACATCAGCTCCAGTCCCTTGGAGTTGGCGCGCGGCCCGAGCAACTCCACCACGGCCTCCACTAGCCGCACGATCTCGAAAGGCGCGCGCTCCAGGGTGAGCTTGCCGGCCTCGATCTTGGAGATGTCCAGCACGTCGTTGATGATGGTCAGCAGCGCCTCGGCGGACTCTTTCACGGCCAGGGCGCAATCGTGCTGTTCCGAATCGAGCTGGGTGGCCAGCAGGAGCTCCGTCATGCCGATCACCCCATTCATCGGCGTGCGTATCTCGTGGCTCATGGTGGCCAGGAAGCGGCTCTTGAGCTCGGTGGCCTCCTTGGCCGCGGCCAGCGCCGAGGCCAGCTCCTCGTTCTTGCCGCCCAGCTCCCGCGCGTACTGCTGGAGCGTTTCCTCGGCTTGCTTGCGCTCCGTGATATCCCGCCCAATTCCGTGCACACCCACGGGTTTGCCGTCTTCGTACTGCAAGCGCGTGCTCAAGTCCAGGTGAAGGCGGTTGCCGTGCTTGTCGACGGCCCGGAGCTGATAGGCCGTGGGCTGGTCGCTGCCCAGCTTGGCCACGATCATCTGCCGGGCCACCGCCAGGTCCTCCGGAACCACAATCTGGCTGATGTTCAGCCGCATCGCTTCTTCGCGCGTATAGCCCAGGACGCGCTCGCCCGCCGCGTTCACCGACGTGATGTTTCCTTGCAGATCGTGCGAGTAGATCAGGTCGTTGGCGTTCTCAAACAGATCCCGGTAACGGTGTTCGCTCGACCGCAGCGCCTCCTCCGCGCGGCGGCGATCGGTCATGTCGATGCCCGTGCTGATAATGAAGCTGACCGCCCCGTTCCGGTCCTTGAGCGCGGCATTCGACCAGGAGATGAACCGTCTCTCCCCGGACCGGGTGACCCAGTGGTTTTCGTGCTTTCTGGGCCCCGCGCCGCCGCGCAGCTCGGCGAACAGTTCTTCGAGCGAGGCCAGCTCCTCGGGAGGAACGAAAATGTCCCAGAACGTCTTCCCCGCCACTTCCGCCAGCGAGTAACCGCTGACCTCCTCGAAGGCGCGATTGAAGCGGACAACGCGTCCGTCCGGATCCAGGACCAGAATCAGACAGCCGGCGGTATCGACGATGGCGCTGGTGAAATCCCGCTCGCGCGTCAGTTCCTCTTTGGCCTCCACCAGCTCGCTGACATCGGTGAGCATGCCTTCGTAGTACAGAGTCTGGCCCTGGCTGTCGCAGACCGCCCGCGCGTTTTCCAGCACGGTGATGTGCCGGCCGTCCTTGCGGCGCAGCCGCAGCGGCAGGTTGCGGATCTCTCCGGTCCGCTCCATCGTTTCCATGGACTCCAACCGCTGCCGGGGGTCGGCATAAAGGTCCTCTCCGATGCTCACACGGAGAAACTCGGCTTCCGAGTCGTACCCCAGCATCCGGACCAGCGCGGGATTGACCGTCAGAACGCGTCCCTCCGGCGTGCTCTGGTAGACCCCCTCGGCGACGTTCTCAAACAACGATTGGAAACGGCCTTCCGACTCCCTGAGGGCTTTTTCGGCCAGGTTCCGTTCGGTGATGTCGAGCAGGATGGTGCGGATTCCGGCGATGCTTCCGCTCGGGTCGCGGATCAGGTTCTCGTTGAATTCCACCTGAACCCGGCTTCCGTCGCTGCGGAGGAAGTGACGCCGGCCAGGCGCCAGCGGTTTTTTCCCGGCCAGCTTGAGGGCCACGGCCGCGCGGCTGGCGGCCTGTTCTTCCGGGACCACAAACTCCCAGATCGGCCTTCCCAGTATCTCCTCCGGCTGGAAGCCCAACATCGCGCACTCGGCCCGGTTGACGCGGCGTACGCGGCCGGCGGAGTCGATTTCGTGGTAACCGACGGGGGCGTCCTCGAAGAGGTCCCGGAATCCCTCTTCCGGTTGGAGCGGTGGATCGGCGGTCAACACCTCTGCGCGCGGATTGGCGTCCATTCCCGTCTCTCGCGTCTGCATCGAAGGCACAACGGTCCCCGTGCAGTCTGATGCTGAGGCGATTGTAACCCGCCTATAATCAATATGAAACGGGTCAGAACCGGAGTTTCGGGGGGGAGAAAGTCGTAGGTTCGAGGCTGTCAATGGCTGAGAGGGTACTGTATCCGCTGAAGAATCGGCGCGTTTGGGGGCAAACAAGGCTGCCGCCTGGCCGCTATTGCGCTACACTGTGGGTTTCAGTCCAGGAGGTCTCGCCATGTTTAGTTTTTCCAGAGCGGTGGTTGTGTTTGCGCTGGCTGCGGCCGCGGTGTGGGGACAGGCCGACGCCAATAAGGGGAGCATCACCGGAATCGTCACCGACCCGAACGGGGCCGTGGTTCCGAACGCGCAAGTCAAGATCAAGAACGCCGCCACCGGCTTCACCCGTGAGGTCCTCACCAACGAATCGGGCGTCTACCGCGCGCCGTTGCTGGATCCTGGCAGCTATGAGGTCACGGCCAAGAGCTCCGGCTTTGCGCTGACCACGATCACGGGCCTGGTGCTCAACGTCGGTTCGGCGGTGACGGCCGATATCGGCTTGAAGCTGGAAGCCACGACCACCAGCGTGGAAGTCGGGGAAACACTGATCAACCTGGTGACGCCGTCGCAGTCGTCGGTGGTGAACGAGTTCGCGATCAGCCACCTGCCGATCAATGGGCGGCGCTTCCAGGACTTCGCCGTCATGGCGCCCACGGTGCAGGTGGAGCCGCTGCGCAGCCAGCTCTCCTTCGCCGGCCAGCGCGGGATCAACTCCAACGTCATGCTGGACGGCGCCGATTACAACCAGCCGTTCTTTGGCGGCATCCGCGGCGGGGAGCGATCAAACTCCGTGATCACCATTCCGCAGAGCGCGGTCCAGGAATTCCAGGTGGTGACCACCGGATACGCGGCCGAGTATGGCCGCTCCACCGGCGGCGTGCTCAACACCATCACCAAGAGCGGCGCCAACGACTTTCACGGCGACGCCTTCTACCAGCTCCGCCATCGCACCCTCAGCTCGGAGAACCCCATTTTCCTGGTGAAGCCCTCCGAGACCCTGCAGCAGTGGGGCGGCTCTTCCGGCGGCCGCATCCGGCGCGACAAGATGTTCTGGTTCGCCGCCTATGAAGGGCAGGCCTCCAACATCCCGCGTCAGGTCTTCTTTCCCCAGCTCGTGGGCCGTACCGCCACGGCGGACACCGCCGAGGCCTTCAACTACTACAAGAGCGAGGAGAAGCCCTTCAAGCAGACCAACCGCGCCTACGCCGTCACCGGCCGCGGCGACTACCAGTTCGCCAAGGGACACCGGCTGACCACTCGTTACAATTTCAGCAATTCCACCGAAGAGAACGCGGTCACCGTCGGCGGCGCCATCAATCCGTTCACCAACAACGCGGTGAGCAATGAGGGCACCGAGAAGGACCGCACCCACAATGGCACGGTGCAGTACACGCACCTGTTCTCGCCGTCGGTCGTCAATGACGTCCGCTTCACCGGCTCCTACGAGGTTCGCCCCCGGCTGGCCAACGCCGAAGTGCCCGTCGTGAGCGCCAGTCTGATTGGAACCTTCGGCACCCGCAGTTTCCTGTCCACCACTCAGGACGACACTCGATACCAGCTCACCGACGGCGTGTCCATTTCCAGCGGCAACCACACCGCCAAACTGGGCATCGACTTCAGCCACATCTCCACCGGGCAGCTTTTCGGGTTCAACCAGTTCGGCAGTTTCAGCGTTGGCGGCAGCGACGTCAACACGGTGCTCGATATCATGACCGCGGGAGGCGCCATCGCCAACCGCTTCGACAACACCAACGTCACCTACAGCCGGCAGATCGGCAACCTGATAGCCGCCTACAAGCTGAACCAGTTCGCCTTGTTCGCCCAGGATAGCTGGCGGGTCGCCCCCAAGCTCACGCTGGATCTCGGACTGCGCTGGGAAGGGCAGTGGAATCCCACGCCCGACGCCAATAATACGGCAGTGCTCCAGCGCGTGCAGGGTGTGCGTTTCCCCTTGGGCACCACCCTGGACCCGACCCGGATTCCCAACACTATCGGACAGGTGATGCCCCGATTCGGGTTCGCCTGGACCCCGATCTCCGGCTCGCATCGCACCGTGGTGCGCGGCCACACCGGGCTGTATTACGCGGCCACCCCGCTGCTGGTCTTCGCCGGACCCACCAACAACTTCCGCGTGCCGCCGGGCGATGTTTCCATCTCGGTGGGTGGCTCTGGAACGCAGCTTACCGTGTATCAGGCCTTCCTCGCCGCCGGCGTCGACCTGAACAGGTCGCCGCTCAACCAGCTTCCCATCATTCCCATCGAGACCGTGCAGCGCGCCTCTGCGCTGGCGCTGGGCGGTCAGGCTCGCGACCCGTACATCGGCGCCAACTTCACCCCCATGGCGCCGGATTTCCACAACCCGCGCGCGTTCCAGTCGGGATTCGGCGTGGACAGCGAGCTGTTCCGCAATTTCATCGCCGGCGTGCAATTGACCTACGTCAATACCGTTCACCTGCTGCGCAACCGCGATTACAACCTGCCCGCGCCGATTCTTCTGGCGGGCGACCAGTCGCAGCGTCCCAACATCGGGATCCGCAGCGCTCCGGGGATTCGCAACGCGGTGTCGCGGCCGATTTCGACCATCGGCCAGTTGATCGTGCGCGACAGCTCCGCCCGCTCCATGTACCGCGCCGCCACCTTCCAGGCCCAGTACCGGACCAAGAAGCTGCAGGTTCAGGCCTTCTACACCCTGGCGGAGAGCTACTCGGACGACGACAGCGAGCGCGACGCCACCGGCTACCTGTACACCAACAGCTTCGACCTCAAGCCCGAGTACAACTATTCCAACATCGACGTACGGCATCAGATCGCCGCGAACGCCGTGGCGACTCTTCCCTGGGGATTCGAGCTGGCGGGCATCTACCGGATCCGCAGCGGTCAGCCGCTCACGGCGCGGACCAATAATGACGAGAACCAGGACAACGTCTTCAACGACCGGCCCTACGCGGCGGCCGGCATCCCCTTCCTGCGCAATTCGTTCCGCAATCGCGCCTTCACGACCACCGACTTCCGCTTCCTGAAGAACTTCCCGCTGGGCGAGCGCCGCAAGATCCAGTTTTCCACCGAGTTCTTCAACCTGTTCAATGCCGACAACGTCCGTTTCGGCGGCAATGCCGCGATCTATGGTCCGGGCCTGATGCCCAACGGTACGCAGGCCGCGATCGATGCGCGCTTCATGCGGCTGCGGCTGGCCAACGGCCGCTACGACACCAACAACGAGCAGATTGGAAACCCGCGCCAGATCCAGTTCGGCCTGCGGTTTTTCTTCTAATGAAGTGGATCCGATACACCCGTTACACCGGTGACGACTTCGGGATCGAGGCCGAGGATCTGCTGCGCGCCTTGCAGGACTACCTGCTGCAGAGCGGGTTCAATGCCCAGCACATGTACTTCAGCGAGTGGAACGAGCACACGCTGGAGGATTTGAAGCGCGCCATCCAGCAGGCCCTCGAGAAGGGGCAGCTCTTCGACAACGATCAGCTCAGCCAGGCCATGGAGCGGCTCCAGAGCCTGACTCCCGAGCAGATGGATCAGCTCCTGGGCAACCTGGTCCAAAAGCTGGTCGACGAGGGCTACCTGACGGTCGACGAACAGAACCAGAATCCCCAGGCCTCGCCCCAGGGCGGCAACGCGCCACCCGGCAAAGTGAAATTCGAGGTCACCGACAAATCCCTCGACTTCCTGGGATTCAAGACCCTCAAGGACCTGCTGGGCTCGCTGGGCAAGTCCAGTTTTGGACGGCACGACACGCGCGATCTGGCCACCGGCATCGAATCCTCGGGCGCGTGCAAGCCCTATGAGTTCGGCGACACCTTGAATCTGGATATCAGCGCGACGCTGTTCTCCGCCGTCCGTCGCGAGGGGGTCAAGGTCCCGATCAACCTGGAGTACGCCGATCTGCGCGTCAACCAGTGCGAGTACCACAGCTCCTGCGCCACGGTCCTGATGCTCGATTGCAGCCACAGCATGATCTTGTACGGCGAGGATCGCTTCACCCCGGCCAAGAAGGTGGCGCTGGCGCTGGCGCACCTGATCCGCACCCAGTATCCCGGCGACAGCCTGCGCTGCGTCCTGTTCCACGACTCGGCCGAGGAGCTGGCCGTCAGCCAACTGGCGCGCGTCCAGGTGGGCCCGTACTACACCAACACCCGCGACGGCTTGATCCTGGCGCAGCGGCTGCTCCAGCAGGAGAAGAAGGACATGAAGCAGATCGTCATGATCACCGACGGGAAGCCGTCGGCGCTCACCCTGGACGATGGCCGCATGTACCGCAACGCGTTCGGGCTCGACCCGCTGGTGATCAGCCGCACCCTGGAAGAAGTGAACCGTTGCAAGAAGCAGGGCATCCTCATCAACACCTTCATGCTGGCTTCCGACTATGGGCTGGTGCAGTTCGTCCAGAAGGTGACGGAGATGTGCCGGGGGAAGGCCTACTTCACCACCCCCTTCAACCTGGGTCAATACCTGCTGATGGACTACATGAATCGCAAGACGCGCACGATCCACTGAGCGCGCCGTGGTGTTTGGTACACTCTATTCCCATGCGTGTTCTGTGTGTCCTCGTACTGGCGGCCGGCGTATCCGCCCAGACGCCCACCCCTCCGGCCAAGCCCGCGCCGCCGCCGCTCACCGAAACCAAACCCGTCATCAAGACGCACGAGCTCAAGCTGAACGGCCGGACGCTGAAGTACAGGTCCACCACCGGCCTGATGGCGCTCAAGGCCGATAACGGCGAGATCGAAGCCAGCCTCTTCTACGTCGCCTACACGCTGGACCCTGCGCCGGCGGCCGCGGAGCGCCCCCTCACCTTCTGCTTCAACGGCGGGCCCGGCGCAGGGAGTCTCTGGCTGCACCTGGGCGCGATCGGTCCGCGGCGCGTGCGCATGAACGACGATGGCTCCCTGCCGCCCGCGCCCTATAAGCTCGCCCCCAACGAGGCCACCTGGCTCGACCGCAGCGATCTGGTGTTCATCGACCCGGTAGGGACCGGATTCAGCCGCGCCCGCTCGCCCGAGGACGCCAAGAAATTCTTCGGCCTGAACGGCGACATCGAATCGGTGGGGCGCTTCGTGCGGCTCTACCTGAACGAGAACAAGCGCTGGAGTTCGCCCTTGTTTCTGGCGGGAGAAAGCTACGGCACCACCCGCGCGTCGGGCCTGGCCGGGCACCTGGTCGACAAGGGCATCGCGCTGAACGGCGTGATCTTGATCTCGACCATCATGAATTTCCAGACCGCCCGCTTCGCCCGTGGCAACGACCTTCCCGACCTGCTGTTCCTGCGCACCTACACGGCCATCGCCTGGTATCACAAGAAACTGCCCGCCGATCTCCAGCGCGACCTGAAGAAGGCCATCGACGAGAGCCGCCGCTTCGCGTCCGGGCCGTACGTGCAGGCCTTGCAGAAGGGCGATACCCTGACGCCCGCCGAGCGCAAGCAGACCCTGGATCAGCTCGTCCGCCTGACCGGGCTCGACCGAAGCTGGATCGACCGCGCCGACCTGCGCATCGAGATCGGGCGCTTCTGCAAGGAGCTGCTGCGCGA
>JACOSH010000587.1 GCA_016178945.1 Acidobacteriota bacterium
CGCGCTCCACGGCCCGGATCTGCTGTACAAGGGGGAGCTGGGCGCCGAGATCGTCAGCTTCCTGCGCGAGCGCGGCGGCATTCTGTCGGCGGAAGACCTGGCCAACTTTCAGGTGCGCTGGCGCGAGCCGATCGAGACCACTTGCCAGGGCCACCGGCTGTACGGCATGCCTCCCGGCTCCTGCGGCATGACCCTGTTCCAGACCCTGAACATCATGGAAGGCGCCGCGCCGCCCTACACCCCGGAGTGGGCCCATCGCTGGGTGGAGGCCATGAAACTGGCTTTCCTGGATGACGACCGCTACAACACCGGCAAGGACGTGCCGATTCCGGTGGAGCGGGTGATCTCGGCCGGGTACGCCGCCGCGCAGCGCGCCCGCATCGACCCGCGCCGCGTGGCCGCCTTTCCGGGCCCGCCGCTGGGCACGGTGGGGACCACCAGCCTGGCCGCCGCCGACCGGTGGGGCAACGCGGTGGCCTTCACCCAGTCCCTGGTCAGCGGCTTCGGCAGCGGAGTCGTGGCGGGCAACACCGGTCTGTTGCTCAACAACGGCCACCGCTACGGCTTTGTGCTCGATCCCAAACACGTCAACTCCTTGCAGGGCGGCCAGCGCGCCAAAGGGGTAATGAGCCCGACGCTGGTCTTTCGCGGCGACCGGCTGCGCCTGGCCGTGGGCGCGGCAGGGGGCTACACCATCCCCCAGACCGTCGGCCAGGTGATCACGCGCTTCCTGACGCAAGGCCTGGACATCCAGCAGGCCATCGCCGCGCCGCGCATTCTGCTCAACCGGAGCGGCGGGCGCGTCCCAGTAGGTAACGAAGCCCTGCTTTACACCGAGGCCGGCTTCCCGGAAAAGACGCGATCCGAGCTGGCGGCGATGGGGCATCGCCTGGTTGCGCCCGGCAATGGTGGGGGCGTGCAGGGCGTGGCCATAGATCCGGAGAGCGGCGCCTTTTCGGCCGGATCGGATCCCCGGCGCGATGGTCACGCCATGGCGTGGTAGGAACCTACCTGGTCAGCAACAGTCCCTGGATCTCCACCGCGCCGCGCCAGCCGCGAATCAGCGCGGCGACGTACTCGTCGCGAAGCTGAAACCAGTTCCGCTGCGCCATCAGGACCTGGCTGTAGGGTGTGGCCATGGCGCGGAAGTTCTTGGTGTACATCTCGTAGGCCTGCTGGGCGCGGGGGATCATCTGGGTGCGGTAAGTGGCGGAGGTATCGACCGCATCCTGATACTCCTGATAGGCCGCCGCCAACCGCGCGCGCACCGACAGCTCAACCCGCCCGGCTTCCCTCCGCGCCCGATCGACCATGGCCTGGCTGGCAGCCACGCCGCCCTGGTTGCGGTTGAAGATGGGGATCTCGACGCCGGCGCTGAAAAAGCCTTCGTGGCCGGCGGGAATTCCTCTGGGACGGTCGAGCTCGCGGTTATAGCGGAATCCACCGCGCAGCAGCAGATCGGGAACCTTCTCCTTGCGCGCCCGCTCGAGCAGGGCCTCCTCCCGGCGCAGCTCGACGCCGGTGATCCGCAGCTCGGGACTCTCCCTGAGGATCCGCGCCAGCTCCGCGCCGGCCTCGAGATTGGGGAGCGCTTCAAAGTCTCCGGCCAGGGACGAGGCCGGCAAGTCCGGCTGCCCCACCGCCGCGGCCAGCCGGCGCCAGGCTTGCTCTCGTCCGGTCTTGGCCGTCCGCAGCGCCAGATCCGCGCGCTGGGATTCGATCTCAGTGGCCAGTAGATCGGGCCGGTCCGCCTGGCCCACGTTGGCCAACTGCTTGGAGAAATCCACGGCGCGGGCGGCGACCTGAGCCAACTCGCCGCGCACCTCGACCATGCGCTCGGCCCCCAGCGCTTCATAGAATGCCATCCGGAGCTGATTCAACACCCGCTGCCTTTCCGCCTGCGCGCGAATGGCGGCCTGCTCCCGCTCTTGATCGGCGGCCTTCCGGCTCGATCTCAGCTTGCCGGCCGTCACGATGCGCTGCTCGACGTAAGCCCCGAAAAGCCCGCCGCGCGAGAGCACGCCGGGCCGGTTATGATCGCCGTCGGCGCCGATCACCGGATTCGGCCACAGGCCGCTTTGCAGGCGTTTGCCGTCCGCCGCGCGCACTTCGTCCTGGGCCTGCGTCAGCGCGGGGTGGTTCTTCAGGGCCAGCGCCTCGAGATCTTCCAGCTTGAGCGCATCGGCCGCGAACAGCGCACCGGCCAGTAAACTACTTATGATCATGCTTGTGCATTGGCGCGGGCCCACGGCTTCCCTCCTTCGGCGCGGTCTTCTTTAGCTCCATGATCCGGTCATACATTTCCGGCTTCAGCACGCGGACCAGCGTCATCATCCCCATCATGGCCCCGGTCCAACCCGGACGCAGCCCGTGGTTCTCGGGCTTGTCGACCTGCTCGTCCATGGTCATCCACATGTCCTGCGGGAAGCCAGGAACCTGTTTGGCGTCCGGCGCGGAGCCGTGCAGGTGGTGGTCGTTAGCGACCAGCGGCGAGATGGGGCCCGCCGCCGACATCATCTCATTCATCATGTGGTGGGGCAGATGGCAGTGCAGCATCCAGTCGCCGGTGTACCTGGCGTCGAACTCCACGTCGCGGGCCTGTGCCACGCCCACCAGGACCGTGTTCTGCGGGGTCCAACAGGCTTCCGGGACGCGCCCGCCCTCGGTCCCGGTGACGTAGAAGGTGTTGCCGTGCAGATGCATGGGATGGTGGTCCATCCCCAGGTTGACCATGCGGATGCGCACGCGCTCGCCCTGCTTCACCAGCATCGGGGTGCAGGCCGGTCCCGACTTGCCGTTCAGCGTCAGCCAGTTGTAGTCCATGGCCATGCTGTTGGGCACGCTGTTATTGGGCAGCACCATCCATTCCTGAAGGATCAGGCCGAAATCGCGGTCGACCGCGGGATGGTAGGGCGTCTTGGGGTAAATGACCAACAGCCCGATCTGCCCCATCATTTCCTGCATGGGCGCGTGCGCGTGATAGAAGAAGGTGCCGTGCTGGGTGAGGGTGAATTCGTAGGTGAACTTGCCTGCCGGCGGGATCGGATCCATGCCGAGGCCCGGGACGCCGTCCATCTCCATCGGGACTTCCAGTCCATGCCAGTGGATGGAGGTTCTCTCGGGAAGACGGTTTTCGAAGACAAAGCGCACGCGGTCGCCCTGGTTAGCTTCGATGGTTGGGCCGGGCATCGTGCCGTTATAACCCCACACATCCAGCACCTTGCCGGGCACGATCTCGCGCCGGACGACCTCGGCGGCGAGGTGGAATTCCTTGACGCCGTCGACCAGCTTGTAGGGGAGCTTGGGCAGATCCGGCGTCTCGACCGGAACGGTCCGGGCGGGCTGTCCCGCGTGTCCTTCGTGCTGATCGGCCCGGGCTTTGGTTCCGGCGAACAGCCCGGCGCCTAGCGAAGCGGCACGCGCAAAAAAATCTCGCCTGTTGCGGCTCATATGTCCTCTCTTCTTCTGCAGTACCGGCGCAGGCCGAGACCTGCACCACATTCGTGTGTTGCGAAGCGAGGAGACTAGCTAGATTCTCAGGATGGCGGCGACCGGTGGAGGTCCTTCGGGGACGGCGCGAATGGACGGAACCGCGGTAAAGCCTAGGGTTGCGGTAGCCGCGGGGAGAGCGGCAGGCGCGGCCATGCCGGCGGGGGCGTCGGAACCCTTCTTGGCCTGGAGCCAGTTTTCATCCGCCGTGTGGTTGTGGGTGCAACCCGGCGCCTTGGAACCGTGCGAGCAGTGGGTCTGTGGCGCGGATTCCCGAACGGCGCAGATCGCGCCGCACTCCGCCGCCCGCAGCACAAACAGAGCGGTGATCAGGACCACGATCAGGACGCTGGACCGGCGCACTACTCTCAGTATCCCACAAAGTCCTTCAAGTACACGTTGCCCTTGTACTCCATGTCGTCGTGAATCCCGATTTTTGACGTATAGTAGGCGAACACGGTCCGCGCCTTCAGCTCTTTGAAGAAGGCCTCCTGGTTGTTCTCCGCGCGCGTGAGCAGAGCCAGCCGCTCCTCGGCGGTTACGCGCAGGTAAGGCTTCAACCCCTCCCTCCAAAGGCGCTTTGGTTCCGGCTCCGCCTCTTCGGCCAGGCGCCGGTCGATGTAGCGCGCCACGCCCGCCGCTCGCGCGCCGCCGGAGTGACCGTCGGCGGGGATGATCATTTCAGTCAGATCCTCCACCAGCCGCAATTCCTCCGCCGTGAAGAAGCGGGCAGGGGCCGGAGCCGCCGCCCCGAGGGCGATCTGCAGGAGCTCGCGGCGTTCCACTACAGTTCCCCTCTCCGTAATTGCTCCGCCAGGTAATCGCAGGAGCGCCAGCAGAGCGCCATGATGGTCCAGGTCGGATTCTGGCACGACGCGCTGACGTGGCTGCTGCCGTCCACCACAAACAGGTTCTTCACGTCGTGCGACTGCTGGAACGGACTCAGGACGGAGGTTTTCGCGCCGGAGCCCATCCGCGCCGTCCCCAGCTCGTGGATCGACCAGCCTTCGGTGAGGACCTGCCGGTCCACGGCGACGACTTCGATCCCAGCCGCCTCGAACATCTCGCGCGCCGTATCGGCCATGTCTTCGGCCATGCGCTTCTCGTTGTCGCTGAACTGGTAGTGGAAGCGCAACACCGGGATGCCCCAGCGGTCCTTCACCACGGGGTCCAGATCGACATAGCTCTCATACCGCGGCAGCACTTCGCCGAAAGCGCCCATGCTGATGAAGGCGCCCGCCTCCTGGCGCACCCGCTTCTTGTAAGCCGCGCCGAAACCCGGAGTGTCCAGGGCCCGTTGTGGGAACATCTGGGTTCCGCTGTCTCCCTCGAATCCGTAACCGCGCAGGAACCTCGGATGCCGCTCCTTGAGGTTGCGGAAGCGAGGCACATAGAAGGAGCCGGGCTTGCCGTCGTCGAGGGTGCGGGGCTTGCCGATGAGCTCCTTCACGATTCCGGTGACGCTCGGCCCCATGACGTGCTCACAGAAATTGTGGCCGAGATGGCCGCTGGAATTGGCGATCTTGGACAGCAACATCAGGCGCGTCGATTCCAGCGTGGACGCACCCAGCACGACCGTCCTGGCTTTGGCTTCGTAGGTCTTGCCAGTCTGGCTGTCGATGAAGGCCACGCCGCGGGCGCGACCCGTCCGATTGTCGACCAGCACCTGGTGGACGATCGCATCGGTGCGCAGCGTGAGATGGCCGGTGTCCAGGGCCGGGAAGATCAGGCCGGTCGGGGAATCGAACGCCGCGTGGATGTCGCAGCCGCCGCGCCGGCTGCAGGCCCCGCGGCCGAAGCAGCGGCTGCGATACCTGTTGTGCTTCAGCCCGCCGGTGGTCACGCCGGCGCGATACGGTGTCAGCACCCGGCCCATCCGCTGGAGCGATTGTCGCAGCCGGACCTCGGCGGCGGTCAGTTTGACGGGCCGCTGGAAGAGGCTGTCGGGCAGATGCGGCAGGTTCTCCTTTTGGCCGGAGATGCCCAGGTAGAGATCCACCTTGTCGTAGTAGGGAGCCAGATCGGCATACGAGATCGGCCAGTCTTCGCCGTAGCCGTCGTGGGTCTTGGCCTTGAAGTCGTAGTCGGAGAGGCGCAGGGCCAGGCGTCCCCAGATGTTGGTTTTGCCGCCCAGGCAGCGCGCCCGGACCCAGGCGTACTTGGTCCCGGTGTAGGGATGGTCGCGCTCGTCGACCACGATGTTCCGGCTGTAGTCGGCACCGCTGCCGCTCAGCACGTAGGAGTAGACCCGGCGAGGATCGTCCGGCTTAGCGTAAGGCGGGGTGCGGAAGTTGTACTCGTTGAAGGACAGGGCGGCGTGGCCGGGCGGCAGGCCGCCCCGCCGGGGGTGGTCATAGGGCCACTCCATGGAACGCAGTTCTTTGTTGATGTTGAGCTTCTTGCCGGCTTCGAGGAGCAGGACCTTGAGGCCGTGCGAGGTCAGTACGTGAGCGGCCATGCCGCCCGCCGCGCCCGAGCCTACCACAATGGCGTCATAGACCGTCTTGAGGTCGACCTCCGACGGCATCTAGCGGCCCAGCGTCTGGATCTCGATCTGCCCCTTGCTCTCCCAAGCGGCTAACACCGGACCGCCCGGCACGGCCACCACCTGAGCGAAGGCGCCCTCGCTCGACAGCAGGACCGGCTCGGACTTTCCCGGCACGCGGGCACGCACCCCGTTCGAGCTCGACCAGACGACATAAGCCCCGGCTGCGGAGGCTGCGATCGCCGGGTCCGTGGCGGCTTCGAGCAAAGTCTCGGCGCCCGATTGAGGAGCCAGGAACAC
>JACOSH010000588.1 GCA_016178945.1 Acidobacteriota bacterium
GGCGCGCCGCGGGGTGGCGATCACGGGCTTTGTGCTTGCGGCGGCGGCCATGGCGGCGGCGACCTCGATGGCTAGCGCCATCGTTGGAGTGTGGCTGACCTGCGTGGCGGTCTTCGGAATCGAGCTGACGGTGGGGGTCTCCTGGGCCATTCCGCTGGATATCGGGGCTGACTTCGCCGGGTCTGTCTCCGCGGTGATGAACACTTGCGGTAACATAGGAGGCGCCATCTCTCCGTGGCTGCTGCCTAAGCTGGTCAAGGCCTACGGATGGGAGGCGCCGTTTGTCGTCACGGCCGGGCTGTGCGTCGTGGCGGCGGTGATGTTTCTCAGGGTCGACGCGACAAAGCGTATCTTTGACTGAAGCCTATGTTCATCAATCCCAAGAAATGCGTTGCCTGCGGCAATTGCACGTACGTCTGCCCGATGGGCGCGATCTACATCGACCCGGCCATCAACCGGGCCACCATCGACCGCAACGAGTGCGTGGAGTGCTACGGCTGCTTCAACGGCTTGAGCCAGGAGCATCTGAATCCGGCCGTGGTGCGGACGATGCGATCGTTCTTCAAGATGCTGCGGCTGCGCTTCGAGCCCGAGCCCGACGTGTGCCCGACGGCGGCCTTCGAGCCGGACAAGCTGGAGTGGCCGCGCACGGTGCGGCGCGCCTTCTCCGACCCGCGTGTGCCGCATGAATCGACGGGCGTTTCGGGCCGCGGCACCGAGGAAGTGAAGACCAACGACATCAGCGGGCGCGTGAAGGTCGGGGAGGTGGGCTTCACCATCGAATTCGGCCGTCCGGGCGTGGGGGTGTGGTTCCACGAGATCCAGAAGATGGCGTCGGCGCTGGCCAAGGCGGGGGTGCATTTCGAGAAGAAAAACCCGGTGACGTCGCTGATGACCGACGTCGCGACCGGGACCATCCGCGAGGACGTGCTGGGCGAGAAGGTGCTGTCGGCGATTCTGGAGATCAAGACCACGGTGGACCGGACCGAAGAGATCATCCGGCTGGTGTGGGAAGTGGAAAAGCAGATCGACACGGTGATCTCGATCGGCGTGGGCACGCGCTGCGACGAGCAGGGCGAGGAGAACGTGGTGGCGCCGATCCTGGAACGGCTGGGGTACAAGCTGGCGCGGGCCAAGACCAACGTCGGGCTGGGCAAGATCACGATGAAGGACGAGGAAGCCCGGCAGCCGGAGCCGGCCGGCGCGATCATGTAGCCAGAAAGAACGCGATGACCAACACCCTGCATCGATTCGGAGACGTGGAGAGCTTCCGCGACGATTACGTGATCTTCGCGATCCCCAGCCGGGGCAAGAACGACAAAGGCAGCGTGCCCAAGCTACGCCAGTTCCTGGAAATGGCGCTGCCGTATCACCCGGTGAACCTGGGGGACGCCCTGCACGGCGGCGCGCTGCGCCCCAGCCGCGAGATGCGTCCGACCGCGCACTGGAATCGCGATATGACGCCGGATTTCCGCGCGGTGATCGCGGGCGTGGACGCGCCGACCACGGTGGCGGCGGTGTTCGACAACCGCCCCGCGGCCGAGGATTTCCTGAAAGCGGTGAAGACCGCCGACCTGGGGATGTGCGTCAATATCTCGACCTCGATCGACGGGGCCGAGCAGTGCTGCCACGCGGCCGATCAGCCCCGCCACAGCGTCGGGTACTCCTTGGGCTTCGAGGGCAAGACCGAGAAGCTGCCAAACACCCAGGTCCTGATGCTGTCCACCATGTGCGGTCACGGCATGATCGGCTTCAGCCTGGCCAAGAAGATGATCGACTGGGTCAAGGAAGGGCGGCGCACGCCCGAGCAGGCCGTGACCTACATGGCGCGCTTCTGCTCCTGCGGGGTGTACAACCCCTCGCGGGCCAAGCGGATCTTGGAGGACGCGCGCCACCGGATGCGGTAGGGCGCCTTCAGGCCTGCTTATTCGTCGGGACGATTTCCTTGGCCAGACTCAGAAGTAGTCGCAGGACCCGGTTCAATGACATTGGTTCCCGCTTTGTAGGCTTCGTGATGCGTCCCTCGTACACCGTGGGCAAAGTCGTACTCCGGTAGGATGTCTTCGTCCCCTTCAGGACTGACTTCTTGACTCATACTGTCTCCGTTCCCTGGGAGTGGCCTCCCGCGCGCTGATGATTCGAATCCGCTGGCCACGCTCCGTGTAGGCGACGGCCAACAGCCGGTCTGCCGCGGAAAGACCGATGCTGACGAATCGCAACTCGGCGCCGGAGTGGACTGGATCGGATATCATCACTTCGAGCGGGTCGCCAAATACTGTCATCGCTTCCGCCGACAAGTTCGAGGCTGCCTTGGCGGTATCCCACTCGAACTCCACCAACCAATCGAGCGACTCACGCCGAGGAGCGTGCTATCGGTTTATGATATCATGGGGCTGTGCAAGCCAGGCGCCGCCGGACGCTTGAGACGATTTTCGAAGTCCCGGTCCGGTCCGGTGTGGAGTGGAAGGAGATCGAGTCGTTGCTTCGGGCCCGTGGCGCAGAGATCACGGAAGGGCGCGGCTCCCGGGTGCGAATCGCGCTCAACGGGGTGCGGGCCGTTTTCCATCGGCCCCATCCCCGCAAAAAGACGGACCGCGGGGCGCTTGTGTCGGTGCGACGATTTCTGACTGAGGCAGGAGTACAGCCATGATGGAGTATAAGGGCTATGCGGCCCACGTGCAGTTCGACGATGAGGCGGATCTGTTTCACGGCGAGGTGATGAACGCTCGGGATGTGATCACGTTTCAGGGCCGCTCCGTGAAGGATCTGCGCAAGGCCTTCAAGGACTCGGTGGAAGACTACCTGAGTTTCTGCGCCGAACGGGGAGAGGAACCGGAAAAGCCCCTCTCCGGCCGATTCTTGCTGCGAATCAGCCCCAGGCTACATCGCAAGATTCACGTCGCCGCCCGCAGGGAAGGTAAGAGCCTGAACGCCTGGATCGCCGAGCGCCTCAGCGAGGATCTGCCGCGAGTCTGACGATCATTTCAGTAGGCTCTCCAGTGCCTCGTCCGTCAACTCGGGCAGGTGGACATCTGCGCGCAGGGACCAGTGCTCGACATGCTCGACGGCCTCGCCCGGGGCCACTCGAGACAGCGGGCCCAGGGTCTCCAGCTCCAGCATCAGGTGATTGGTGTAGGTCTCGAAGGAACAGCCGAAATCCGGGTAGGCGCGGGCGGGGTCGGCAGTCGAGCGTTTGAGGAACAGGTGGGAGCCGAGCAGATAGGCGGCCCAGGTATCCGGGTTGAAGAGCCCCACTTTGAGCGGCTGCGCGGCGCTCGGGTCCTGCTTCAGGATCAGATGTTTCCGGGTCCACTTCCAGCGCGGATCGGAGAAGTCGGTGTAGGCCCACATCACCAGCGGGTTGGTGGGCAGCAGGTTCTCCGGATGCGTGCCGCGCGGGGGAAAGCCGGTGATGGCCAAGCCGCCCGGCGCCATCTGGGTGAGGGCCCAGGGGGCGAATTCTACGGTCCAGGGGTTGCAGTTGCGCACCCGATGGATCACCTCGACCGTGCTGCCGGAGGGCGCCAGGCGCACTAGCATCTGCTTCTCCAGACCGGTCTGGCGCTCGACCGGCTTGGTGACGCGCAGCAGGCCGTCTTCGAGTGGCTCCACGGAAACAGGCAGGTCGTCGTCGATCCAGGTGGTTTCCAGACGTTCCGGTGCCACCCATAGGCGATGGCCGCCGCGGATCCGCGGGTTGGCCGGATCGGGCGGGAAGATCTTGAACAGGTTCTGCTCACCGGCGAAGCCATAGCGCATGACGCGCGGGCCGATCCGAGTGGGAATCACCAACTCGACGTCGCCATTAGACAGGCGCCAGGAGTCCGGCCAGCGGTCGAAGGAGATGGGGTGCATGGAGAACATGGGGGAGTTATCAGTAAGTCAGTTCGTCAGTAAGTCAGTTTGTCAGTATGTCAGTCGGTCAGCCCGACAGCAACTGACTGACAAACTGACCTCCTGACATCCGAACCTACTCGAAACTGCGACACTATTCTCATGACCCGACGGGCCGGGGCGGTCTTGTTCCTGGCGATGGCGCTGTTGTGGCTGGTGGCCAATCGAGGCGCCTACAAAGGATACTTCCAGGACGACGAGCTGGACAACATCAGTTGGACGCGCGACGTCACGAC
>JACOSH010000547.1 GCA_016178945.1 Acidobacteriota bacterium
CAGCCGCTTGTCGTTCGTCCTGCTGTTGGCCGGATTGGCCTGGACCTTCTGGGGACGGGCGCGGCTGCGGACCCTGGTTTTTCCCCTCCTGCTGCTCGCCACGATGATTCCCCTGCCGTCGATCGTCTACAACGCGCTGGCAGTGAAGCTGCAACTGTTCGCCTCGCAAGTGTCTTCCAATCTGGCCCAGGCCCTGGGCGTGACGGTGTTTGCGGAGGGCAATGTCATCCACCTGGCTGGGACGACGCTGGGCGTAGCCGAAGCCTGTAGCGGCCTGCGTTCCTTGTCTTCTCTGACCGTGATGGCCCTGCTGTTGGGCTTTCTCCAGTGTCAGCTCGTCCGGACCCGCGTCGGACTCGTGCTAATGGCCCTGCCAATCGCAATCTCGGTAAACGTGCTGCGTGTCACCGGCACGGCCCTGCTGTCGGATTACGATCAGGATCTGGCCATGGGCTTCTATCACACGTTCGAGAGCTGGCTGGTCTTCCTGGTCGGTATGGTCCTGGTGATGGCGGCATCCAAGGGGCTACGGCTGCTGTTCGAAAGGAAGGCGCATGGGTAAGGGAATTCTGGTGGTCTGGACAGCGGCGTTGCTGGCAGCCACTTTGTGCGCTTCCCGATGGAGCGACTACCGAAAGGCCGCCGCCCTGGCCGCCCCGCTCGACCAGCTTCCCAGACAGGTAGGGCCCTGGACGGCGGCGCCCGATTCCTCGCTCTCGGCTCATGTCCTGGGGGAACTCCGGCCCACCAGCTACCTGGCTCGGGCCTATCACGGGCCGGATGGCAAGCTGGAGTTCTTTGTGGCCTACTACTCCCAGCAGAAAACCGGCGTCAGCATGCACTCTCCCAAGAACTGCCTGCCGGGAGGGGGGTGGGAGGTCTGGCAGTCGGCGACGATGGAAGTCGAGACCCTCGATCATCGAATCGTGACGGTCAACCGGTACCACATCCAGAACGGCAGCGACCGTCAGGTGGCTTTGTACTGGTACCAGACTCCGAACCGGGTCTTCGCCAGCGAGTATCTGGGGAAGCTGCTCCTGGTCCGAGACGCCCTGGTGAGCGGGGATACCTCGGCCGCCATTGTCCGTATTACCCTCCCGGACCATCCGGGCGCCGCCGGGCAAGCGGTCCGCTTCGCCGCCCGGATTATCCCCGAGGTCGACAGGTGTATACGCTGACCGGCTTGTCGGCAACACGTCCGACCTGACAAAGTTGCGTATTGTTTACCAAAACTTAGACTCGGCTTGACTCGTTTGGCCCCAGGGTCAGGCGGTAATGATCGATGCGGCAGGCGACTCCGAATCCAGCTCCCTGGGGCTCCACCCGGGTCACCTCGACATCGCACTGCAGGGTCACGTTGCTGGTGCTGTAGCCGAAGTTTCCGGCAGGTAGCGTGAGGAAACACTCCAGGTTCTCCCCTGGACTAAATGCCTCCTGGACCATGCAATAGAAGCCCGCGCTGCTCACGTCGATGGTCTCTCCGCTGACCAGCGCAGGGAGACCGCGACGGGACAAACGGAGGGGGCAGCGTAGGGGAACTCTGGCCCGTTTCCTGCGGTCATGGTCCAACACGGAGAATGCACCTCGGCGCGTAGAGGCCTCCCAATCCAGGGGCGACCCAGTTTTCTTCCACATCACGCTCAGGCCCCGCTATGCATTTTTGAGGCCACCTGAAACAGGGTCATACGACTAGTCGTAGAACTGGCTATCTCCTAGTACCCATGGAACCTAGCACAAAGAGCCTAGAACTAGGGAAGTGTCTTAATTCGTTTCCCTAAGTGCAATTCTACTTGAACCTCTACTCTGATTGAGTTATTCTACTCGACGGAAGCACTTACAGTTACATTACGGCTGTTGCCTCGCGATGAAGCTGAGACTCATCTCAAACGATCGTACGCTGTACCAACGTTGCCGCGAGGTGCTGTTGGAGTTCCGCGACCGCGAGTGGGACTTCGGCATGATGGCTACCCCCGCGGAAAGCGGCGAAGCCGACATTCTAGTCTGGGATTGCCAACCTGAGGTCCAACTTCCCGAAAATTTGGATTTGGAGGAAGAGAGCCGGAACATCTTCCTGGTGGATCGCAAGTGCCTGTCGCACCTGAGGGAACGCTTTCCCCTGGCGGCCTTACGGATCCTGCTCAAGCCGGTGAATCAGGTTCTGCTGCGTGCCTTCCTGGAAGAGGCAGTGGCCGGGCAGGATGCGCGCAATGGGCAGCCGGAAGGCGACCTGACCCAGCAGTTGCGCCAGGAGCGCGACGAGATGCTGCAGTGCCTGCTCCAGGCCAATTTGAAGCTGCAGGAGTACGATCAGGATCGCAGTAGTTTTTTGGCCCACAGCGTGCATGATTTCCGGGCGCCCCTTATGGCCGTCCACGGGTATTGCAAGCTGCTGCTGGATCGTCAACTCGGCCCGCTCACCGTGGACCAGGTGAAGGTGCTGGAGCGGATGCAACACAGCGTGCAGCGGTTGTCGCGTCTGGCGTCGTCAATGTTCCATCTGAGCGTGGGGCGCCGGATAGACTCCAAACCGCGGTTGCGTAATGGCGACATCGAGGACTGCATCGCCCAGGCGGTTCACGAAGTCAGTTCGGTGGCCGAATCGCGGGGCGTAGAGATCCGGGTCCAGACCACTCCGCCGACCGAGCCGCTATGGTTCGATGGCGGCCAGATCGAGCAGGTCCTGGTGAATCTGCTGGATAACGCCTGCCGTTTCACGAAGAAGAGCGGGCGGATCGATATTTCGGCGCTCCCCGAATTTTGGGATCGCCGGGCGCCCCACGTGATCGACGCGGAATCGCGGGAGGAGCGACGGGGGGATTCCCGATCGCGCAAGCCCAATGCCTACCGGGTGGAAGTGCATGATACCGGCTCGGGCATTGCGCCGGACGATCTGGAGCGGATCTTCGAGGAATACACAACCGGTTCGAACCACGACCACGGCGCCCACGCCGGGCTGGGACTGGCGATTTGCCGCCAGATCATCACCGCTCATCAGGGCCGGGTCTTCGCCGAATCGAATGGAAGGGGCGCAAGCTTTGTGTTTGTTCTCCCGTATGCGCCACGGGAGGCTCGCGCGTTGCCGCCGGAAAAGATGCGGTCGCGTTCGACGGCACGGGTCAGCCAGTAGCTGACCACCCCGGGTCTGGAGGCCCGGAGCGCTCGGAGGGCAGTAGATGCAGACCCACGGTAATCATCCTCATACGATCGTCGTCGCCGACGACGATTTGGAGGTGCGGAACTATTTCGAGATGGCCCTGGCGGCGCAGGGTTACGCCGTGGCGCTGGCCGAGGACGGCGAAGAAGCGCTCCGCTACCTGCACGAGGGGCAGACGCCGGTCTCCCTGTTCCTGCTGGACGTGATGATGCCGCGCAAGGACGGCATCGAGACCTTGCGCGAAATTCGCCGGGTGCGCGAGGACCTGCCGGTGATCCTGGTGTCCAGCGGCTCGGCCTGGCCCTACGTCATGGAGGCGGTGTCGGGCAATTGGGCCAGCTTCCTGGAAAAACCCGTCTTCTACGACGAGCTGGTACATGCGGTCGGTGAAGCCCTCAATACCCGGACCAACGTCAGCGTGGCGGACCTGGCCCCGCCGTTGGCCCCAGCGAATCGGCCTCTGGCCTCGCGCAACGCCAAGATGCGCCAGATCGAGAGCATGGTCCGTCAGGTGGGCATGTCCGATGTGCCCATTCTGCTGTCCGGGGAGACCGGAGTCGGCAAGGAGGTACTGGCGCGCCAGCTCCATGCGAATTCCCTGCGGGCCAAGAAGCCCTTCCTGAAACTGAACTGTGCCGCGCTGCCCTCCGAACTGGTGGAGAGCGAGCTGTTCGGCTACGAGCGTGGAGCCTTCACCGGGGCCTACAAGGACCGTCCGGGAAAGTTTGAAATGGCCCAGGGCGGCAGCATCCTGCTGGACGAGATCGGGGACATGGATTTCCGGCTCCAGGCCAAGCTGCTGCAGGTGCTGCAGGACAACGAATTCCAGCGGCTGGGCAGCTCCGAAACCGTCAAGGTGGATGTGCGGGTGATGGCCGCCACCCACTGCGACCTGCGCAAGGCGATCAAGGAAAGCCGGTTCCGCGAGGATCTGTACTACCGCCTCAACGTCATCAACATCCAGATCCCGCCGCTGCGCGAGCGCAAGGATGAGGTTCTCTGGCTGGCCGAGTATTTCCTGAGTAAGCATGCCACGCCGGATCTGCCGCCGCCGGCCATTACGCCGGCTCTGCGCGAGGCGTTGCTGGCGCACGACTGGCCGGGCAATGTGCGCGAACTGGAGAACACCATGCGCCGCTACCTGGTGCTGCGGCACCCGGAGACCTTGGCGGCGGAGCTAGCGCCCTCGAACGGTTCACGGTTAACGGCCGAAAACCGGCTGGCGCCGGCGGAGGCCGCTCGGTCCTCCTCGATTCTGGAGCGGGTCAACCACGAGAAGCGGCAAGCCGAGATCGACGCCATCCTGCGAGCGCTGGATTCCACGCACTGGAACCGCAAGCAGGCGGCCTCCGTCCTGCATCTGGACTACAAGGCCTTCCTCTACAAGATGAAGAAGCTGGGGATCGAGAGCCGCACGCGCGGGGTAGGTTACTAACTTACGGCCCGCGCAAGGCTGCCATGGGGTCGATTCCCGCGGCCCGCCGCGCCGGAATGATGCAGGCCATCAGGGCCACGGCGGCAATCAGCAGCGACGCCGCGGCCAGCGTTCCGGGATCTCCGGCGCCGATCCCGTACACCATTCCGGCCAGGGAATCGCGCAGGGCGAAGGCTCCGCCGAGACCGGCCGCCAAACCGGCGATCACGGGCAGCATGGCTTGGCCGAGCACAAGACGCAGTATGCCGGCCGGCGAAGCTCCCAGCGCCATGCGGACCCCGATCTCAGCGGCGCGCCGCGCGACCCCGTAGGAGACCACTCCGTAGATTCCGACCGCCGCCAGCAGCAGGGCCAGCGCCGCGAACAATCCCAGCAGCAGCGTCTGAAAGCGCGGCTGCGCCACTCCGGCCTGGATGCGCTGCTCCATGGTCTTGACATCGTAAACCGGCTGGCCCGCGTCGAGCGCGCTTACCTGGCGGGCGACCCCGGACACGGCCTCGGGCCCCGCCCGAATGACCAGGGTCATGGTGCGCGCCGGAGTCTGCCGGTGCGGTGTGTAAACCTGCGGGATCGGGGCCACGTCCAGGCCCGATTCCCGGACATCGCCGGCCACGCCGACGATGGTCATCCAGGGTGCGCCGGGACGCGGCGCGCCCATCAGGATTCGCTTCCCCAGAGCCTCGCCGGCGCCGCCGGCCCAGAAGCCCCGCGCCAGGGTCTCGTTGACGATCGCCCGCGGGGGCGCCGAGGCGTCATCGCGTTCCGCAAAGCATCTCCCGGCCAGCAAGGGGATCCGCATGGCGCGGAAGTAGCCGTCACCGATGGCCTGAGCGTTGGCAACCTGCGGCGTCCGGCTGGCCGTGTCGTAAGGACGCCCTTCGATACTGAAGGGATCGCCGCCGCGCCCGCCGCTCAGCGGAAGCCGCGCGGCCATGCTGGCCGCCTCCGCTCCCGGCATCGATTCGATACGCCGCAAGAGCTCTTCGAAGAATCCGGTGACGAGATGATTCTGGCTGTACCGCGACGGCGGCAGGGAGATGCGCAAGGTCTGCAATTGGCGCGCGTCGAAACCGGGAGGGACCTGCAGCAGGCGAACCAGGCTCTGAATCAACAAACCCGCGCCGGCCGCCAGGATCAGCGACAAGGCCACTTCCGCGGCGACCAGAGTCTGCGCCAGCCTGTTCCGGCTTTGACCCGCGGCTCCGCGGCCTCCTTCCTTCAAGGTCTCATTCAACTCCCCGCGCGAGCCTTCCAAGGCCGGGGCAAGACCGAATAACAGCTCGGTGGCCAGAGAGAGCAGCGCGGTGTAGCCGAACACCGCGGGATCGAAACCGATGGGAGGAAGCGGACGCGGGCTGAGCGCGGTCAGAAAGTCGACACCCCACCAACCGGCCAGAAGGCCGCCGCATCCGCCCAGCGCGGCCAGGGGAAGGCCTTCACCCAGCAACTGCCCAGCCAGCCGCGCGGGTCCCGCGCCCAGAGCCCGGCGAATCGCGATCTCCCGCCGCCGGCCGGCGGCTCGCGCCAGCAGCAGATGGGCGATGTTGAGGCAGGCAATCAGCAGCACAAAGCCTACAGCCCCCAAGAGCACCAGCAGGCCCCGGCGCATATCGCCATAGAGCTGCTCGCGCAGCGGCGTCACGCGAACGCGGTACCCGGCGTCTTCCCCGCGCGGTCCGCGATAGAGCCGGTGCTCTTCGGCCAGCCTTTGTCCCACCGCGGTCATGTTCGATTGGGCGTGCGCTAGCGAGACCCCCGTTCGCAGCCGTGCGATCAACCGCAGATTGCCCCGCGTCCGATTCGGATCGGGCCGGAACTCGAGCGGCAACCACAGGTCGGGCGGGGCCGCCAGTCCGGCGGAAAAAGCAAAGCCCGGCGGAAGCACGCCGATCGCGGTGAACAGTGCGCCGTCCAGATTCAAGGTCTTGCCCGCGAGCTGGGGATCCGCCCCGAAACGCCGCTGCCACAACCCGTGACTGATGACCGCTACACTGCCGCGGCCAGGCTGATTCTCCTCCGGAGTGAAGGTCCTGCCCAGAGCTGTGTCCACCCCCAGGAGCGGCCACAAGTTAGCGGATGCCCGGCCCGCGGAAATCCGCTCAGGCTGTTCGCCGCCGGTCAGGTTGACATCCGCCGTGTTGTATACGGCGATGTCGTCGAACACCTGGTTCTGGTTTTTGTAGTCGAGGTAAGTGCCGAAGGTGGTGGGAAACTGCGTGAGGCCCAGCTTGAGCAGTTGATCCCACAACATCACCAGGCGATCCGAGGCGCGGTACGGCAGTGGGCGCAACAGCGCCGCGTTCACCACGCTGAAAATCGCCGTGTTGACACCGATCCCCAGCGCCAGCGTCAGCGCCGCCACAGCGGCAAAGCCAGGATTGCGGGCGAGCATCCGCACACCATAGCGGAGATCCTGAAGGTACATGGCGATCCCTCATAGTACACCAGGTCCGGCTAGCCGAATACGCGCGATTCGGCGATCATGTTCGACTGCGGCGGATTTTGCTTGTGGTTGTTTCCCGTCTCCTGCATAATCGTCTGTCGAAGGAGAACACC
>JACOSH010000548.1 GCA_016178945.1 Acidobacteriota bacterium
CGGCCGAATACGTGCTGGCCGGAGGCAATTACGACCTGATCCTGTGCGAGCGCGGCATCCGCACGTTTGAGACCTACACGCGCAACACCATGGATATCTCGGCCATCCCGGTGGTCAAGAAACTGTCGCACCTGCCGATCGTGGCCGATCCCTCGCACGGCACCGGCCGCCGCGACAAGGTGGCGCCGATGGCGCGCGCCGCGGTGGCCGCCGGCGCCGACGGCCTGCTGGTGGAAGTGCATCACGATCCGGACAAGGCCTGGAGCGACGGCGCCCAGACCCTGCGTCCGGACCAGTTCGTGGAGATGATGCGGCAGTGCCGGATCATCGCCTCGGCCGTGGGAAGAGCCATTTGAACACCATCGCCATCGTGGGAGTGGGCCTGATCGGGGGCTCCTTCGCGCTGGCGCTCCGCAAGGCGGGGTTCGCGGGCCGCATCCTCGGTGTCAGCTCGCCGGCGACGCTCAGCCAAGCCCTGGAACGGGGCGTCGTCGACGAAGGCGCGGACCTGGCCTCGGCCGCCTCGCGCGCGGATCTGATCTATCTCTCGCAGCCGGTGGGACGCATTCTGGACACGCTGCATCACATCGACGGGCTGGTTCAGCCGCACGCCTTGATCACCGACGCTGGAAGCACCAAAGGACAGATCGCCGCCACGGGTCGCAAGATGGTGCGCCGCTGCCAGTTCCTGGGCGGGCATCCCCTGGCGGGCAAGGAGAAGCGCGGAGTGGGGGAAGCGGAGGCCGGCCTGTTTGAGGGCCGGACCTACGTCCTGACGCCCTCGGTGCGCAAGGAGATGGAGACGGCGGCGGCGCGCTGGCTGGTGGATTGGATCGGGCGCATCGGCGCAATCCCGTTCGTCGTCGATCCAGACGAGCACGACCGCGTGGTGGCGTTCACCTCACACCTGCCGCAACTGGCCTCCACGGCGCTCGCCGCCACGGTCGCCGCCAACCTCGACGCGCCGGACGATTTGAGAATCGCGGGTCCTGGCTTGACCGATTCGACGCGCCTGGCCCTCTCCGCCTACGAGCTGTGGCGGGACATCCTGGCCACCAATGCCGACGCGATTGAGCAGGCTCTGGCGGCCTATATCCAGGAGCTGGACCACCTGCGCGAGAACCTGCGCTCGCGCCAACTGCAGGAAGAGTTCCAGCGGGCCGCGGAGCTGGCCGCGCGGTTGCGGCGATAACGCCGTGTCCCTCGGTCCTTCTGTTACCCTAGATAGGTTCACCAGGCCATGGATGAGGAACGCCAGGAACGGATCCGGTATTACGCCTTTGCCGCCTTTGTCGGCCTGCTCCTGCTGCTGAACCTCGCCGGAGTCTGGAAAACCATCTTCGGAGTGGACACGGCGGCGATCATCACGCTGCTGGCCGGCTACAAGACCTTTCATAACTCGATTTCGTCGCTGCTGGAGAAAAGGATCTCGGCCGACTTGGCCCTGTGTATCGCGGTGATCGCCGCGCTGTCGGTGGGGGAATATTTGGCCGCGGCCGAGGCCATGTTCATCGTGCTGGTGGGCGAGGGGCTGGAGTCCTATGCCGCCGGACGGACGGAGGCCGCCATCCACCGCTTCATCGAGCAGTTGCCGCGGCGCGCGCGAGTGCTCCGCGACGGCCAGGAGATGGAAGTGGATGCCGAGTCGCTGCGGCCCGGAGACATGGTGGTCGTGCGGGCCGGCGAGCGAATTTCCGCCGACGGCGTCATCACACACGGGACCTCGGCGATTGACGAAAGCTCGGTGACCGGCGAGCCGCTGCCGCGCGACAAGCAGCCCGGCGACGAGGTCTTTTCCGGGACGCTCAACGGCAACGGGCTGCTGCACCTGCGGGTCGAACGGGCCGGCTCGGAGACCACCCTGGCCCGGGTCGTCCAACTGGTCGAAGAGGCCAAGGGGAAGCAGGCGCCCGTGGAGCGGCGGGCGGATCGTTACGCCAAATACTTCCTCCCCGCCCTGCTGCTGGCGGGCGCGCTGACGTTCTATTTCACGCGCGACTGGCTGCGGACAGTTTCGGTTCTGATCGTGGCCTGCCCCTGCGCGTTGATTCTGGCCACACCCACGGCGATGGTGGCGGCGATCGGGGGCCTGGCGCGGCGCGGCATCCTGGTGCGCGGCGGCGCGGTGCTGGAGATGGCCGCCAAAGTGGACACCGTGGTCTTCGACAAGACTGGAACCCTGACCGAAGGCCGGTTCGAGATCATCCGGATCATCGCGCTCGACCGGGACGAGGACGCGTTGCTGGCGCTGGCCGCAGCCGCCGAAAGCGGCTCGGACCACACGCTGGCCAAGGTGATCGTCGAGGCGGCGCGGTCGCGCGGCTTGGACGTGCCCGGCGCCGGGGAGGCCCATGTGTGGCCCGGGCGAGGGGCCGAATGCACCGTCGGGACGCGGCGGGTGCGGGCGGGCAACGCGGCGTTCCTGGCCGAGCAGGGGATCCACAACACCGAACACCTGCTGGAGGAAGCGGACCGCGTTGGCGCGACGGCGGTGTTGGTGGCCGAAGGGTCCAGGCTGGCCGGGGCGATCCTGCTGCGGGACCGCGTGCGCGAGGGCGCTCAATCGGCCAGCGCCCGGCTGCGCGAGCTGGGTATCCCAGGCCAGATCATGCTGACCGGCGACCGTCGCCGCGCCGCCGAGGCGATCGCGCGCGAGATCGGCATCCCGCAGGTGGAAGCGGAACTACTCCCCGAACAGAAACTGGATCGCGTCAAGCAGCTTGCCGCGCGGGGCAAAGTGGTGGCCATGGCCGGCGACGGCATCAATGACGCCCCCGCGCTGGCCGCCGCGCAGGTCGGGATCGCCGTGGCCGGAGCCAGCGACATTACCGCGGAAGCGGCGGATGTGGTCTACATGCCGCATTCGCTGGAGAAGCTCCCCCGCTTGTTCGACACCAGCCAGCGCGCCGTCGCCACCGCCTGGCAGAACATCATTCTGTTCGCCGGCGTGGTCAACGCCGTGGCCGTGATCCTGTGCGCGACCGGGAAACTGGGACCGATCGGCGCGGCCTTCACGCACCAGATCTCCTCCTTCCTGGTGATGATGAACTCGCTGCGGCTGCTGCGGGTGGAGCCCGGCGAGGATACGCGCTTCAACCGCTGGATGGCCGCGCTGCGTTTGCCGCAGGTTTGGGAGCGGCTGCGGGCGCTGCCGGTCCGGTCGCTCTGGGAGCGGGCGGTGGAGCACCGCCGCGAGTGGAAGCGCCCGGCGCTGTACGTGGCGGCGTCCCTGCTGGCGCTGAATGGTTTCTATACGCTCGCTCCGGATGAGCAGGGAGTCATCGTGCGCTTCGGCAGGAAGGTGCTGCCCTATGGCGAACCGGGCCTGCATTACAAGCTGCCGTGGCCGGTCGAGAGCCTGACAAAGATTAAGTCGCGGCAGGTGCGCGTTGTGGAAGTCGGCTTCCGCTCCAACGCCGCGGCCCCGGACACGGAGCCCGCCGCCTACGAGTGGAACGTGCAGCACCGCTCGGGCCGGTTCCAGCGTAAGCCGGAAGAAGCCCTCATGCTGACCGGCGATCAGAACATGATCGAGCTGAACGCCACCGTCCACTACAACCTGATCCGGCCCGACGACTATCTGTTCCGGCAGTTGGACGGCGAGACCACCATTCGGGCGGCGGCCGAGAGCGTTCTCCACTCCATTACGACGGCAACGGCGCTGGACGAGGTCCTGACCGTGGGACGGCAGGCAATCGAGGTCCGCGCCCAGAAAGAGCTGCAGCAGCGCTTGGACCGTTACGGCGCCGGCGTCGCCGTGCTGCGGGTGAAGTTGCAGGACGTGCACCCGTCTCTGGAAGTCGTCGATGCGTTTCGCGATGTGTCCGGCGCCTATGAGGAGAAGAACCGGCTGATCAACGAGGCGGAGGGGTATCGCAACGAACAGGTGGCCCTGGCGCGGGGCGGCGGGCAGGCGCGGCTCAAGGCGGCCGAGGCCTACACGCTGGGCAAGAAGAATCGCTCCGCGGGCGATGCCAGCCGCTTCGTGCTGGCCGAGCAGGCCTTTCGATCCGCGCCCGGCCCGACCGAGACACGGTTGTACCTGGAGACCATGGAGCTGGTGCTGCCGGGCAAGAGGAAGTTCATCGTCGATCCGTCCAAGGGCCGCAAGCATCTGCTGCTGCTCGAGGACGGAGTGGAGCTCGGCCCGCAGGCCGCGCCCCTGGCGGCGCCCCAGCCGCGGCCGGCCCAGCCTTTCCGGGAGGACAGTCCATGATGATACCGGAACGTTTTCGGAAATACTCCGCCCCGGCCGGTGCGGCCGCGGCCATCCTACTTCTCTACACCACGTTCTTCCCGGTCCGCGAGACCGAGTTCGTCCTGATCACGCAGTTCGGGCGTCCTGTCCGGACCGTGACCGATGCGGGTCTCAGCGCGAAATGGCCCTTCCAGACCGCGCTATTCTTCGACCGCCGCCTGCGGATCTACAATCCGCGACCCTCGGAGTTCCTGACCCGCGACAAGAAGAACATCGTGATCGAGAACTACGTGGCCTGGAGGATCCAGGACCCCAACAAGTTCGTCCAGACCGTCGGCGATCCGGTGGCGGCCGAGATGCGGCTGCACGACATCATCTGGTCGGGTCTGTCGGCGGCGCTGGGCACGCACGATCTGGATTCCATTGTCTCCTCGAGCGCCGCCACCATTCAGGCCGCGCAAATGCTCGACAGCCTCACGGAGATGACCGGCCGGGCGGCGCTGGAGCAGTATGGCGTCGCGGTGGTGGACGTGCGCATCAAGCGCATCAATCTACCGGAACAGAACAAGCAGTCGGTGTACGCCCGGATGCGGGCCGAGCGCGAGCGGATCGCGCGGCAGTATCGCGCCGAGGGCGAGGAGCAGGCTTTGAGCATCCGCGCCGATGCCGACCGGCAGAAAGAGGAGATCCTCTCGGTCGCCTACAAGGAAGCCGAGAAGCTCAAGGGGGAGGGCGACGCCGAATCCACGCGCATCTACGGCGCGGCCTATTCCCGGAATCCGCGCCTCTACAAGCTGCTGCGGACGCTGGAGTCGTATAAGAAGATTCTGGACGACAAGACCACCGCGATCCTGAGCTCGGACTCGGAATTGCTGAAAGTGCTGACGCGCGGTCAGAGCGGAGCGCAATGAGCATCCTGGACGTGCGGCCTCCCGCGAGCCTCCCGCCGCCGGCGGCGCTGCCGGAGCTGCCCGTCGCGCCTCCGTCCCCACGGCGGCGCCGCATCGCGGCGGGAGTGGGGATCCTGTGGCTGCTCACCAGCGTCTACATGGTGCGACCCGAAGAGCAGGCCGTGGTGACGCGCTTCGGCGCGGTGGTCGAGCCGCGGGTCCTGCCCGGCATTCACCTCGCGCTGCCCTGGCCGCTCGACCGGGTGACCTGGCTGAAAGTCCGGCAACTGCAGCGCCTGGTGGTGGGCGGCGATTTGCCCGACGCCGTGCTGGGCCGCTCGCAGCCGCTGGTGTCGCAGTTTTTGACCGGCGATCAGAACATCATCAACATGCGGGTGGTGGTGCAGTATTCGGTGGGCGTGCCGTCGGAGTATTTGTTTCAGACTCAGGATGTGGGCAGGGCGATCGGATCGGCGGTGGAGTCGGAGCTGGCGCGGCGGATCGCGCACCGCGGCGTGGACGAGATTCTGACCACCGGGAAGGCGGCCATCCAGGAGGAAGTCCGCGCGGCCGCGCAGCAGCGGCTCAACCAGTACCGCTCGGGCGTGGAGCTGTCCACCGTGAATATCGAATCGGTGACGCCGCCGCCCGAGGCGGCCGACGCCTTCCGCGACGTGGCAAGCGCGCGGGCCGACCAGTCCCGCATCGTCAACCAGGCGCAGGGCTACGCCAACGACGTGATTCCCAAAGCGCGCGGCGAAGCGCGCCAGATGCTGGAGGCGGCCGCGGCATACAGGCAGAAGAAGATCAACGAGGCCTCGGGCGACGCCTCGCGTTTCAGCCAGCTCGCCGCCGAGTACTCCAAGGCCGCCGAGGTCACCGGCGAGCGGCTCTACCAGGAGGCGATGGCCGAAGTCCTGCCGCGCATCAAGAAGGTGATCGTCGACAAGAACGGCAACCTGGACCTGACCATCATCCGGAAAGGCGATCCGCCGCCCAGCGCGCAGAAGAAATGAGCAAGGACCGCAAAGCCCGCGCGGTGACCGTCGCTGTGCTGACCGGCGCGCTGGCCCTGGTGCTGGCGCAGCGGAACGGCTGGAGGTTGGCGGATTGGAAACCCTCCGGCATCGCCGCGGCGCCGAAATCCGCACCCACGCCGCAGGATGCCATCTACGCCATGCTCGACGCCGCGCGCGCCGGCGACGTCCAGGTCTACCTGGCCGCCTATGCCGGTCCGATGGAGGTCTCCTTGAAACAGTCGCTGGCCGAGACTGGCGCGGAGGGCTTCGCCAGGTACCTGAAGGAATCCAATGCCGCCATCAAGGGGATCGCCATCACCGAGCCGCAGCCGCTGACCGATCGCGAGGTCAAAGTGCGGGTCGAGTACGTGTACCAGGATCGCAATGAAGCGCAGTTCATGTACCTGGAGAAGGGGCCCAGCGGCTGGAAGATCGCGCGCGTGGACGGAACCGAGCGCGTCAAAACCCTGGTGCCTTACGGGACTCCCGTGCAGTAAAGGACCGGCCAGGCCCGCCCTCACTTCCGGAAGCCGAGGGTGCCCATCAGCAGGAAGGCCGCGGCGATCAGCCATCTCACCGCAATGCGCCAGGGCCGCTCGCCCACGATCACCGCGCGGAGGCCCAGGAGCAGGAAGCCCAGCCCGATGGAGATGTACCACCAGCGGTACCAGCGCACGAGTTCAGTTTATACTAGCAGACACTATGCTCCGGCCGATTGGACTGCTCGCCCTGCTGGCTTCGCTCGCCAACGGCGCTTCGCTGCGCGAAGCGCTCACCTTTCACGCGCCGTTTGACGGCTCGACGGATGCGGCTTTTGCCCTGGGGGACAAGCGCCTGTACACCGCGGCCTCCTATCGGGACCAGGCCGGCGCCAGGCCCGGCGTCTCCAGCGCCGACGTCGAGATCGCGCCAGGCCGGGGCCGATTCGGCGACGCCCTGTGGTTCAAGAAGAAGAACACCAAAGCGATCTTTTATGCGGCTCAGAAGAACGTGGCCTTCAACGCTGGCGGCTGGACCGGGACCGTGTCCTTCTGGCTGAGTCTGGACCCTGAGCAGGATCTGGAGCCGGGCTACTGCGATCCCATCCAGGTGACCGACAAAGCCTACAATGACTCGGCCATCTGGGTGGATTTCACCAAGGATGACAAGCCCCGCCATTTCCGCCTGGGTGTGTTTGGGGATTTGAAGATCTGGAATCCGAGCAAGATCGAGCCGGATAAGAACCCCGATTTCCTCAAGCGGCTGGTAGTAGTGACGCGCACGCCCTTCGCCCGTGGCAAGTGGACGCACGTAGCGATCACGCACGCGGGTCTGGGCGGCGGCCGCGGCGTGGCCCGCCTTTATCTGGACGGGCGGCTGCAAGGCGCCGCGGAGAGCATCGGCGAGCCGTTCGGATGGGATCCGGCTCGCGCGGCCATCCGCCTGGGCGTCAATTACGCCGGGTTCTTCGACGAGCTGGCCGTGTTCAACCGCGAGTTGAGCGCACAGGAAGTCAAGACACTCTACGAGCTGAACAAAGGCGTGGCGTCGCTGAAGTAGGTCACTTCCGGCGGAACGGGATCAGGTTCTCGTTGTCGAACACCACTCCGATGAAGGCTATGCACATCTCGTCGTCGGTGCCTTCGCCCCAGCGCACAGCCTTGAGCGGCTTGTTGGGGTTCTTCGGGTTGTTCTCCGAGTTGTCGTAGTTGGCGGTTACCCGCACCGTCGAGAAGGAGGGCAGCGTGACGGGCTCTTCGAACGTGTAGAAGCCCTGCCAGTTGAAGTCCCAATTGTCGATGAGAATCATCGGCTCCTTCTGGCCGTTGAGCTTCTCCAGCTCCACCTTGATCTTGCGGCCGAGCAAGTGCATGTGCGGGGCCACCGTGATGGCCTTGCCCGTCAGGAAGGGCAGAACGGCCTGTTGCGCTTTCACTTCATGATCGGCGGCGCCCGGCGGGATTTCGAAGCGGTCGTTCAGAATCGGGATGTTCACCAGGCGCTTGTTGACGCTGTCCTTGGGCTTGAACCAGATGCCGATCTGGGTCTGGTCCTCCAGCGTCAGGCCGGAGGGATGATAATGCACCTGCAGCACCAGGCGCGACTTCTTCGGCAGCAGCAGCCCGATGCCCTCGGGCAGGTGGCGCGTGCGGGCGCCGGGGGCCCAGCCGCCCAGCAGACCGCCGATGCCGATCCTGACGTTGGGTCCGCCAAAGCAGGTGTATCCCGGCTGGCCGTCCTTGCCGTCCAGCTTCTCCGAGTCGCCGGTCTCATCCACGTAGATCAGCACGTGATGCACGATCTGCTTCTGCCCGGGCGCCGATTGCACCGCGCTGACGAAGCGCGTTTCGTCCAGATCGGTGGGCAGAACAAAGCAGCGGTACGTATCGGAGGGCCGCACCGGTGGCGTATATTTCGGCATCGCCAGGATCAGATCGGGATCGCCCAGCTCCCACGGCGTTTCCTTCACGGGCAGCGGCTCGGGCAGATCCGCCGGATCGCCTTCCTGCGCGCCGCCGGCGATCCAGTCCAGGATCTGCGTGCGCTGCTCGTCGGTCAGGGCGTAGGAATCGCGAAACGAGTTGAAGCCCGCCGCCGGCTTCCAGGGTGGCATGATGCGATCGGTAACGACGCGCTTGATGTCCTCGGCGTAGGTCTTGGCGTCCTCATAGTTGCTCAGGGCGAAGGGCGCGATGTCTCCGGCGCGGTGACACTGCTGGCACCTGGCCTGCATGATGCGAGAGACTTCCTTGGAATAGGTGACGTCGGCCCAGACCGGAACGATCAGGGCGAATACCAACACGGCGCGCGAGACGAACATGGCTTCATTATGGCGCATTTTGGAGCCCTGCGGAATCGGCTACAGCACGCCATACTTGCGGAACACGTCCCGCAGATAGGCCCCTTCGATCAGCTCGGCGCGCGAGCGGTTCTCCCGGCTCACCCGGTCCGCCGCCAGCTCGATCACCTCCTTGACCATCGCGCGCGGAACCACCACCACTCCGTCGGAATCCGCGAAGACCAGGTCGCCCGGATGGACCAGCACGCCGCCGCACTCGACCGGCACGTTGTAGGCCGTCACCATGCCGCGCCCCATCGAGTCCACCGGCTTGATGCCGGCCGCGAACACCGGGAAGCCCAGCTCCTCGATCTTGCGCACATCGCGCACCAGGCCGTCGATCACGGCGCCCCGCGCCCCGCGCGCCCGGGCGGCCGTGGACAGCAATTCGCCCCAGGGCGCGTTCCGCCGCGACTGCTGCGTCCCCACGATGGCCGCCTCGCCCGGCAGCAGGCTGTCCACCGCCTCGATCTCCACCGCGTAGGGATCCTCCGGCGTATGGTAGACGTCCGAGCAGGCGATGGTGCGCGCCCAACCCGCGAACTTGCACTTCGCGTGGACCGGGCGCAGGCGCTCCCGCATGGCCTGATTCCGCGCGCCAAGCTGATCCAGCGAGTCCGACACAACCGCCGTGTACAGGTTCTCCTCCGCGAAAAGACAGGTGGCGATGTCCGGCGCCGCCACCGCGTCACGCGATCCGGTATTGTTCGATGACTGCATCGTTCACCTCCACGCCCAACCCCGGGCCTTCCGGGACCTTCAAATGCCCATCCACCATCCGCAGCGGCTCCTTCACCAACATCCGGCTCAGCGGACCCTGCGAGGTGCTGAACTCGACGAACTCGGCGCGCCGCTCGAAGGCCGTCAGATGCAGCGACGCCGCCGTCAGCAGGTCGCTCGACCAGGAGTGCGGGATCACCAGCCGGTTGGCCCGCTCGGCCATGTGGACGATCTTGCGCGCCACCGTGAATCCGCCGCAGCGCGTCAGATCCGGCTGGAGCACGTCCACGCCGCCGCGTTCGATGAGCTGCTGAAAGCCCCACTCGGTGGCCTCCTGCTCGCCGCAGGCGATCCGCGTATCGACGGCCTCGGCCACTCTCCGGTAGCCGTCGTAATCTTCCGGGTGCAGCAGCTCCTCCACCAGGAAAGGCGCGTACGGCTCCAGGGACTTCACCACCTGGATGGCTTCCTTGGGCGTCCGCTCCACGAACCATCCCGTGTCCACCAGCAGGTCGCGGCCGTCGCCCAGCTCGCGCCGCGCGGCCTCCACCAGGCTCACATCCCGCCGCCGGTCCGCGCCAAATCCGCCCCAGCCGAACTTCACCGCCGTGAAACCCTGGTCCACATACGCCTTCACGGCCTCGCGCATCGCCGCGGGCGTGGACCTGAACAATGTGCTGGCATAGGCGCGCACGCGGTCCCGCCACTTGCCGCCCAGCAGGATGTGGACCGGCTGCCCATAGAACTTGCCGCAGATGTCCCACAGCGCGATATCGATCGCCGAGATCGCCTGGATCGCCACGCCCCGGCGGCCGTAGTAGATGCTCCCGCGGTACATCCGGTACCACAGCCGCTCGACTTCCAGCGGATTCTGCCCCAGCAGCAGCGACCGCAGACCGTCGAAGCACTCCATGCCCTCGTCCTGGCTCCACTTGGGCGCGTCCACGCAGGCCTTGGCCACCGTGGCGCAGGTCTCCATGTCGGAATAGCCGCGGATACCGGCGTCCGTCGTCACCTTGACCACGCCCATGTAGGTCGGGCCGAGCGGCTCGCTCGAGTCCTGGGGCTGGTCGTACAAGCCCGGCGACTTCAGCACGCTCAGCTCGACGCCGGTGATCTTCACGCGCCCATTTCCTCCCAGGCCACTTCCTCTGCGACGACGTAGACCGTCTGTCCCTTGAGCGGCCGCGCGCTCAGGTGCATCATGATCAGGAAGCCGCCGCGGACGGCCCGGATCTCCAGGGGCGGCGCGCCGTGGTCGCTGAAATCGTGCAGCCGCCCGATCAATTGCCCCTGTTCCACTGCCGCGCCCAGATCCACCACCGGTTCCCACACCCCGTCGCGCGGGCAGGGTTGGTAGTAATCAAGCTGGTCCGCCTTCACCAGCCGTGGCGGCGGCGATCCCGCCGGCCGGATCGGCTCGACAGCGCCCTCCAGCAGCCCGTAATGACGCAGCACGTTCAGCGTGCCTTCGTAGGCGTGCCGCACGCCGTGGCGGCTGGTGGTCTCGCCGCCGCCGAACTCGCCGCCCAGCGTGATCTTGCCTTCCGCCTCCGCCTCGTCGGTCAGCAGGCCCGAGGCCATGGTCGAGGCGTAGATGAACACAAACGGCGTGTCGAACAGCCGCGAAACCGCCGCGATTTCGGCCCGCTGTGCCGCGTCCGGGATGGGGTGGAACGACGTGCAGATGGGAAAGGCTCCTTCCTTGCCGCCCGAATGCAGGTCGATCACCACCCGCCCCCGCGGGAAGATCCGGGTCTTGACGAAGTGGGCGATCCGGGAGGAGATCGTCCCGCGCGGATTGCCGGGGAACGCGCGGTTCATGTTCACGCCGTCCAGCGGGGAAGTCCGCGAGTTCGCCGTGCAGGCGCTCTCGCTCAACCGCGGCATCAGGATCACGTGCCCCGTCATCCGCTCGGCGTCCAGATCCGCGCACAGGCGCTTCACCGCGATCTGACCTTCGTATTCGTTGCCATGCGTGCCGCCGAAACAGATCACTCCATTGCGGTTCGGCCCGCGCCGGCCGTTGATCACCGTCAGCGGCACGAGCGAATAGCCCCACGCGCCGTCCAGATGGAACGCGACCTGGTAGTGGCGCCTGCCGGGCTGGTCGAAATCGATCTGCGCGGGGTCGTGGATCAGGGTGGTCATCGGCGCCTGCCAAGGTTCCTCCAGCGTACGGAGGCGTCCCGCTCCGGTCAAGCTCGGGCGCCGGTTTTCGTCCGGTATAATGGACGGACCGATGCCCCCGGGACCCCACGCCGCCGCCGTCGAACGCGCCTTGGCCATTCTGGAGTGCCTGGACAGCTCGCGGCGGGGGTTGAATATCTCCGAGCTGAGCCGCAAGCTGGCCATCCCCAAGAGCTCCGCCCACGTGATCGTCCTGACGCTGGAGCGTCTCGCCTATATCCAGAAGCGCCCCGACAGCCTCAACTACACCCTGGGGCTGAAAGCCTACGGGCTGGGCCAGGGCATGACGAAAAACCTGTCCGTCTCGGAGGCCGCGCTGCCCCACATGCGTGCGCTGGTGGATCAGCTTCACTTGCCCGCGCACCTGGCCGTTCCCGACAACGACCAGGGCGTGTACATCCAAAAGGTGGACGCGCCCGGTCTCATCAAGATCGACACCTACGTCGGACGCCGCATGGACCTGCACTGCACCGGCGTCGGCAAGGTCATCCTGGCCTTCGGGCCCCCGGAGATTCTGGAGCGGCTGGCCTCCAAACAGGTCTACATCCGCCACACCACCCACACCATCACCTCGCCCAAGATGCTCCGGCGCGAGATCGGCAAAGTGCGCAAGGTGGGCTACGCCGTAGACGACGAGGAGGAAGAGCTGGCCGTGCGCTGCGTGGCCGTCCCGGTCTTCCATCCCACTGGACGGTTCGCGGCCGCCCTCAGCGTCTGCGGCGCCATCTCCCAGATCCCCGCCGCGGAAATCGAGCCGGTCTCCAGATTCCTCAAACGGACCGCCGCCGCGATCTTCCCGCCCGACCGGGTTCCCGGCCCATAATCCACTGTCCTACAATGAGAGGGATGAAAAGCAGGGCTCCCAAGGCCTTCTCCTCTTCGGTCTTCTACGAACAAGCTCCTGAAGGCGGCTACGTGGCGTTCGTTCCGGCTCTGCCCGGTTGTCACACCCAGGGCGAAACTCTGGAAGAGACGGAGCGTCATGTCAAGGAAGCCATCGCGTTGTACCTGGAAAGCCTGGCGAGCCTCGGGGAGGCGATTCCCGAGGAGGGTCGATCGTTCCAGGGCAGGGTGACCGTTCCCGTCTCCGTTCCCGCTTGATTCATGGCCAGTGAGGCCGGACCACCTTCCGCGATGTCAAAGACGGAAGTTTCACCCACAGACGAAGGCTCGAACCGTGGACGATCAAGCGCCACTGCTCCGCGCCATTGTTCGGGATGCGAATCTTTCGGTGGAAGAGTTCATTGAGTTGCCCCGATCCCAAGAGCGCTAGCGCGATCCTGTGCTCCTGTTCTTCGATCACGCGCGGGCTGGACGTCGTGTTACTCTGGATACGAATCCGCGGTCGGGAAACAATATGTCGACGGTGGAACAGAGTGCGCCTCCGCTAGCCGCCGGCCAGAAACTGTCGCGGGACGAGTTCCTGCGCCGATGGGAGTTACAACCGGAGGTAAAGAAGGCCGAGCTCATTGGTGGGGTAGTCTGCATGCCGTCTCCCGTCAGTGTGGCACATGGCTCGAAGGAAAACTTCCTCGCGACCCTGTTGGGACACTACTCCTGGTGCACCCCGGGCTGCGAAGCTGTCAGCAACGCCCCTTGGTTGATGCTCGGAGATGCTCCGCAGCCGGACTCGAGCTTGAGAATTCTGCCCGAGTATGGAGGACGGTCGCGCCTGGAGGGATTATTCGGCTCGGGTGCGCCGGAGTTGGTCGTGGAAGTCTGCCTGTCCAGCGCATCCCACGACGTCGGGCCGAAACTGGAGCTGTACCGCAAAGCAGGAGTCTCCGAGTACGTTGCCTTCCTCATCGAGGAGTCCAGGATCGAGTGGCGTTGCCTGACCGGCGGCCAGTACGCGCGCATGGAGCCCGGCACGGACGGGATCCTGCGTGCCCGCGTCTTTCCGGGTCTATGGCTCGACCCGCGGGCGTTGCTGCGAAACGACGGTCCGCGCCTCCTGGAAGTTTTGAACCAGGGACTGCAGTCCCCCGATCACGCCGCGTTTGTCGAAGCGCTGGCCGCGCGCCGGCGCCAGACGCCCGCCAGCAGCCAGACCGAGGCCCCCACCAGCAACCGCGAGTAGCGGCTGCCGGACTTCACGCTCTGTTGCCGTGAGCGCGGGTTCGAGCGGCCAGCCGGATTACTTGGCGGCGGCGGGAGCGGGCGCGGCCGGTTCGGCCGCGGTGATGTCCGCGACCGCCTTCCAGGAGCCGTCGGCCTGCTTCATCCAGCAGGTGACGTAGTTGCCCTTTTCGGAGACCTTTTTCTTCGTAGCCGGGTCCGTGCCAGTCGTTTCGTAGGACCCTTCGCTGAAGGCCATGTCGC
>JACOSH010000549.1 GCA_016178945.1 Acidobacteriota bacterium
CCCAATACCTGCGCTCCTCCTGGATCCTGGAGGCGGTGGAGGAATTCCAGTCGCCCAAGTTCCGCGCCGAGCACATGTTGCAGTTTGAAGTGCTGCTGTTCGTGGGGCTGGGACTGACCGGCTTGCTGCTGGCGCGGCGAAAGTTCCCGGAGGCCCTGCTGGTGGTGTTCTGGGCCCAACAGGCGCTGGCCTCGGTGCGTCATGCGCCGATCTTCGCGCTGGTGGCCGCCCCTATCCTGGCCACGGAGCTGACCGAGCTGTGGCATCGCTGGACGGAGCGAAAATCGAAGGCCTCGATCGCCGGAATCCTGCGGGATTTGAGTTGCGAATTCTCCCGGATTCCGATGCGCCTGAGCGCGTGGTCGCCGGCGCTGGTGGCGACCCTGGCGCTGGCCAACGGCCAGAACTGGCCCAAGGACTTTCCCGAGATCCGGTTTCCTGTGGCTCTGGTCGATAAGAACGTGGAGGTTCTTGCTCCCAAGACGGGTCCCATGCCGCGCATCCTGAGCTCCGATCAGTGGGGAGATTACCTGATCTACCGCTTCTATCCTCGGATGCGGGTGTTTGTGGACGGGCGCAGCGACTTCTACGGGCAGGAGTACGGTAAAGAGTACATTCACCTGGCCGGGGGCCATTTTAGCTGGCAGAAAGTAGCCGACCGCTACGGTTTTGATCTGGCGCTGATTCCGGCCGAGTGGCCGCTGAGTGAGCTGCTCAAGCGGGATCCCGCCTGGCGCGTGCGGCAGGACGACGGGCTGGGCATCCTGTTCGAGCGCCGGGCTTCCCTAATGAAATCCCCTCATTCCGCCGAAAGGTTAGATCGGCACAGCGCTCAGATTAGTACTGGGGTCCCAGAGTGGGGGGGGAAGCCGTGATGGATGCTCGGGCATGGATGATCGTGGGGGTCGGGGTGGCCGCGGCCATCCAGGATCTGCGCACCCGGGAGATCTCCAACTGGATTTCGGGGGCAGCCCTGGCCGGTGGACTGGTCCTACATACGGCGCGCCACGGTCTGGGCGGTTTTGGGCAATCGGCGCTGGGGACGGTGTTGGGTTTCGGGGTGTTCCTGGTCTTCTACATCTTAGGGGGCATGGGCGGAGGCGACGTGAAGTTGATGGCCGGATTCGGAGCTTTGCTCGGATCCAGCCAAATCCTGCAGGCCGCGTTTCTGACGGCCCTGTTGGGCGGAGTGATGGCGCTGCTGGTGGTGGCGGGACGGGCCCTTCGAGGGGGCCAACGGAGCCGGGGAGAGACCCTCCCCTACGGGCCGGCCATTGCCTTAGGGGCCTGGCTGGCTTTGGTGACTGAATTCTAGATGATCGCGAAAAGAGGATGACTCCATGGATCGCAGATTTTTGACCGTTTTGGGAATGAGCGTAGTGCTGGCCCTGGTGGTGGCGGGGCTGTTCTACCAGGTGACCTCCAGCGCGGCGGGGCGCAAGAGGCCGAGCGATATGAGGGACCTGGTGGCCGCGGCCGAGCCGCTGAGCCTGGGAATGAGCATCAAGCCCAACCAGTTGAAAGTGGTGAAGGTGCCGATGGAGATGTTCCCCAAGAACGGCTTCTCGAAGGTGGAGGAGGTCATCGACCGGCCGGTGATCAGCAACGTGCTGGCCGACGAGCCGATCCTGGAAGGGCGCCTGGCGCCGCGCGGCAGCGGCATGGGGCTGGCCCCGATCATCCCGTCCGGGATGCGGGCGGTGGCGGTGCGGGTGAACGAAGTGGCCGGGGTGGCGGGTTTCGCGCTGCCCGGAATGCGGGTCGACGTGCTGGTCACCGGCCGCCCGCCCAACGGCAACGGCTCGGTGACAACCACGGTGCTGCAGAACATCACGGTGCTGTCGGCCAACCAGCAGATCCAACCGGATTCGCGCGGCCAAGCCATCAACGCCACCGTGGTCAACCTCCTGGTGACCCCGGCGCAGGCGGAAATCCTGACGCTGGCCGGCAGCGAAGGCAAGGTCCAACTGATTCTGCGCAACGCCGCCGATCAGAAGACCGAGCCGACCCCGGGCAAGGAGTTGAACGAGCTGTTCGGGATGAGGGGCACGCGCCAGATCGCGCAGGCCGAGCCGGCCCCGCGTCCGCGCCCGCGGCCGGCGCCGCAGGCCGCGCCCGCCCCGCCCCCGCCGCCGGCGCCGGTGGTGGTCCCCGACGAGATCATCATGATCCGCGGGAATCAGAAGACCGTGGAAGTGATTGGCCAGAAGAAGGTGCAATAGCCGGCAGGCCGGAAGGGAAGTTCGTCTGAACCGTGCAAGACAAGAGGCAAACAGGTGAGGCTATGAGCAGAGCGACAACAAGCCAAAGGATGGGAAGTGAAGGCGGAGCGGCTGGATCCCCCCGGACCAGTTTCCTGCTCCACACCGCAGCGTTCCTGCTGACCGCGGCCACGGCGGCCTGGGCTCAGTCCGGCACGCAAGAGTTGAAGCTGACGGTCGGCAAGAGCGTGGTCATCGACTATCCCTCCGATATCGGGCGGATCTCGACCAGCAACCCCGACGTAGTGGATGCGGTGCCGATCACGGCGCGCGAGGTGCTGATCAACGCCAAGTCCTTTGGCATCTCGACCATCGTGGTGTGGTCCAAGAGCGGGGAGCGGAGTTTCTTCGCGGTCACGGTGGAGGCCAACCTGGAATCCATGCAGAAGCTGCTGAAGGACACCTTCCCGAGCGAGCCGATTGAAGTGAAGGCCTCGCGGGAATCGGCTTCGCTCAACGGGCGGGTCTCGAGCCAAGCGGTTTCGGACCGGGCCACGGCGCTGGTGGCGCCGCTGGTCAAGAGCGTGGTGAACAACCTGCAGATCACGCCGCCGGGCGTGGAAAAGCAGATCGTGCTGCGGGTGCGCTTCGCCGAGCTGAACCGGACCAAGGCCGTGCAGTTGGGCGCCAACCTGTTCTCGACGGGCGCGGCCAACACGCCGGGCCGGGTGACCACCGGACAGTTCGGCGGCGGCAACCCGGCCGAGCTGAAGGGGATCATCGGCGGGTCGCTGCCGGGCACCTCGACCTCGTTCAACCTGTCGGACGTGCTCAACGTGTTCGCGTTCCGGCCGGACCTGAACCTGGCGGCGACCATCCGGGCGCTGCAAACCCAGAACGTGCTGCAGATCCTGGCCGAGCCGAACCTGCTGACCACCAACGGCAAGGAGGCCAGCTTCCTGGCGGGCGGAGAATTTCCGGTCCCGGTGCTGCAAGGCGGCGCCAACGCCGGCGCGGTGACCATCCAGTTCAAGGAGTTCGGCATCCGGCTGAACTTCGTGCCCAACGTCACGCCGCACAACACCGTAAAAATGCACATCAAGTCGGAGCTGTCGACCATCGATCTGGCCAACGCCGTGACCTTCTCCGGGTTCACCATTCCGGCGCTGGCGGCGCGCCGCTCGGAGACCGATATCGAGCTGGGCGAGGGCCAGAGCTTCGTGGTGGCCGGATTGTTGGACGACCGCGCGCAGGAGCAGTTGTTCCGCATGCCGGGCCTGGCCAACATCCCGATCCTGGGCAATCTCTTCAAGAGCCGGTCGACCAACCGGAGCAAGACCGAGCTGGTGGTGATGGTGACGCCCGATATCGTGACGCCGCTGCAGCCGAACGACCTCAAGCCGGCCACCAAGCTGTACCGGGACGGCATGCCGCCGGTGTTCAATGACACGGTCCGGGGAGCGGCGCAGCACGAGGAGGCCTTGCAGGCGGTCAAGCAAGCGCCGGCGGCCGCGAAGGAGAAGAAAAAGTAAGGCTGCAAGGAACCGGTATGGAGATTCTCCAGGGAAGCGCAAAATCCGAGCTGACCGCGCTGCTGATCGCGCCCGACCGCGAACTGGGGCAGCAGTTTGCCGAGACCATCCCGGCGACGCGCGCGTTTCACATCCTGGGCGAGCTGAAGACCTACCCGCCGGTGCAGACGCTGGAGATCCGGCTGCGGCAGTTGCGTCCCGACCTGGTGCTGATGGACCTGGCGACGGACTTGAACAAGGCCGCCGAGCTGATCGAGTTCGTATCCGCGCAGCGCCCGCCGGTGTTTGCGGTGGGGCTGCACAAGCGCAACGATCCGGAAGCTATTCTGCGCTCGCTGCGGGCCGGGGCCGCCGAGTACCTGTACGCGCCCTTTGAGCTGGAGATGCAGCGGGAGGCGATCAGCCGCCTGCAGCGGCTGCGGCAGCCCCAAGCCCGCGCCGAGGTTGAGCGGGGGCGGTTGGTGGCCTTCACCTCGACCAAGCCCGGATCCGGCGCCTCGACGCTGGCGGCGCAAACGGCCTTCGCGCTCAAGAAGCAGACCGGCAAGCGCGTGCTGCTGGCCGACTTCGACTTGTGGAGCGGGACGGTGGGCTTCTTCTTCAAAGTGAACCACTGGTATTCGCTGGCCGATGCGCTGGCCCTGATGGACCGCGGCGAGGACGCGGACTGGTCCGCGATGGTGGTGAATGCCGAGGGAGTGGACATCCTGCCGGCGCCGGATACGCCGCAGAACCTTCCGGTGGAGCCGGACCGGGTGCACGCGCTGCTGGAGTACATGCGCGGCCTGTACGACTACGTGGTGGTGGATCTGCCGTCGGTGTTCGAGAAGCTGAGCCTGGTGACGCTGTCGGAGACCGACGAGGCGTTTCTGGTCTCGACCGCCGAGCTGCCCAGCCTGCACCTGACGCGCAAGGCGGTGGCCTATCTGGGACAGATCGGGTTCGGGCAGGAGCGGTTCCGGGTGCTGGTCAACCGAGTCGGAAGGCAGCAGGACGGGATCAAGGGCGAGGACATGGGCAAGATTTTCGGCGCGCCGGTGCACAAGGCCTTCCCCAGCGACCACATGTCGCTGCACAAGGGGCTGACGGCGGGCCAGCCGCTGGGGCCGAAGAGCCCGCTGGGCCGGACGATCGAAGAGTTTTCGGGGCAGTTGTCGAGCCGCGCGCAAGCCGAAGCGCGCCGCGGAGCGCTGGTGAGCTAGGGCGGGAAACGGGACTGAAACGGAGCATATGGCGCACATGATGGGTTCGATGGGTTCCGACAGAGGGCCGCAGGAGATGACCTGGGATCAGCGTCTCCTGCGTAACGCCGGCCGGCAGAAGGCGGCGTTGAAGCCCGAGTATCAGGAGCTGAAGTTCACGCTGCACCGCAAGCTGCTCGACAAGATCAACCTGGAGGCGCTGGCCACCATCGACAATCAGCGGGTGCGGGCCGAAGTGCGGCAGGCGGTGATCTCGCTGATCGACGCCGAACCCACCCTGCTGAGCACGCTGGAAAAGCAGCAGATCAGCGAGGAGGTGCTGGACGAGGTCTTCGGGCTGGGCCCCCTGGAGCCGCTGCTGCAGGATCCGACCATCTCGGACATCCTGGTGAACACGCACAAGCAGGTGTACATCGAGCGGAAGGGCCTGCTGGAGATGACCAGCGTGCGCTTCCGGGACGATCAGCACCTGTTGCGGATCATCGACAAGATCGTCTCCCAGGTGGGCCGCCGGGTGGACGAGTCTACCCCCATGGTGGACGCGCGGTTGAGCGACGGAAGCCGCGTCAACGCCATCATTCCTCCGCTGGCCGTGGACGGGCCGCTGCTGTCGATCCGCCGGTTCGGCACCGACAAGCTGATGCCCAACGACCTGGTGGAGAAGCGGGCCATGACGCAGGGCATGATGGATCTGCTGGAGGCGACGGTGAAGGCGCGGCTGAACCTAATCATCGTAGGGGGAACCGGCGCCGGCAAGACCACGCTGCTCAACGCGCTGTCGAGTTTCATCGCCTCGCGCGAGCGCATCGTGACCATCGAAGACGCCGCCGAGCTGCAGTTGAAGCAGCCGCACCTGGCGCGGCTGGAAACGCGCCCGGCCAACCTGGAGGGTCACGGAGCGGTCAAGCAGCGGCAGTTGCTGGTCAACAGCCTGCGTATGCGGCCGGACCGCATCGTGGTGGGCGAGGTCCGCGGCGAGGAAGCGCTGGACATGCTGCAGGCCATGAACACGGGCCATGACGGCTCGCTGACCACGGTCCACGCCAACACGCCGCGCGACGCCGTTTCGCGCCTGGAAGTGATGGTGTCGCTGGCCAACGCCAACATGCAACTAACCTCGATCCGGCAGCAGATCGCCTCCGCCGTGCACCTGTTCGTGCAGGCGGCGCGGTTGAGCGACGGCTCGCGGCGCGTCATCAACCTGACGGAAGTGACCGGGATGGAAGGGGACGTGATCACGCTGCAAGACATCTTCGTGTTCGAGAAGCGGGGCGTGTCGCCGGAGGGCAAGGTGCTGGGGCGCTTTGCGGCCACCGGCATCCGGCCCAAGTTTTATGAAAAGCTGCTGGCGGCGGGCATCAAGCTGCCGGTGGACCTGTTCGATCAAGTAGTGGATATCACGTAGAGGGTTTATGGTTCTTGCTTTCATCGTGTTCGTGATCGTGATGGGCCTGACGCTGCTGCTGTTCACCAAGTTCGGGGGCGCCAGCGCCAAGGCGGACATGGAGAAGATCCGGGCCCGCCTGCTCGGCAAGACCAAGGTGAAGGCCAAGAAAAAGGGTGAGGGGGCCGATGCGCCGTCGCTGATCAAGTCCGACGAGCCGCAGGGCGCCTTCGTGGTGGGGGTGCTCAAGAAACTGGAGCTGGCCGAACGGGTACAGGGGCTGATCGAGCGGTCGGGGGTGCGCTGGACCGCGCAGGGGCTGCTGCAGACTTCGCTCGGTCTGGCGCTGGTGGCGTTCAACGTGGTCTGGTACCTGGCTTCGCCGCCGCTAGACCGGTTCGCGTGGCTGGCCGCGGCCCTGGCCTTCTGCATGCCGTTCACCTACCTGCGGCGCTTAGGCACCAAGCGCATGAGGAGATTCGAAGAGCAGTTCCCGGACTCGCTGGAGTTCGTGGCCCGCTCGATGCGGGCCGGGCACGCCTTCTCGGTTTCGCTGGAGATGATCCACCGGGAGTTCGCCGAGCCGCTGTCGGGCGAATTCCGGCGCACTTTCGACGAGCAGAATCTGGGGCTGCCGCTGGATATCGCGCTGCAGAACTTCGCCAAGCGGGTGCCGCTGCTGGAAGTGCACTTCTTCGTCTCCGCCGTGCTGCTGCAGAAGCGCACCGGCGGCAACCTGGCCGAACTGCTGGACAAGCTGGCCTACGTGATCCGCGAGCGGTTCAAGCTGAGGGGGCGCATCCGGGCGGTGAGCGCGCACGGCCGCATGACGGCCAGCGCGCTGTCGATCATCCCGCTGGTGGTGGCGGCGATGATGTTCTACGTGAACCCGGATTACATCTCGTTCTTCGTCAAGGACGAAACCGGGCACGTCATGGCGGGCGTGGCCATTGGGTTCCAGGTAGTGGGCTACCTGGTGATGAAACACATCGTCAATATCGAAGTTTGAGGCAACTCCATGGTGCTCCTGTCGACGGTCGTCATTTTCCTGATCCTGACCGGCATCTTCGCGATGCTGGGGTTGAACGTCTGGGCGCGGCCCAAGGCGGCCATCGACCGGGTGACCGGGGCGGTGATCGAACAGCAGGCGCAGGTGGCGCATCCCAGCCTGGCGTTCCGCGAGCTGCTCAAGAAGCTGGGCAGCCTGGTGCCGGTCTCGCCGAAAGACACCACCATCATGCAGCGGCGGCTGATCCGGGCCGGCTTCCGGGGGCCCAATGCGCTGCGCACGCTGTATGGCGCCAAGTTTGCCGGCGCGATCCTGGTGCCGCTGATGACCTCGGGCCCGGTGATCGGGTCGGCGACGGACTCGGCCAACAAAGTGGTGACCATGTTCGCCGCCGTGGCCATCGGGTTTTTCGCCCCCAACGAGTACGTGCGGATGATGGCCAAGCGGCGCCAGAAGCAGATCCGCAGGGGTCTGCCCAACGCGCTGGACCTGATGGTGGTCTCGGTGGAATCGGGCCTCGGGCTGGACCAGGCCATCGTGCAGGTCGCCAAGGAGTTGTCGAGCGCGCATCCGGAGATCAGCGAAGAGTTCGGGCTGATGAACCTGGAGCTGAAGGCCGGCAAGCGCCGCATCGAGGCGCTGCGCAACCTGGCCGAGCGCTCGGCGGTGGAGGACTTGAAGAAACTGGTGGCCGTGCTGATTCAGGCGGACCGTTTCGGAACCAGCGTCGCGGCCACGCTGCGCGCGCACGCCGACTTCATGCGGGTGCAGGCGCGCCAGGTGGCCGAGGAGAAGGCCGCCAAGCTGGGCGTGAAGCTGGTGTTTCCGATCTTCTTTTGCATTCTGCCCTCGCTTTTCGTGGTGACGGTGGGGCCGATGGCGATCATCGTGGTGCGGCAACTGCTGCCGATGATCAACAGTATCTAGGGTTGGCGGGCGGGCCGCAGGTCCGCCCGCAGGTTTGAGCGGGGTGACCCGCTGGAAAGGAGAACGAACAGATGGATTCCTCAATGATTCGCATCGTCTGCGCCGTACTGGCGGCTGCCTTCCTGGGGCTCATCGTGTTGCGTCGCCGCAGCAAGGTTGAGTAAGGAGGGGCGGAGCGGTCAGGCGGCAAGTGTGTAGGAGCAAGGCCGCGGGGCGGTTTGAAGAAAACGCCCGCAGGCCTTGGGCTGGGTGTCGACAAAACATGACGGGCGCGGGGCCCCCTGGCAGTTCCCCGCGCCCGGCGGAAAAGGTTGGATGCGGGGACAAAAGTATATGAAACGAACTCCAGATTTTCGCACCTTAATCTCTCGGATTGGCCGGATCACGCTGGCGGCATCGCTGGCGGTGTGCGGGAGCGCCGAGCTGTGGGGAGGCACCTTTGGACGGGTGGTCCCGATCGGCGGAGCGGCTTCCGACATCGCGCTGGACGAAGGGCGCGGCGTGCTGTACATCGCCAACTTCGGAGCGAACCGGATCGAGGTGATGAACCTGGCCGACCTGAGCATCCCGCGGTCGATCAATGTCAACCCTCAGCCGGGATCGATCTCGCTCTCGCCGGACGGCCAGTTTCTGCTGGTGGCGCACTTCGGCAACTTCGAAGTGCCGCTGCCCTCGAACAACGGGCTCACGGTTCTGAATCTCAACACCAACTCCCGCCAGACGTTCGGGCTGGGGTCGGCGCCGCTGGGCGTGGCCTTCGGCATCGACGGGCTGGCGCTGGTGGTGACCACCACCGACTTCCTGCTGCTCGATCCGGTTTCGGGCGCGATCCGGGTGCTGGACACCATCGCGGGGGTGACGGCCAAGACGCTGCCCGCGCCGCCGGCCAACTTCCCGCCCCAGATCATCACCACGTCGATCGGGGTCTCCGGCGACGGCCTGCGGATCTTCGGCCTCACCGACACCATTCGCTTTGAATACAACGTCCAGCGCAAGGAAGTCACCTCGCGGGGCTATGTCTCGACGCCTGCGCAAGGGCCGCGCGTGGTCAGCGTCAACAAGGACGGCTCCTACTACCTGGCGGGCTGGGCGCTGCACGACTCCAGCCGCGGTTTCCTGTACAACCAGTTCGGCAACGCTTTAGGCGCGTTGAATATCGGCAGCCACGCCTTCGACAGCGTCCGGAACGTGGTCTGGGCGCAAGTGCCTTCGGCCGCCGCGACGGGCTCGACAACCACGGCGCCGCCGACGTTGACCATGCACGACTCGGACAACCTGGCCGCGCTGGAGCGCTTCCAGTTGGCCGAGAACCTGGGCGGCCGCTCGCTGCTCTCCTCCGACGGGCAGACTATGTACTCGGTATCGGACAGCGGCGTGACGGTATTCCCGCTGGGCTCGATGAACCAGCAGCGGCGCGTGGCCGCGGTGCAGGAATCGGTGGTCTTTCGCGGCAACTTCTGCGACCGGCGGGTCAATACGCAGGAAGTGACCATCGTCGATCCGGGCGGCGGAAATACCGACTTCCGGCTCACCTCGACGATCTCGGGGGTGACCCTTTCGCCCTCGAGCGGCGTCACGCCGGCGCGGGTGAGAATCAGCGTCGATCCCTCCTTCTTCCAGAATCAGAAGGGCACGGTGACCGGAGCGGTTCAGATCCGCTCGTCGCTGGCGGTGAACCTCGCGAACGACATCCGGTTAGCGGTGAACACGCGCGATCCGGACCAGCGCGGCACCTTCGTCGACATCCCCGGCAAGCTGGTGGACGTGCTGGCCGACCCGGCGCGCGACCGCTTCTACGTGCTGCGGCAGGACAAGAACCAGGTGCTGGTGTTCGATGCCAGCAACTACACGCAGATCGCCACGCTGGGGACGGGCAACACGCCCACCTCGCTGGCGGTCACCATGGACCGGAAGTGGCTGCTGATCGGCGCGGACAACGCGCAGTTCATCTATGTCTACGATCTGGACAGCCTGGAGCGCTCGATGCCGATCACCATGCCGGCGGGCCACTATCCGCGTTCGATCGCGGTGAGCGGACGCGCGATCCTGGCGGCCTCCCGCGTGGCCGGCCCGGTGCACATGATTTCGACCGTTGACGTGGTGTCGCGCACGGCGTCGGTGCTGCCCTCGCTGGGGCCTTATAAGAACGACGTCAACATCGACACGGTGCTGGCGGCCGCGCCCAACGGCGGCACGGTCATGGGGGCGATGGCGGACGGCACGTTGATCCTGTACGACGCCAACGCCGACACCTTCACGGTTTCGCGCAAGGACTTCAGCAAGCTGGGCGGCTCCTACGCGGCGTCGAACACCGGCATGTACGTGGTGGACAACAATCTGCTGAACGCGTCGCTGGTGCCGGTCAAGCAACTGGAGATCACCTCCGGCGCTTCGCTGGGCTTCGCCTTCGTGGACGACATCGGCGTCCGGGCGACCGCCCCCAGCGCCTCGGCGCCGGGCGTGGTCCAAAAGGTCAATCTGGCGACCGGCGGGGGGCTGCGTCCCACCCGGATCGTGGAAGCGCCGCGCGGCAACGAACCCGGCTTCTCGTTCATCCGGTCGCTGCAACCTCTGATGAACCGGCAGGCATTCATCGCGCTGACGCAGACCGGCTTCACCGTGCTGGCCATCAACTACGACGCGGCCGTGGCCATCCCGCGCCTGGGCCAGGTCGTCAATGCGGCCGATCAGACCCGGCCAGTGGCGCCGGGCGGGCTGATCAGCGTGCGGGGCTCGGACCTGAGCCCGATTAACATCGCGACGCGGGAGATCCCGCTGCCGACGGCGCTGGGCGAGTCCTGCCTGACGGTGAACGGCCAGGTGATCCCGCTGCTATTCGTCTCCAGCAGTCAGATCAACGCGCAACTGCCGTTCACGGTGGACGGCAACGCTACTATGGTGCTACGCACGCCCGGCGGGGTGAGCGACAACCTGAACTTCTTCGTGCAGCCGACTGCGCCGGCGGTCTTCCGCAGCGGCACCGCGGGAGAGGACACGGGGATTCCGCTGGTGGTGCGGGCGCAGAACAATACCATCGTCACGCTGGCCAACCCGGTTCATAAAGGCGACGACCTGACCATCTACGCGACGGGGCTGGGGCGGACCTCGCCGGCCATCGACGCGGGGATTCCGGCGCCGGCCGACGATCCGGCTCTGGCCCTGGTGCCGCCGACCGTCCTGCTGGACGGCGCGGAGCTGGCGGTGGGTTACGCCGGACTCGCCCCCGGCCAGATCGGGGTGTACCAGATCAATGTGAAGGTCCCGCACGGCGTGAGCCAGGGCCTGCAGATTCCGCTGGTCATCAAACAGGGCGCCGGAGAAACTGCCCTCGCCGTGCGGGTGGTCGAGTAAGAGAGAAAGCGCCGGGCGGATTTGACTGAACCGGCAAAAAGGACATTACAAACATGAGAAACACAATTCAATGCCTGGCGACTGCCTTGCTAATCGCTTCCCCCCTCGCGTTCGCGCAAAGTTGGGAGATTGGAGGCCTGGCCGGCGGCGGCTATTTCACCAACGCGACCGTGAAGAGCCCGGTCGGCTCGGGCAACGTGGGGTTCAAACCCGGCCCCTCTTTCGGAGCCATCGTCGGCAGCAACATGAACCGCTATATCAGCGGCGAGCTGCGATATGAATGGCAGCCGGGCGACCTGAAGGTGAGCGGCTCGGGCGGCGAGGCGACGTTTAACGGCGATGGCCACGCGATCCACTACGACTTCCTGCTGCACGCGCGGCCGACCAGGTCCAAGATCCGTCCCTTTGTGGCCGCCGGTGGTGGCGTCAAGATCTACCGGGGCACCGGCAAAGAGACGGCGGCGCAGGCGCTCAGCCGCCTGGCTCTCCTGACCAAGACCACGGAGACCAAAGGGATGATCAGCGTCGGGGCGGGCGTCAAAACCCAGATCGCTCCGGGGCTGGTGCTCCGCGTGGAGTTCCGCGACTTTATCACGCCATTCCCGCGCCAGGTCATCGCGCCCTCGGTGGGGGCCTCGATCAGCGGCTGGGTGCACGATTTCGTGCCGCTGGCGGCGCTGACGTTTGTGTTCTAGATTCTAGCAAGCTATCAGAGTTCAGCGTTCAGCACTCAGCGATCAGCCCCCGCTGCCGGCCCGAGGCGCAGACGTGTGAGGAGTTGGCCCAGCGCACCATCGAGGTGAAACGCATGCGGACCGCGCTCATTCCAAAAGCTGAACGCTGATCGCGGAAGGCTCTCGTCCTCAAGATTTCAAGTATCCTTGGCTATGACTAGAGCGGCGTCTCGCGTTTCGGGCCGGTCGCGCTTAGCGCCAGACTTGTCATCCACGCGAGGAGCCCAGCCTGAAGCGTCCAGGGAACCACGCGGTACCAATTGCCCACGATCTTCGCGCGAATAGCCTCGGCGTTGTAGCCGTGTTCCATGAGTTGCTGGTTGTACGGGAACTCGAACGCGGCTGACGCGAGGAACCCGAGAAGCGCCAGTCCCACGGAGGCCCACGCCGCCCAGGCGGGAACGGCAGGTGGGCGGTACCAGGTCAACACCGCGGACAGCACCCATCCCAGGGAGAGCGCCACAATCACAGGGAAAACGATGGCATAGTTATACTGCTCGAAATACGCGGGAAAACTCCCTGGCGGGACCGCCAAATACAATGGGTACATCACAAGCTGGGCAAGCCAACCCGTGGTCATGCCGTAAACCGCGGCCACCAGGGCCAGGATGAGGATCCATCGCGAGGCTGCGCCCGCGCGTCCGCACAGAATGGCATCGGTGGGCTTCTGCTGGACGGCAGGCCGGACGACAAGCCACACCACCCAAGCCAGCAGGGGGACCCCAAGCATGATACTTGAAGAAAGCGAACGCGGCACGAACGACCGAAAAGCGATTCGCGCCAGGTAAGCCAACACGGGTACTCCAACCAGCAGAGTCGCGAGTGGCCATGCGGATTTGCCCCTTGATCGGGCGTCAGCCACTGACCAGCGAAAAACGGCATACAGGAAGGTGAGCAGGAAGCTCAGAAACGCCGCGCTGACGACGATCATGTTGTCTTATCCATCCTGACCGAGCCTCCACCAGTTGCTTCCCTTTGCGAAGTTCCGGTTAGGATACACTCCCGGGGCTTCCGGGGTCAACAGTGTTGACTTGAGCGCAAGACGTCTTCCGCAAACAGGCTGAAGGGATCGACTGGGCGTGCGGTTTTTCCACTTGTTTCACGTCATCTGTTTTATAGTGGGTAGAGATGCCCGGGCTCCTCCTGTTCCTGACGGCGCTGCTCGCACAGGCCCAGACACCGCCAGCCACCGCCTCGGGCTTCGTCGGCGGGAACGTGTGCCGGGCGTGCCACCCGGACAAATGGCTGGATTTCTACAAGAACCCCCACTATAAGAGCGTGGCCTCGGGCACGGCCGCGCCGGAGGACACGGGCTGCGAAGGCTGTCACGGCCCCGGCAAGGCGCACGTCGAGGCGCGCGGCGGGAAGACCACCATCCCGCGGGCCTTCTCGTTGATGCCGCCCAAGGAGATCCTGGACGCCTGTCTGCGGTGCCACTCCAAGGATTTTTCGCGCGCCAACATCCGCCGCTCGCAACACACGCTGAGCGACGTGGTCTGCTCCAACTGCCATTCGATCCACAAGGCTGCGGGGCCGAAGTTCCTGCTGGCCAAGAAGCAGGCCGACCTCTGCTATGACTGCCATGCCAGTGTCCGGGCGCAGTTTTCCATGCCCTTCAAGCATCGCGTCAACGAAGGGTTCATGCAGTGCACGGATTGCCACAATCCGCACGGCAGCTTCGCGCCCACCTGGCGGACGAGCCAGCGCCCGCGGCTGGTGGAGCATGCGCTGGGCAACGAGGAGGCGTGCCTGAAGTGCCATTCCGACAAGCGCGGCCCGTTCATCTTCGAGCATCCGCCGGTGCGCGTGGAGGGGTGCGAAAGCTGCCACAGCCCGCACGGCTCGATGAACGGCAAGCTGCTGCGAAGGCCGGCCGTGTTCAGCGTGTGCCTGGAGTGCCACAACGGCGCGGGCAACTTCGGGCGGCAGGGCGACGGCATCAAGACGCAGTCCGGCGGCCACAACATGTTCGACCGGCGCTTCCAGAACTGCACGGCCTGCCATGTGCGGATCCACGGCTCGAACTCCGAACAACTGTTCTTCCGGTGAGACGATGCGGCTGACTCTCTCCATTCTGGCCGTTCTGACGCCGCTGGCCGCGCAGCAGACCGTGGCGCCGACGCCCGGCGCGGTGGGCAAGACGCGCGGGCAGGACGTGGAAGGGTACAACGTGGTGCAGTCGTTCGAGACCGGATACCGGTTCAGCAGCGTGGGGGGCGACCTGGGCTCGTACCGCAGCGACGTCAACCTCCGCAACGGCATCCGGCTGCTGGGCAGCAGCCTGACGATGGCGCTGGCCGTGCACGCGGCCGAATCGCGCAACCGCCGGTGGCTCTCAATTCTGCTGCTGGCCACGATGGGGCTGGGGACGGCGTTCATCGCCATCAAAGGTCTGGAGTACCGGCACAAGTACGAGCACGGACTGATGCCGCTGGCGGCGTTGCCGTTCAAGTGGAGCGACCCGTTTCCGGGCCCCGCGAAGCTGTTTTTCCAGCTCTACTTTCTGATGACGGGCGTTCACGCGCTGCACATGCTGATTGGAATTGCCGTTTTGCTGTGGCTGCTCCTCAAGGCGCGGCGGGGGCGCCTCGTGGGCGAATTTTCCGCGCCGGTCCGCATGACCGGCCTGTACTGGCACTTCGTAGACATCGTGTGGGTCTGGCTGTTCCCTCTTCTTTATCTGATCGGGGCCCGGTGATCATGTCGCGCCCATTGGCTCACGTGCGGTTGTTCGCGATCGTGTTTGTCGCCCTTCTGCTTTTGCTGGGGCTGACGGTCGAAGCGGCGCGGCACGACCTGGGGCGCTGGAACTTTCCGCTCGCCGCGTCGATCGCCAGCGTCAAAACCCTGCTCATCGCGCTGTTCTTCATGGAGCTGCGTCACAGCCGCG
>JACOSH010000136.1 GCA_016178945.1 Acidobacteriota bacterium
CCCTCTGCCCGCATTTGCAGCGGTGTCGCTTGGCTGGTGCAAGTAAAGGGCGCGGTTTGCTGCGCACTCGCCGTTACCGCCGAACCCAATAAGAGGGCCAGCGCGGCCAGCAGACGACCGGCCGGGCCGGTTACAGGCAGATCAATTTGGACCTCTCGCAAGAGCGCCGCGGATTGACGGTGATCCTGCGCGCTGATTTCCAGCCGGCCTGTGACGGTCATCTGGAAGTAAGACGGCGCCAGCCTGCGGGGCGTGGAAGCCGCCTACCGCGGCCGGATGGGTTTACCCTTCACGCCTTCATATTGGCGGTAGTCCAGACCCAGCAGCTCCAGGATGGTCGGGGCGATGTCGCGCTGCCAGGCATCGAGAGGCGATTCTCCAGTCGGGGGCGTATCCGGCCCGATCATGGCGAACCAGATCTTCTCGGCGCCCGCCACGCGGCGCCCGTGGCCGTGCCAGTCCTCCAGCGTGCCGCCGCGGCCGTGATCGGCGGTGACGATCAGCGTGGTGGAGTCGCGATACTCGGGGCTGCTCTCTATTGTCTTCCAGAGCGTCTCCAGGCAGCGGTCGAACCAGACGATGCTGCGCAGCACCTGGTCGTAGCGCTTGTCGTGCGCCCAATCGTCGGTCTCATCCAGCGCCAGGTAGAGCAGACGCGGCTTCACCACCCGCAGGTAGTCGAGCGTCATCTCGACCGTGATGTAATCGTGCCGCGCGCCGTCCCAGGGTGTCAGCATCTGCTGCTGGATGCGGCTCAGCTCGGCGATGCGCGGGGTAACGTCCGAGTCCTGAAAGCCGGCGTTGATGAAGATCGATCCGGGCCGGCGGGCGCCGATGAAATTGAAGGTGTTCCAGGAGCCGAACAAGGCCACCTGTCGCGGCTGGAGCCCCAGCTTGCGCCCGGCGAATTCCAGCACCGTCTCGGTGGGATTCTGGATCTCGGTGTTATCGCGGATGGCCTCGTCCTGCGAGCGCCCCGTGAGGATCTCCGAATAGCCGGGATAGGAAACGCGGTAAGCGTTGCTGACCTGGATGTTGCGCAATACCACCCCCTGGGCAGCGAGTTGCTTCCAGAAGAAGGGCATCAGCGCGGCCCGGCGCTCGGCGGCGGTCTCGCGCCACAGCTTGTCCCGCAAGGCTTGGGCTTTCTTCATGCCGGTGCTCTCCTGGCTCATCAGCAGCGGATCGATCCCGTTGAATAGCTCCTGCCAGCGCAGGCCGTCGGCGGTGACCAGGACGATGTTCTTGGTTTTAGGGGCGGCGAGCAGGGAGCAGACCGCCAGCAGAAAGGCGAAACGGCGCATTCGCCGATTGTATAATGGGCGGGTCATGAAGCGCTGGATTCTCTCGTTTGCCGCCGCCTGCGCGGTGCTGTGTGCGCAATCGGAAGGGCGTCCCCACTGGCGCACCGTCGTTCTGGGGACCCACGGCATGGTGGCGGCCGAGCATCCCCTGGAGGCGCGCGCGGGGCTGCGCGTGCTGGAATCCGGCGGCAACGCCATCGACGCGGCTGTGGCCGTGTTCTACATGACCACCGTGGTCGAGCAGCACCAGGCGGGGATCGGGGGCGATGCCTTTATCCTGGCCTACATCGCCAAAGAGAAGAAGGTGGTCCTGTTCAATGGCACCGGTCCGGCGCCCCGGATGGCGACTCTGGACTTCTACCGCAAGCTGGGAGGGATTCCCGAAGCCGGTCCCTATTCCAGTACCGTGCCGGGCGCAGTGGCCGGCTTCGAGCTGGCGCGGCGGCGCTACGGGACACTGGGCCACGCCAAGCTCATCGCCGACGCCATCCAGGTCGCAGCCGAGGGACATCCGTTGACCCACTGGTCGGCGTCCAACTACCGGTCCGGCCACGCCAAGATCTCGGCCTTTCCCAGCTCCGTGCGCGTGCTGCTCCATGACGGCAAGCCGTACGAGCCGGGCGAGGTCGTGGTGCAGCCGGACCTGGCCCGAACCCTGCGGACCCTGGCGTCGGAAGGTCCGCAAGCTTTCTACCGAGGTATGGTTGCAAAAATGACGGCCGATTTCTACGGGCGTGAAAAAGGTCTCATCCGCTTCGAGGATTTGTCGAGCTTTGAGCCCGAAGAGGCTTCATCCGTAAAGATTTCGTACAAAGACTACGAGGTCTATCAGAGCGCCCCAAACTCCCAGGGCATCACGCTGCTGATGGCCCTCAATGTCCTCGAAGGTATTGACCTGCGGAATTTCCGTCACAACTCGGCGGACTATCTTCACGTGGTGACGGAAGCCTTGAAGCTGGCTTTCGCGGATCGCAACCAGTACATCGCCGACCCGCGCTTCGTGAAGGACATCCCGGTGGACGGCCTGCTTTCAAAAGAATACGCCGCCAAACGGCGCGAGCTGATCCGGCCCGGGCGGGCGATTCGCGGGGCGGCCCCGCCGGGCGATCCGCGCCGGAAGGAAGCGGTCCTGGCCGGGCGGGCCGTCGCCTACGAAGATCAGGCACAGCCGTTGCTCAGCGGGCCCGAGAAAACCGGCGCCCAGGGCGAGACCTCTTCCTTCTCGATCGCCGACCGGTTCGGCAACCTCGTCTCGGTGACCCACAGCGTGAATGCGACCTTCGGCAGCGGGATGGTGGTGGAGGGCGGCGGCTATGTCCTCAACGACCGCATGCCCTATTTCAGCCTCGAGGACGGCGACGTCAACGTGCTCCAGCCCGGCAAGCGCCCGCGCCACACCATCAATCCCGCCCTGGCGCTCAAGAACGGCAGACCTTTTCTGGCGTGGAACACTCCTGGCGGCGACAACCAGGTGCAGGCCATGCTCCAGGCCTTCCTCAGCGTGATCGAGTTCGGATTCAACGTGCAGCAGGCCGTGGAGGCCCCGACCGTGACCAGCACCAGCTTCGGGGCGTCGATGTATCCGCAGAAGGCTGGTAACGAACTGTCCGTGCCGAAGTCGCTGGCCGATCACCTGGGGGCTGCGCTGGCTGCCAAGGGACACCGTGTGCGCGTCACCCCGATGCAGCAACCCTACGGTCAGCAGCCCTCCGGAGCCGGCGCCGTGAAGATGATCCTGATCGACCCGCGCACGGGCGTGATGCACGGCGGGGTGAGTCCGGCCAAGGACAATTATGTGCTGGCTTGGTAGGCGGTCGGACGGCGCAGCTTGCCGGACTATAAGCCGGTTTCTGTACCCTTGCGGGCGGTAGTCATTCCTCTGGGCCGAACATTGCTGCCCGGCTCTAGCAACCTACCCGGGAGTCAAGCGGAACGGGCCGCCCCTCCTCCCCTATTTGGTCTTGCTCCGCGTGGGGTTTACCCTGCCACCCGGATTGCTCCGGGCGCGGTGCGCTCTTGCCGCACCTTTTCACCCTTACCGGAACGGCTTCCCGCCCCGGCGGTATCTTTTCTGTGGCACTTTCCGTGAAGCCCGCTTTGAGCGAACCCCCCCGGCCGTTAACCGGCACGCCGCCCTGTGGAGACCGGACTTTCCTCTCCCTCGCGGGAGCGACTACCCATCCGGCAAGCTGTCCACCTCGATTATAGCTTGGACCGGGAGCCGACCGACAAACTGAAAAACTGACAACTGATAACTGACAACGCTACAATAACCCTTCGCCATGATCGGCACGACCCTCCGCCACTATCGCATCGAGGCCAAACTGGGACAGGGCGGCATGGGTGTTGTCTACCGGGCCCGGGACACCCATCTGGACCGGTCCGTGGCGCTCAAAGTACTCCCCGCTGAAGCGCTGGCCAGCCCCGAGCGCAAGCGCCGCTTCATCCAGGAAGCCAAGGCGGCTTCGGCCCTGAACCACCCTAACATCGTGACCATCCACGACGTGGATGCCGCCGATGGCGTCGATTTCATCGCCATGGAGTACGTCGAGGGCCGGACCCTGGACTCGGCCATCGGACGCAAAGGTCTGAAATTCAGCGAAGCGCTGCACTACGCCACCCAAATCGCCGACGCGCTGGCCCGCGCGCACGGGGCCGGCATCGTGCATCGCGACCTGAAGCCGGCCAACGTCATGGTCACGCGGGAAGGGCTGGTCAAGGTGCTCGATTTTGGGCTCGCCAAGCTGACCGAGCCCTCCGGGTCGAGCGACCTCACCCAGAGCGAGTCCGCCGCGCCCCGCACCGAGAGCGGGACCATCCTGGGGACTGCCGCCTACATGTCGCCCGAACAGGCCGAGGCCAAGGACGTGGATGGGCGCTCGGACATCTTCTCCTTCGGCTCCATGCTTTACGAGATGCTCACCGGCCAGCGCGCCTTTCACGGCGAGACCAAGATGTCCACGCTGTCGGCCATCTTGACCCAGGAGCCGCCGCCGCTCTCCGGGAAGGCCGCCGGCGTGCCGCACGAGATGGAGCGCATCATCCGGCGCTGCTTGCGGAAGGACCCGGCGCGCCGCTTCCAGCAGATGGACGAAGTCAAGCTGGCGCTGGTGGATCTGAAAGAGGAGAGCGAGTCGGGCCAAGCCACGGCGCCCGCGGTGGCTCCGCCCAGCCGGAAGTGGGGCGTCGCGATAGCGGCGGCTGTGGCCGTGGTGGCGCCGGCCGCATGGTTTCTAATGCGGCAGAAACCCGCCGCACGGGCTCCCGCCCAGCTCACCCGTGTGACCCAGGACTCGGGCCTGACCACCGACCCGGCCCTATCGCCCGACGGCAGGATGGTGGCCTACGCCTCCGACCGGGGCGGCGAGAACCTCGACATCTGGGTGCAGCACCTGGCGGGCGGCGATCCGGTGCGCCTTACCCAGGATCCGGCCGATGACAGCGAGCCCTCCTTTTCTCCGGATGGCGGCAAGATCGCTTTTCGTTCGGGCCGGGACGGGGGAGGCATTTACGTGGTTCCCGTGCTGGGCGGCGAGGCGCGCCTGGTGGCCAGGAACGGCCTGCGTCCCAGGTTCTCGCCGGACGGCACGCTCATCGCCTATGATGTGGGCGCGTTGGGCAGCGCCAGCGGCACCACGCTTCGCAAGACCTATGTCGCGCCGGCCGGCGGAGGAACGCCAAAAGAGGTGGCCACCGAGCTGACCAGCGCGGCGCAGCCGGTCTGGTCGCCGGACGGGAAGTACCTGGCCCTGATCGGCCGGGGCGCATCCGGACCGCTGGACTGGTATGTGGCGCCTGTGGGCGGCGGGCCCGCGGTCCCCATGGGAATGAAGATGCCGTCCGTTCGGAGGCGGTTTGACGCGCGCCCACCCAGCCCGGAGGCCTGGTCCAACGACGGCGGCTCCATCCTTTACTCCGCCAGCGGCGGTGACAGCGTCAACCTCTGGCGCGTGCGCTTCCATCCGAAGACCTTTCAGATCACGGGCAATCCCGAGCAGATCACTTTCGGTACCGGAGTGGAGTCCCAACCGGCCCTGGCCGCCAATGGCTTACTGGCCCTCTCCAGCACCTCGTTCAGCTCGGACCTGTGGAACTATCCGCTCGACGCCAACCGCGGCAAAGTCACCGGCGAGATCCAACGCATCACTCAGGATGCGGCCATCGACGAGCGCGCCGTGATCTCTGCCGATGGCGCGCTCCTCGCCTGGGCCTCCGACCGCTCCGGGAATCCGGACATCTGGGTAAGGGATCTGCGGACTGGAAAGGACAGGGCGCTCACCTCGACGCCCGAAAGCGAATACTGGCCTTGCATCTCGGCTGACGGTTCGAAGATCAGCTACTCGGACCCCAAGGGGAGTATCTCCGTCGTAAGCGCTTCGGGAGGCGTTCCGGAGAAGATCTGCGAGCAGAGGTGCGGCTCCAATTGGGATCTCTCGCGGGATGGGACCACCGCTCTGTTCGGCGCAAGCCTCGGGCCCTTGCGCATTGGGAAGCTAGGCGCCGGTCCGGCGGTCGAAATGCTGAAGCATCCCTCCTACTCACTTCTGTCCCCCAAGTTCTCGCCCGACGCGCGCTGGCTGGTCCTGCACGTTCGAAACAGCGAGCTGACCCGCCGCATCTTCGTCGTCCCCTTCCGCCCCGGCGCCCCCCCGCCGGAGAGCGAATGGATCCCTGTCACCGACGGCCTGGCGCTGGACCGCGATCCGCAGTGGTCGCCCGACGGCGGCCTGATCTACTGGTTGAGCGACCGGGACGGCTTCCGCTGCATCGCGGCGCGCAGGATCGACCCGGCCGCCAAGCGGCCGGTGGGCGAGATGTTCTGGGTCGCCCATTTCCACAGCGCGCGCCGGAGCATGATGCCCTTCAGCAATACCGGCGCCACCGCCCCGGCCATCGCCCCAGGCAAGATGATCTTCGCGCTGGGCGAGCGGACAGGCAACATCTGGCTGACGAAAATCGAGAAGTGAGGGGCAAATTCCTCACGGAGGTGTCAGCCAATGCATCACGTTCAGCAGAAACTGCGGGTTCTGCCGGAAAGCTGCGCCGAGAACATCGCCGCTTCCCCAAATACGGCCACTCTCCCCTTGCCGAACGGCAGGACTGCCCCCTGCAAGTAGCCCTTCGCCGGCGCCGGGTTGGGATCGTTCTGCTGCGTAAACGAGTAGATCTCAGGCCCAAACAAGAGCAACGGCTGACCGGGTGCGTCCACTTGGAACGAGGAACCGGTGAGCGTCGCGACTTCGACGATTCTGCTAGGTCCCTTCGGACCAGCTTGCCAGGTAATGCTCCTGTTCGATGCTGAGGCGGTCGATCTGGACGCCCATGGCCTCCAGCTTCATCTTGGCGACTTGCTTGTCGAGAGCTTCGGGCACCGAATACACCTTCTTTTCCAGCGAGGCGTGGTTCTTGACCATGTACTCGGCAGCCAGGGCCTGGTTGGCGAAGCTCATGTCCATTACCGAGGCCGGGTGGCCTTCGGCGGAGGCCAGATTGATCAGACGCCCCTCGCCCAGCACGTACACGCGGCGGCCGTCGCGGAAGACGTACTCCTCCACGAACTCGCGCGTCGGACGCCGGGAGGAAGACATCTTCGCCAGGCCTTCCAGGTCGATCTCCACGTTGAAGTGGCCGGAGTTGCAGAGGATGGCGCCGTTTTTCATCCGCTCGAAGTGTTCCTTGCCGATGACATGCTTGTTGCCGGTCACCGTGATGAAGACGTCGCCGATGGCGGCGGCTTCGTGCATGGGCATCGCGCGGTAGCCGTCCATCACGGCCTCGATGGCCTTGGTGGGATCGACTTCGGTGATAATCACGTTGGCGCCCATGCCGCGGGCGCGCGTGGCCACTCCTCGGCCGCACCATCCGTAGCCGGCGACCACCAGGTTCAGGCCCGCCAGCAAGACGTTGGTGGCGCGGATCACGCCGTCCAGCGTGCTCTGGCCGGTGCCATAGCGGTTGTCGAACAGGTGCTTGGTGAGAGCGTCGTTGACCGCGATCACCGGGTAGCGCAGCACGCCCTCCTTGGACATGGCGCGGAGGCGGATAACACCGGTGGTGGTCTCCTCGGTGCCGCCCAGGATGCCGTCCAGCAGTTCCTGGCGCTTGGTATGAAGCAGGTGAACCAGGTCGCAGCCGTCGTCCATGGTTATGTTGGGCCTGGAGTCGGCGGCGGCGTTCAGGTGCTGGTAGTAGACGTCGTTGTTCTCGCCCTTGATCGCGTAGACCGGGATGCCGTAGTCGCGGACCAGGGTGGAAGCCACGTCATCCTGCGTGGACAGCGGATTGGAAGCGCACAGCACCACCGAGGCGCCGCCGTCGCGCAGCGTGATCATGAGGTTGGCGGTTTCGGTGGTGACGTGGAGGCAGGCGGCGACACGGAGGCCGGCCAGCGGCTGCGTCTTGATGAACTGCTTGCGAATGGTTTGCAGCACCGGCATCGACTGGAAGGCCCACTCGGTGCGGCGCTTGCCGAGGTCGGCCAATGCCAGGTCTTTGACATCGCAAGGGACTTGCGTTTGAGTTGCCATGATGTTCCTTTTCCTTGAAATCGGGGGTCAGCGCGCGGCGGCTTCCATTTGAGCGCCGGCCCGCAACTCGGCGGCTTTGTCGGCGGCCTCCCAGGAGAAGCCTTCCTCGTCGCGGCCGAAGTGGCCGAAGGCGGCGGTCCGCCGGTAGATCGGCCGGCGCAGATTGAGGTGATTGATAATACCCTTGGGAGTCAGAGGGAAGATGGCGCGGACTAAATCGGTGATGAGGTTCTCGTCTACTGTTCCAGTGCCGAAAGTGTTGACCAGCACCGACACCGGATCCGCCACGCCGATGGCGTAGGCAAGCTGGACTTCGCAACGGCGCGCCAGACCGGAGGCGACGATATTCTTGGCGATATAGCGGGCCATGTAGCAGGCCGAGCGGTCGACCTTGGTGGGATCCTTGCCCGAGAAAGCGCCGCCACCGTGACGGCCCATGCCGCCGTAGGTGTCCACGATGATTTTGCGCCCGGTCAGGCCGGTATCGCCATGCGGCCCGCCCACTACGAAGCGGCCCGTGGGATTGATGTGGTACTTGGTGCCGGAGTCCGTCATCCCCGCGGGAAGAACCGGATCGATGATGCGCTCGCGCACCGCGGCGCGCAAGTCCTCGGTGGAGATCTGGTCTGAGTGCTGGGTCGAGACCACTACCGCGTCGATGCGCAGGGGCCGTCCATCCGCGTATTCGACGCTGACCTGGCTCTTGCCGTCGGGGCGCAGGAAGTCGAGACCGGCGCGACGCTGCTGGCTCAGCCGGCGCACCAGCTTGTGGGCCAGCATGATGGGAAGCGGCATGAGCTCGTCGGTCTCATCGCAGGCGTAGCCGAACATGAGCCCCTGATCGCCGGCGCCGCCGGGATCCACGCCCATGGCGATGTCGGGCGACTGCGGCTGGATGGCGTTGAGCACGCCGCAGGTCTTGTTGTCGAAGCCGAAGGCGGCGTCGGTGTAGCCGACGTGTTCGATGGTGTCGCGAGCCACTTTGGGCACGTCCACGTAGCACTTGGTGGTGATCTCGCCGGCCACTACGCAAATACCCGTGGTCACCAGTACTTCGCAGGCGACGCGGCCATAAGGATCCTGCGCCATCACCGAGTCCAGCACCGCATCCGAGATTTGGTCCGCGATCTTGTCGGGATGCCCTTCGGTGACGGATTCGGACGTGAAAATCATCCGCTGCTTTTCTGCCATACCTTTTGAGTCTCCAGGAAGTTGAACCGGCCGGGCGAAAACCAGGCAGGCACGAATACTTCAGTGTAGCGGAGTTCGCGTGCGAGGGTCAAACTGCGAGAGTACTAGGAAGTTGCTGCGTTCCGGTCAGGCGCGTGCCCGCGACCGATAGCGCGACCAGCACCAGACGCCAAGGCCGCCCACCAGCAGCGAGAGAGCGCCTGAGGTAGGCTCGGGAACTTGTCTGGGCGGTCCCAGAGTAATGTCTTCGGAAACAATCAGGCCCATCGGCGGATTGTAGTTGGCTTGGATGGAAGCCTGGTTGGTTCCGGTGAACAGGGTCCCAGTGGGGACCTGGATGTTGAAGATCCAGGTGTAAACAGCCCCCACCGGCGCATGGTTGCCGTCATCGGCGCAGACCCACCCGCTGCCCCCACCTGTGCAGCCGTTGTTGCTGATATTGTTCAGGGACACATTCCAGAACCCGATGCCGGCGGGCGCGCTGACCAGGGACGCGCCGGTGACACTGCTGGCCACCTTGACCGCCACCTGCTGGATGTAGTTGGTGGACGAGCCCGTGTAGCCCGTTGAATCAATCACGTAGGAGATCTGGAACGTCTGCGTGGTTGCCGTCGAGGTTACCAGACCCAGGTTTGTCAGCGTATACGTCCCGCCAAAACAGGAACCACAACTGGGTCCAATGGTGCCTGCTTGCAAGGATGCACAGCAAAACAGCACCGAAACCAATAGAGTGAGGGTCCCCCGCCGTACAACCATACGACCATTATAGCATTTCTCTGGCCAACGCTCATACCTACCCCTGTCTGACGTATCTAGTGAAAACAATGGGAGCAACCTATACCCCACTAGCGAGGAGGGGTACTAGAAGGACTAAAGTTTGGGTACTTGTTCCCGACTTTTGTCGCTGAGCCTACCGGCCGAGGATCTCGCGGGCCATCCTGGCTTCGGGAAGGTTGGGGGCCAGCTTGGTGGCCGCCTCCAGCGTTTGCTGGCCCAGCTTGCGGTTTCCGGCCATGAGGTAGGCCATTGCCAGGTGGTACTTGGTGCGCGCGTCAGGATCTCTCCCGGCCGACCTTTCCAGGTAGGGAACCGCGGTCTGGTGGAGCCCCTTCTTGTAGTAGGCCCAACCAATCGTATCGTCGATGGCGGGGCTGTCCGGGGCCAGTTCCTTGGCTTTTTGGGCCAGCCGCAGGGCCTCGTCGATCCCTTTGCCCTGGTCGGCCAGCAGAAACGCCAGGTTGTTCATGGCGGGCACGTGGGTAGGGGCGAGGTCCAGTATCCTGCGATAGTTGGCGATGGCGGCGGCGTGATTCCCAGTCTCGCCTTCGAGCATTCCCATGCCGAGGAGGGCGTCTACGTTGTGGCTGTCGGCCGAGAGTAGCCGCTGCAGGGTCTGTCGCGCCTGGTCCCAGCGGTGTTCCACCAGGTCCAGGCGGGCTACCGCCACGTCCGCGCGAGTGAAACCCGGATTCGCGGACTTTGCGCGGCATAGGCGGCTCGTGCACCGGCCGTGTCGCCGCTGTTTTCCAGCCATGCGCCCAGGAAGTGCTGAAGCGCCGGCCGAACCGGCTGCCGCGAGGCCTGTAGCCGGATCCGCTCGATCGCCGCGGCGGGGCGCTTCTCGGCCACGAAAGTGTTTGCGAGCGCCTCCAGGGCCTGGAGATCTTCGGGAGTCTGCCGCAGGACCTCTTCCAGCGAAACCCGAGCGGCGGCGAAGTTCTTCAGGCTCATTTTCAGCAGGCCATCCTGGAGCAGCAGCGCCGTGGGGCGCCCCGTCTTCATGCCCTGATCGACTCCACGGCGGGCCGCCGCATAGTCCCCCATCGAGAGCAGAGTCCAATTCCTTTCCACCACCGCCTCAAGCCGGGCCTTCTGATCCTGAGGCGCCTGCTCCATCAGTTCCAGCGCGGTCTTGCCGGCGCGGCTGGCGCGCAGCGACTCGGAGATCTCGATGCGGGCAGCGAGCAATGATCGATCGAGCTTGAGTGCTTCCTCCAGCTCCTGCCGGTAGCCGGCGCGATTCTCGCGACCCTTATGGGCCTGCGCCAACAAATAGTGAGCCTGAGCCGACGCAGGGCGGAAGCGAAGCACCTGGAGCAAATCGGCCTCGGCCTGGTCCGCCTTGCCCGCCGAAAGATACAGCCGGCTCCGCTGCTCGAGCGCATCGACATCCTGAGAGTTGCGGCGGAGCACCTCGGCCAGCACCTTCTCGGCGTCGGTGGAACGGTTGACCGCAAGGTAGGCCTCGACCAGGCGGCTGCGCACCTCCCGGTCCTGGGGATCCTGGCGTGAAAGGGTCTCCAACTCGGCGATGGCAGCCTCGCGCCGGCCCGCTTGAAAAAGGAACTGAGCATGCAGCGACCGGTAGGCCTTGTCGGGAAGCACGGACAACTGCCGGAGGGTCTTTTCGGCCTGCTCCTGTCTTCCGTCACGGGCCTGCAGTCTGGCCAGCTCCAGCATGGCGGGGCCGTTCTTTGAATCGATCTCCAACGCCCGGCGGAACTGGTCTTCGGCTTCGGAATGCTTGGACACGGTCAGATAGAACTGACCCAGCGCGATCCATGCTTCGACAGCCCGCGGCGCCTGCTCGACCGCGCGCCGCAGGGTTCGTTCGGCTTCGGCGAAATTCTTCGAGGCCACCTTCACGGCCGCCAGCGTGAACCACGATCGGAGGTGCTGCGGATCTTTCCCCAGGGCGCGCGTCAGGCGCCTGGAGGCTTGGTCAAGCTTTCCCAGCCGCAACTCGGCGGCAGCCGCGGTCTGGAGGGCGTCGGCGCTGTCGGGCGTCAGCGCCAGCCCGGCCTGGGCGTGTTTATCGGCTTCCGCGAGCATCTCCGGTTCATTGCTCAGCAGTAACAGCTCGGCCAGCTTCAACTGCGCCTCGGCATGCCGGGGATTGCGGTCGCAGGCCATTTTGAAGCTGCCCACAGCAGGACCCACCTGGCCTTTCGCCAAGTAGGCCAGCCCAAGTTGATAGTGAGGCTCCGGATCCGTGGGCAGCACTCGCGCGGCGTTGTTCAGATCCAGGATGGCGCGCTCGTAATCTTTCTCGTTAAGGTGTTTCTTGCCGCGATCGAGAAACTGAGCGCCTCTTTCCCGCGCCGGGCGGGAGCACCCGGAGCCCAGCAGGGCGGCGGCTGCAAGGGTGAGCAGGCAAGGCAACATCCGCGCGCTTGTGGGCCACTTCATCTGATCCGATTCTACCAAGGCGATCGAAAGGCCTGGTCAGGCCTGGCTGCGGCACCTGCTTGCTTGCCCGTCATACGTTCGCGATAATGCTGGGGGGGGTTAATATGCTGCCTGACTGCCCGTCCCCGGATCAAAGCGAACAAGCGCGCCAGCCGTTCCTGGTTGTTGCCATAGGAGCCTCAGCCGGTGGCCTGGAGGCGTTCACGGAGTTGCTGCGGCGCCTGCCCGCCGACACGGGCATGGCGTTCGTGTTTATCCAGCACCTGGCCCCCGGGCATGACAGCATGCTGGCTCACCTCCTTTCCAGAGCGACCGCGATGCCCGTGAACCAGGTCGAGGATGGGGCCGTTCTCGTGCCCAACCACGTCTACGTGATTCCGCCCAACGCCGCCATGACCCTCTCGGGTCTCGTGCTCGCCCTGAAACCAAGGAAGACTGCCGGGACAACCATCGACGCGTTTCTCCGCTCCCTCGCTGCGAGCCGGAAGGGCGAAGCCGTCGCGGTCGTCCTTTCTGGGACAGGGTCCGACGGAGCCCTGGGGCTGCAGGCGATTTCCGAGGAGGGCGGCGTCGTTTTCGCGCAGGACCCGGAATCGGCCGCGTTCGATGGCATGCCGCGCTGTGCCATCGCCACTGGTTGCGTCGATTTCGTTCTGCCGCCCGAGGGGATCGCCGCGGAACTAGTCAGAATCGCCCGCGACCCTGGTCTCATGCAGCGCGACCTCCCGGAGCTGGCCGGGCCATCTCCCGGCGCGGAGGAAGTGTTTCAACCCGTCCTCGATCTGCTGTGCGCCGGTACCGGCATTGACTTCAGCCTCTACCGGCAGGCGACCGTCCGGCGCAGAGTGTTGCGGCGGCTCGCCTTGCTCAGGCACGGGAGCCTGGGCGATTACCTGCGCCACGTGAAGGAGAACCCGGATGAGTTGCACACCCTCGCGCAGGACATCCTGATCCGGGTCACGCGCTTTTTCCGCGACCCCGAGGCCTTCGAGGTCTTGAGCCACAGGGTGTTCCCGGCACTGATCCGGAAGGCGCTTCCGGATCGTGACGTGAGAATCTGGACCTCGGGCTGCTCCACCGGTGAGGAGGCCTATTCCCTCGCGATCTCCTTCCTGGAGGCCGCGGAGCTGATGAAGAGCCCCGTTTCCGTGCAGGTATTTGCGACCGACATCAACGAGGCCGCCATAGAGAAGGCCCGCCGGGGCGTGTACATTGAGAATATCGCGGCGGACGTCTCGCCGGAACGCCTGGCGCGCTTCTTCGTGCATGCCGGCAGGGAATTCCATGTCAGCAGAAAGCTCCGGGACCTATGTATCTTCTGCCGGCATGACCTGCTGAACGACCCTCCCTTCTCACGCATGGACCTGGTGAGTTGCCGGAATGTCCTGATCTACCTGGATTCGATGCAGGAACACTCGCTTTCCCGGTTCCACTTTGCTCTCAATCCCGGCGGCTTCCTCCTGCTGGGGAGGTCCGAAACCGCGGCGTCCTACCCCGGCATGTTCGTGCCGCTGGACAAGGCAGCCAGCCTTTACGTGAGGCAGGAGTCCGCCTGGCATCCGGCGCCCTTTCACGTAAGCCCCAAGAAGGCGTCAATCCCCCATCCGCCCGAGGCGGTTTCGATGGCGGCGCGGTTGCCGCGCCCGATGGATCTTCGCGGCCAGGCCGACCAGGTCTTGGCTGAGAGGTACGGCCCTCCGCGCGTCATCGTGAACAGCGCTCTGGAGGCCGTCCCGGACGCCGGAAGCCGGAATCATGAGTTACTGGAGGCCGCTAAGCAGGGCCACGCGGACGCATTGAGAAATGCCATCCGAACCGCCGGCAGAACGGGGCAGACGGTCAGAATTGAGCGCTCCCGTGACGGGAGCATTGAGGTCGCGTCCCTCGGGTTGGACCGGCAGCACTTCCTGATCGTCTTCGAGGACGAGTTCGAACCCGGGGAGCCTCCCACGGCGGACGACAAGGGGCAGCTCGAAAAGCGCATCCGCCACCTCGAGAAGGAACTTGCCTCCAGCCGGGATCGCCTGGAGTCCGTCGTTGTTGAGCAGGAAGCGGCCAACGAGGAAGTGGTAGCGTCAAACGAGGAATTGCAGAGCCTCAACGAGGAGCTGTCAAGCTCCAAAGAGGAACTCGAGGCCACCAACGAAGAGTTGACCACGGTCAACCAGGAGCTCCAGGTTCGCAATAGCGAGCTCGATCGCGCGTACGAGTTCGCGCAGGCCACCATCGATACCGTTCGCGGCTCGCTCCTGGTGCTCGGGCCGGATCTTCGCGTACTCAAGGCCAACCAATCCTTCTATCGGACCTTCCGCGTGTCCCCGGCCGATGTCGGGCGCCGTTTCATCTATGAATTGGGCGGTGGACGGTGGAGTAATCCCCGGCTGCGGGAGCTGCTCGAGGAGATTCTTCCCAAGCGCCGCAGCATGGAAGATTTCGAGATCGAGCAAGAGGTCCCGCCGGCGGGCCGGCGGATTCTGCTCCTGAATGCCCGCCGGTTCGAGCGGGACGAGCGCATCCTGCTGGCGATCGAAGACGTCACCGCGAGCAGACGCGCGGAGGAAGAGTTGCGGCAATCGCAGAAGATGGAGGCGATCGGCTATCTCGCGGCCGGAGTCGCTCATGACTTTAATAATCTGCTGACCACCATCATGGGGAACGCCAGTCTCCTGCTGGACGCCGCGCCGCAAGATGACCCGGACAGACCGGCCCTCGAGAGTGTTGTCAAAAGCGCGGAGCGCGCCGCCGATTTGACCCGGCAGCTTCTGGCGTATGCGGGCAAGGCCCGTTTCTACCTGGAACGGGTGGACTTGTCGGAGGTGGTCATTCAGACCGCCAGGCTCCTTCATGCCTCGATTCCGCCCGGTGTCCAGCTTCGCCTGGATCTCGACAAGCATCTTACCGTGTTCCTGGCCGACCCGGGTCAGATGCAGCAGGTGGTAACGAACCTCGTGATCAACGCCGTCGAGGCGATTGGCAACGCCGGGGGGGCCGTCCTGGTCAGGACCGGCCCGCAGACCATTACCGGCGAGCCGCTGCCGGACTTGTATTCGAGCGAGCCGCTAGTGCCCGGCGAGTATGTCTTTCTGGAAGTGCTGGACAATGGTGTGGGAATCGAGCCACAGTTGATGCACAAGATCTTCGACCCGTTCTTCACCACCAAGTTCACCGGCCGCGGGCTCGGGCTGGCGGCCGTCCTGGGCATCGCGCGGAGTCAAAAGGGCGCCCTGCAGGTCCACAGCGTGCCCGGCCGGGGAAGCTCTTTCCGGGTGCTGTTCCCGGTCATGGAGAAGCCCCCGTCGCGGATCGCCGGGACCGTTCTGGTTGTGGACGATGAGGAGATGATCAGGAACTTCACCAGGTCGGCCCTGGAACCATTCGGGTACACGGTGCTGCCAGCCCGGGATGGCAAGGAAGGAGTCCGGATGTTCCAGGAGCGATCCGCGAACATCGGACTGGTGCTGCTCGACGAGTTGGAAACACTGGAACGGATTCGTGAAATCCGGCCTGGCGTCCCCGTGATCGTTTGCCCTGGATCCGGCGATACGGACGTAGAGGCGCGCTTCGCCGGGAAGGATATCGCCGGGTTCTTGCCCAAACCCTATACTGCCGGGCAGCTTGCC
>JACOSH010000550.1 GCA_016178945.1 Acidobacteriota bacterium
GGTCCCCTCCACGTTGGCCAGCCGGCGCAGAATGATCGTCCCCACGTCGGGATTGTCGAACATGCGGCGCCCGCTGAGATTCACCACCTCCGAGCGGAAGCCTGGCAGCACGGCTCTCAGCTCGCAGCCCATCAGGTCGCGCCCGCCCAGACTGGCGCCGCCCATGCCGGGACGCGTACTGCTGGCGCGCGTCTGATTGCCCAGGCCTGGCGACTGGCTGAACGGGTCGTCGGTCGCCGAGCCGTACGCGGCGTCCTGCATGAGGGACTGATTGCGGCCCAGCTCGAAGCTAAAACGGCCCTTGGAATCGGTGTAGCCTTCGGGAATCGGCCGTCCGTTGCACACCCGCTCGATGGTTACCGGCTCCGGCGGCGCCGTGCCATCTTCCAGCATCACCTTCCCGGAGAGGAAGACAGGCCGCTGCGTCGACTGATCCGGGAACCGGCTTTGATCCTGACCCGGCAAGGGCGATTGCTGACCGGGCTGAGTTCGCCCGCCTATACCCCCGGTTCCCCCGGCTCCACCCGCGCCACCAGGGCCCGTGGTTCCGGCGCCCCCTCCGGTAGTTCCGCCGCCTGTTCCGCCTCCCTGGCCGCCGCCGGGCCCTTGGCCGGCCAGCGGGATTGTGATGGCGATTCCCATCGCCAGCCCTAACGCCAAACGCCCGCGAATCTTTCGGTCCATCGGGGAACCTCGCTTTCGTGCTCCTATTCTACATCCAAATGGGCTGCGATAGAATGGGACTGCCGCTTATCATGAAACGCAATACCTTTTTCGCCGTTCTGACCGGGGCGCTTCTGTTCTCCGCCTGTTCGGAGGCCCCCAAGGAATCCAAGAAGGAAACGGCGCCTCCGCCGCCTCCCGAGCCGATTTCGGGCCAATCCGCCTTCTTCAAGATGTACACGGCGGCGCGCGGTTGGGCGCAGGACTGCGAAGGCCTGCAGATGCGCAGCATCCAGTTGCCCCAGGTCAAGGCCGAGCCCGGCAAGGCCGGCGCCTGGGAAGCCACCTTCGTGTCCACGCGCCTGTCCCGCGCGCGCCGCTACACCTGGTCGGCCGTGGAAGCTGAAGGGAATCTCCACAAAGGCGTCTTCGCGCTCAACGACGAAGGCTGGTCGGGTCCGCGCGGCGCCACGCGTTCCTTCAGCTTCCAGGCGCTGAAGATCGACACCACCGCCGCCTTCGAAACGGCTTTGAAAAAGGGCAAAGGCTCCGCCGAGTACGTGAAGAAGAATCCCGGCAAGACGGTTCAGTTCCTTCTGGAACTGACCCCCAACCGTTTTCCCGACCTCACCTGGCGTGTGATTTGGGGCGAGTCGGCCTCCTCCAGCAACTACTCGGTCTTTGTCGACGCCAGCACCGGGCAGTACCTGGAGACCATGCGCTAGCGCCGGTCAAGCCGCCACGCGCATGACGATCTTCTGGGCCACGCCCGCCAGGCAATTGGTGAAGGCGCTATGGGGACGCAGCAAGGCCAGCGGAGTTCCCGCCCGTTGAGCGGCCAGGCAGGCGTCCGGCGCCGGCGCCACTACCCCGAGCACTTCGCAGCCCAACTCCGATTCCACGTCCTGCGGCTTCACGGCATCGGCCAGCATCGCGCGGTTGACGATGACCAGCCCCATTCGGCTTGGCGCCAATCCCCAGCTCTTCAGCAACTCGACGGCGAGCCGGGCCGCGGCCAGGGAGGAGTCGTCGCTCTCGGTCACCACGGCGGCGAAATTCGTCAGGCGCACGGCGGCCTCCGAGAATGCCGCCGCCACTCCCGGCAAGTCGATGACGGTGAACGCCGCCCGCCGGGATAGCTTGGAGATCCAGGTTCGAGCCGCATCCGGAGAGATTTCCCGGAACTCGTCCGGCTTTTGCGGGCCGTACAAGACATCGAAACCGAAGCGGGTGCGCGCCAGGGCCCGTTCCGGGGAGTCCTCGGACTCCGGGAGCTGTCCCCAGTTGTGCGCGGGAGCCTGCTTGAGGTGGGAGGCAAAGCTCCCATAGCTGGGGCGTAATTCCACCGCCGTGACCGTGTTCTTCTGCTCGGCGATCAGGGCGGCGACATTGAGTGCGACCGTTGTGCAGCCGACGCCCCCTTTAGCGCCCACGAACGCCAGCACCTTCCCATCCCCGACCTCGCGATACCGATCCAGCTCCCGCCGGCCGCGGCCGTGGCGCTCGACGGCGAAACGCACCGACCGCACCAGCGCCGCGGCGTCGAACCGGCCCTTGATGATGTAATCCTGCGCCCCTTCCTTGACCGCCCGCATGGCCATCTCATCGTCGTGCAGGCCGGTCAGCAGGAGGACCGGGACTTCCGGCGCCTGGGTCCGGATGCGGGTGAAAGTCTCGAATCCCTGGCTGTCGGGAAGACCCAGGTCGAGCAGGATCGCATCAAAGGGTTCGCTGGCCAGCCGCGCCAGGCCCTTCGACAGGCGGGTCTCGCACTGGAGCTGGAACTCCTCACCGCATTCCTCGGCCAGCACCTCCGCCAGCAACCGCAGGTCGGCGGCATTGTCCTCCAGCACGAGGATCTTCAGACGCTCGGCGCTCATAACTCCCTCATCGGCTGTTTCTCTTGAAAGCGCGCGGTTCCCGCTCCCGGTTCCCACTTGACGTGAGCCCGCGATTTTGATGTCATGTATGGCTCCAAGGGAGGAAGCCGAATATGTCTACGAATCGTGGTGTCGCCTACATGGGTACGGGGAAGGTGGAGATCCATTCCATCGATTTCCCCAAGCTGGCCCTGGGTTCGCGCAAGTGCGACCATGGCGTCATTCTGAAGATTGTGTCCACCAACATCTGCGGCAGCGACCAGCACATGGTGCGCGGCCGCACCACGGCCCCGCTGGGGCTGATTCTCGGCCATGAGATCACCGGCGAGGTGATCGAAGCTGGAAAGGACGTGGAATTTATCAAGGCCGGCGACCTGGTGTCGGTCCCGTTCAACATCGCCTGCGGGCGCTGCCGCAACTGCAAGGAAGGCAAGACCGGTATTTGCCTCAACGTGAACCCGTCGCGCCCCGGCGCCGCCTATGGCTAC
>JACOSH010000551.1 GCA_016178945.1 Acidobacteriota bacterium
AGCCGCCGCCGGCGCCGCCAGGGCGCATAGGACCAGACACACAGAAAAGGTGAACCTGCGCATACTGCCTCCCTGGTTGGCAGAGTTTATCACAAAGTGGGGTGGACGCAAGCGGTCGGCTTTCAGCTTTCAGCGGTCAGCTGTCAGCCCGGAGCTTGCCCCCCCCCGGCGTTCCGCTGAGCGCTGATTGCTGAGTGCTGACAGCTTGAGTACGCGCCAGATGCAGCGCCACGATGCCGCCCGTGAAGAGCTCAAATCTCACGTCATGGAAACCGGCGTCGAGCATTTCGCAAGCCAGCTCCTCCGCGGTAGGGAACTTGCGCACCGACTCCGGCAGGTAGGTGTAGGCGTCGCGCGCGCCGGAGAGCGCGCCGCCGATCAGCGGCAGGATCCGGCGGGAATAGAACTTGTAGGCCGCGCCAAAGACCCGGTTGGGGGGCTGGGAAAACTCCAGGATGGCGGCCATTCCGCCGGGGCGCAGGACCCTGCGGAACTCGCGCAGGCCGGCGCGGTAGTTGGCGAGATTGCGGAAGCCGAAGGCCGCCGAAATCAGATCGAGCGAGGCATCGGCCAGCGGAAGGGCCAGCGCGTCGGATTCGAACAGGCGGGCCTGGGAGCGCCGCCGGGAGATCTTGTGCGCCGCCGCCACCAGCATGGGGTGGCAGAAGTCGCTGCCGTACACCGGGGCACGGCGGCGGGATTCGAGCGCCAGCAGCAGGTCGCCCGTGCCGCAGCAGATGTCGAGCACGCGCGCTTCCGGGCGGTCCAGAACCTCTCCGGCTCGGGCCACGGCGCGGGCGCGCCAATAGCGGTCGAGGTTGCAGGACAGCAGATGATTGGCCAGGTCGTAGCGGTGGGCGACGCGGCCGAACATGTCGCGCACCCAGGCCGAAGCCTCCTGTTCGGTGCGGGCGCCGGAGGGAGTCGTGCCGCCGGTCATGCGAGCGCCGCTCGAATCGCGTTCAGCACCAGGGCGTCCTCGATGCCCGATACCACGGTGACCTGGCCGATCCGGGTGGGCAGCACGAAGTGGACCTTGCCCTGGACGGTTTTCTTGTCGCTGCCCAGCCGCCGGAGCAGGCTTTCCGCCGGGATGCCGTCGAGCGGAGGGATCGGCCCGTAGCGCCGGATCGCGGCGCGGATACAGGCGCTGTCGTCCGGGGAGAGATGCCGCGCCGACTCGGCCAGGCGCACCGCGGCTTGCATCCCGAAGGCCACGGCTTCACCGTGGAGAAAGCGGCTGTAGGCGGTCTCGGCTTCGAGCGCGTGGCCGATGGTGTGGCCGAAATTCAGGATGCGGCGCAATCCGCCTTCGCGCTCGTCCGCCGACACCACCTCGGCCTTGATCCGCACGGAATCCGCAATCATGAAATCGACGACGTCCGGGACTCTTGCGAGCACCTCCGGCGAGCGCTCGGCCATCACACGGAACAATTCCGGGCTGCGGATGACCCCGTGCTTCAGGACCTCGAACAGCCCGGCGCGGTATTCGCGCTCCGGGAGCGTATCGAGAAGCGCCGGGTCGATGAGGACCGCCAGGGGCTGGTGAAAACTGCCGATGAGGTTCTTGCCCGCCGCCAGGTTGACGCCGGTCTTGCCTCCGATGGCGGCGTCGACTTGGGCCAGCAGAGTGGTCGGAATCTGCACCACGGGGATGCCGCGCATGAAGATGGCGGCCAGGAATCCGGCCATATCGTTGACGATGCCGCCGCCAAAGGCGATGACCAGGCTCGACCGATCGCCGCCGCGCTCGACCATCTGGCCGGCCAGGGCTTCGAGCGGAGCCAGGCGTTTGTGGTCTTCGCCGCCCGGCAGGAACAGGACCTCGTGGCGCGTTCCGGCCAGCGCGCGCTCCAGCGCCTCGCCCTGATGCTTCCAGACGTCCTGGGTGCTGACCACGAAGACCCGGCCGGCCTTGGGGGGCAGGTAATCGGCGGCGCGGGCCAGGATACCACGCTCGACGATGGCCGGATAGCGTTCGCGCGGCGTGAGCACTTCGAAAACAGGCATGGATTAGAATTCGGCGCGCCAGACATGGCCCAGGTCGAGTGAGAAGCCGGGCAGCACCGGATCGCCGGAGAGGGCCACGGGATTCTCCAACTGGAGCGCCTTCCTGCGCGGGCGATACACATAGACGCGGCGCAGTTCCGGGTCGATGAGCCAGCCGAGGCGGGCGCCGTTCGCGATGTACTCTTTCATTTTGTCTTTCAGGGTCGCGACCCGGTCGCGACTCCAGTCCCGTCGCGCCTGGCCCAGGCGCGCAACTGCCCGAAGAGATCTCCGCTCCAGTAGCTGCCTTCCAAGCCCGCCGGAGGCATGACGATAATGTTCCCGCTCGCGGTTCGCTCGAGGCGCGTATCCCGGTTAAGCAGGCGGATCTTGAAAAACAGGTCCGGGCCGATCCTCAGGCCAGGCGGCATGCGGATGGTCCGCGGGAAGGGCGCGAAAACGTTCCATGAGGGTGCGGCGGCCATCTGGCCTCATTCTACCAGGGGCAGGCGTCGCCGACCGTGCCGAGACGGGGCCGGACACAAGAGTGAGCAGTATCTCGAATTCGGTTCCCACGAGTTCCAACACCTCATTCCGGCTCGGGGGCGCGGCTTTTGGCCAGCGCCCGGAACACCTCTCCGAACGCCGGCACCGTGGTTTTCAATTTGTTGAAATCGGCCTTCGGGATCAGCAGCACATCCACGGCCGAACGGGCCCGGACCGTGGCGTTGCGGCTGGTGTCCGACAGCACCGCCATCTCGCCGAAGTAATCCCCGTCCGCCAGCACCGCCAGGAGTTGTTGCGCGCCTTCCTTCTCGCGCAGGACTTCGCACTCTCCCTTGCGGATCACGTACACGCAATCTCCCAGGTCTCCCTGGTTGAATACCACCTCGCCCGGGGCAAAGTGCTGCTCGGCGATCCCGGAAGCCCGGTGAACGCTGAGCTGCACCAGGTCCGGCGGGAACAGCAGCGCGTTGAACCAGTCCGCCGCCACCCGGACCTTGCGATTGAGCCCCGGCATCTTCATCAGATAGATGGTGCGCCACAGGAGCCACGCGGGGAAGCCGTGAACGCGCACGCCCAGGATCTCGGCCACCGCGGAGTTGTGTCCCAACGCGCCCAGCTTGCCCAATCCTTCAAACCGGAAAGCCGCGCGCTGGCCCGCACCCATCGCCGCGCGGATGTTGGTGGCCACGATGTGGGCTTCCCGCGTCGCATGTTGCGCCGTCGGCGGCACGGGCTTGCCCGAGGCGGTGCGGATGAAGGCGCAATCCCCCAGGACCCACACCTGTCCCTCGTAGCCCCGCAGCTCCAGATGCTCATCCACCAGCAGGCGTCCGTTCTCCTTCGTGCAATCGAGCCTCTTCAACACCGGCGCGATGGCCGACGGGACCGTGGAGACGATCGTCTTGGCCGGGATCTCCCCGCCCGACTTCAGCAGCGCCTTCTCCGAAGTGGCCGCCACCAGCCGGTCCTTCAACCGCATCTCCACGCCCCGCTTGGACAGCAGCGTTTGCGCAAACAGGGCCAGCCCCTCGTCCATTTCCGGCAGGATGCGCTCTCCGGAATGCACCAGCACCGTGCGAATCTCTTCGCGCGGCAGGCGCGGGTAATGGCGCGCCACGCCGCGGACGAAGTCATTGAGCTCGGCCACCACCTCCACGCCGGAGAAACCGCCGCCGCCCACCACGAAGGTCAGCAGCTTCCGTCGAAACTCGGGGTCTGTCTCGACGTCGGCCTCTTCCAAGGCATGGATCACGCGATTGCGCAGGATTATGGCGTCGGCCAGGGTGCGGAAGGGCAGCGTATGCTCCACCATCCCCGGCATCCCATGGAAGTCGGTGATGCCGCCCAGGCTGATCACCAGGTAGTCGTACGGCAGCTCCAGGCGGCGCGGCCGGAACCCCGGGCTGACCGCCACCACCCGGTTCTGGAGATCGATCTCCTCGACTTCCCGCATCACCAGTTGCGTGCGCGGGCACAGGCGCCGGATGGGAGACACCACGTCGGTGAGCCCGATGGAGCCGGAGATGACCTCGGCCAGCATGGGCTGGTAGACGAAATAGTTCTCGCGGTTCACCAGCCAGATGGCGGCCTCCTCGGGCCGCAGCATCTTCTCCAGGAAGCTGGCCGCATAAACCCCGCCGAAACCTCCACCCAAGACCACGATCCGCTTGGGCGCCGAGCTCATCCGCTCACCACGAACTCCCGCAACCCCGCCAGCGAAACCCCCCAGATCTGCACTGGCTGCTCGTAGCCTTTCAGCAGGACCGTGCGCGGCTGGAAGTACGCGCCGGGTTTGCCCCGCTCGCTCAGCCAGTCGAAGGTCGTGCGGCCCACCGCGACCTCCATGCCGATCTCTTTGGTCGCCGCCTCCAGGCGGAAAGCGGCATTCACGGCGTCGCCCATCGCCGTGAAGTCCATCAACTGGCCCGAACCCGTGTTGCCGATGCTGGCCAGGCCGCTGTTGATTCCCACCCCGATCCGGAATTCGAAGGGCAGGTTGAACTGCGCCTGCATGCCGGCCGAGAGCTGCGCGAATTCGGCCAGCGCCCGCAGGATCCCCATCACGTCGCCCGGCGCCCGGACGCCATCCTGGTGCAGCCATACCGCCATGATGGCGTCCCCGATGTACTTCTGAGCCCAGCTCCCGTGCTCCTGGAAAATCTGGCCGCCCTGCCGGAACCAGGTCCCGATCACCTGGCAGAGCTGGGCTTGATCGATCAGGCGGGTCAGCTTGGTGAAGTCGCGCACGTCGGCCACCAGCACCGTGAGCAGGCGGGTGTTGAACAGAGCCCGAGTTGCGTTCTCGTCGATTTTGACGGTCTCGACCGAGGAGACCGCCGGCGGAGGCGCCGGGCAGTGGAAAATCAATTCGTGCTCGGCGATCAGGATCCGGTCGCCATTCCTCAGGGAGACGGGGATGCTGATGCGGGACCCGTTCACAAACGAGCCGTTGGTGCTGCCCATGTCGATCAGGTAGTATTCGCCGCTCTGGCTGCGTTGGACAATGGCGTGATTCCGCGAGACCCGGTCGTCGGGAATCAGCACGTCGCTCGGTTCGGTGCGGCCGATGCGCCAGGCCGAGCCGCGGTCCAGCGGTATCTGGAGGTTCCCAGCGGTCACAATGAGGTACGTTCCGGCCGACGGCTCTTCCATGGGTGTGTATCCTTCATAGCACAGTCTCTGCTCCCTCGCCATGTTCCGGGACCTGCCCCAGCGCTGCTGGGTGATCTCACCCAATCCGGTGGGGTTCGAGTCTCCGGCTGCCCAGACATAGGCAGGAGACCTGGGGCTACACGCGCGGAACTCCACGTGCAGTGGGAAAGGAAAGCTATGCTCCTCGACACACTTGAACCCGTGCTCAAGCAGCACACCTTTCTGATTTACCTCGAGCCGCGCCACGTCGAGACCCTGGTGGGGTGCGCCGGCAACCGCAGGTTCGAGCCGGGCGAATATCTGTGCCGCGAGGGAGAACCGGCGGACCTGTTTTTCCTGCTGCGCGCGGGTCAGGTGGCGCTGGAGTTCCGCGTGCCGCAACGGGGTCCCTTGCGTGTGGAGACCCTGGGCGAGGGCGACGTCCTGGGCTGGTCGTGGCTGGTGGCGCCCCATCATTGGCACTTCGACGCGCGGGCCGTGACCCCAGTGCGCGCCCTGGCGCTGGACGGCAAGTGTTTGCGGAGAAAGTGCGAGGAGGACCACGAGCTGGGCTACCAACTGCTGAAGCGCTTTGCCAGCCTGATCGAGCGGAGGCTGGAGGCGACGCGCCTGCAGTTGCTGGACACATACGGGGCCAAGACGTAGCGGCCGCCTCGTCGTACCAGTCTACTCCGAGAACTGGGTAATCTTCACGGCCCGTCCGCCGGGGAAAACCGCGCGGATCTCCAGATCCGCGCCGACGGCCTGAAGGTAGCCGGCCAGCGTGCTGACATACATGTCCGTGCGCCGCTCCAGTTTGGACACGTCGCCCTGCCCCATGTGCAGTTCCTCGGCGATCTTCACTTGCGTCAACTCGCGGGCCTTGCGCAGTTGATGCAGCGACATCTCTTCCACCAAACGGCGGTGCTCAGCCTCGCTCGCGGCCCTTGCTCCGGGAGACATCTTGGCGCGCAGTTCCTGGAAATTCTTAGCCATGTTCAAAGCCACGCCCAAACTAGCATAGGATCAACATAGATCAAGCGCAATTATCGGCAATTGTCGAAGCGCTGCAAAGCGCTCCGCAGGAGGCGTGGGCCGGATCACTATTTTGCGGCCAATCGGCATCCACACATTGACTGGATGATCGCTGCTACTGCGCGTGCCTTGGGCTTCGTATCGGTAGTGAGGCTTCCCTCCGGCCGGGTTGGGGAAGACTCTGGCTGTGCACGCGCAGGGCCAGCCACAGCATGAAAATCGCGCAGAAGGCGAAGTAAGAGCTCATCCAAATCCAGAAGGAGTACGGTGCTCCTAGCCTGACCCAGTCGAAACCGACGGCAAGAAAAGAGAACGCAAAGCCGAGCGAAGTTGCTACGACCGCCCCCAGAAGCCATCGCTCCTGAGCACCGCGCCGCAGCGTTTTCGCGGTTCTCAACGCAAACGCACCGATGCTGACGGACATCACTACGAACAGCAGAGAGACCGGACGAAAGCTCAGTGGACCCCTGACCAGCGGGGAAAGGCCGATCAGTCCGAATGCGGCGAGTGCAAGCCCATGCAGCGACAGGAGCCAGGAATTATTCCTTCCGGAGTTCCACAGGCCCGTGGCAATCACGCAAGCTCCCGCCGCCACCGCGAGCACGCTCATATCCCCTACTGCGCCCAGCGGCGCGAATCTGCGCAGAGTCAGTGATCCATCCAGGTTCAGCATCAGAAGGTTCATGGCCGCGTGCGTCGCGTCAAGGAAGCCACACAACGCCAGCAGCCACCAAGTTTTGGTCAGTGTTCGGATCAAGATGCACCCCCCCAGAACACGATGCAGCCTACTCTCAGGCTTCCAGTAGTCTCCCTTGATCATAGCGCCCCGGGGCGACCATGACTGATATGTGGCTACCAGAACGCGGCGGTTCGAGGAACCACGGTCCGTATCAGGCCCGCGATCCGGCCCGCCGAGTGGTCGAGGGTTTAGGGATAGAGAACGATCAATGGCGAAGGGAGCGGGACGTATTGCCGCATCCTGCCGCCCCGGACCGCTACGGAGTCAGGAGGATCTTCTCCACCGTGGCGGCCTCCACGGCCTTGCGGCTGTACGGCATGGGGTGGTACTTGCCGGCGGCCCAGTCCGCCAGCAGGTCGCTGTAGTGCGGGCTGGAGGGGTCGCCCGACTCTCCCGGCACGTTGGTCATCACCGAGCGATCCCAGTCGGCCACATCCAGGATCTGGCGGTAAGAGGCCCCGTTGGTTTGCAGAAAGTTGCTCCCGCTGGTGGCGTTGACCGTATTCCCGTCGCCGGGACGCGCCATCGGGCCGCGATTGAACTCCGAAACGTTCAGCGGATGGCGGAAGTGGATCTGGTGCAGCTTGCCCCACTGCCACGCCTCCAGGTTGGGGCCGAAGCGATTCTCCAGGTACCGCAAGGCCGTGTCGAGCGACGCCTCGAGCGCTTTGGGATTGGGCTGAGCTTCCAGTGTTTTCAAGACCAGTTTGATATCCGTGAGCGTTCCCAGCGTGCGGCCGAAGAGCTCCGGCGGCAGCGCCGCGGTCCAGATCTCAAACAGCATCGCTTCCACCGAATCGGTGGCCAGGCGCGCGTCCCAGCGCAGCAGCCGCTCCACGATGCCTTTGGCGCGGCCCTCCGGCTTCCACTTCCGCAGGATCGCCTGAAAGCGGCGGGCCGGGAGCGAGGTCACATCGTGCTGCAGGCGCTCGAAATCGGCCACGCTGAACTTGTGGCCCGGCGACAGCATCTCCTGGATGCGCTCGAAGCGGAAACGCTGCGCGAACTCGTATCCGAGCGGAATCGTGTACCCTTGCGGCAGGATATTGTGGTTGGCGGTGGCGATGAAATGGGAAGCCGGGTTGTAGACATGCGGCAGCTCGCTCATGGCGCGGAATCCGCTCCACTCGTATTCGCCCGACTCGCCCGGCACCGGCAGTAAACCGGACCAGTTCTTGCGCACCGGCGCGAGGCCCGAGGCATGCCAGCCGATGTTGCCGCCGGTGTCGGCGTAGACCAGATTCTCGGAAGGCGTCTTGTAGCGCTCCACGGCCTGCGTGAACTCCTTCCAGTTCCTGGCGCGGGACAGGGACAACGCGGCCAGATAGCCCGCTCCCCCCGGCTCGGCGCCCACCCATCGCAGAACGTACGCGCGATGCCGCGCGAGGTCCTCGTGGATCACCGGGCCGTGCACGGTGTAACGCAGCTCGATGGCGTGCGGCTGGTCGAGCCCCTTCACCTTCAGGCTCTCGCGCTCGACCTCCATGCTCTTCCAGCTCCCGCGATAGCGGTAGCGATTGTGGTCGGCCGGATCCAGCGTCTCGACATAGAGGTCGCCTTGATCGATGCCCACGATGGTGAATCCGAAGGCCACCCGCTCGTTGTGCCCCAGCGCGATGCCGGGCAAGGCCGGCTCTCCCGCGCCGATCACGTTCCAGCCCGGTCCCACCAGGTGGACGGTCTTGCGCAGCGAGGGAATCTGCACCGGACGGTGTGGGTCATTGGCCAGGATCGGCTTGCCCGTCGCGCTCAGGGTTCCGTCCACCACCCAGTTGTTGCTGCCCTGCTCGGCGTCGCCATCGCCATCGCCCAGGCGCACGGCGGCGATGGTCTGGTTGTACGTCCTGAGGATCTCGGCGGTGATCCCTTCCAGGTTGAGGCCCTTGGGAATCTCCAGCGGGACCGGCGGATCGACCGGCAGCAGTTTCTGCACCGTGGCCAGGCCAAAGCGCTGCACCTGCTCGGCGCGCCGCACTTCGCTCGCCAGGTTGCGCGTCATCAACAGCCCGGCGACGCGCGCCAGGCAGTCTTCCGGCGTCCACAATCCGGGGTCGTACCCGGCGATCTGAAACTCGCGCGGGCGCACGCCTTTCAGCGAGCGGATGTGGGCATTGATGCCGCTGGTGAAGGCGGTAGCGATCTGTTTGGTGTCCGCGCCGTAGCTCCGCCATTCGGCGTCCAGGTTGCCCCGATAGCGCACCGAGCGCGCCAGCCAGTCGCGGGCGATGGCCTGAGACCCCAGAATCTCGGCCAGCTTCCCGGTTCCTGCCCGCCGCCACAGGTCGATCTGGAAGAGCCGGTCTTTGGCGGCGATGTAGCCCTGGGCGAAGAACAGATCGCCGGCGGTGCGCGCGTAGATGTGGGGAACCCCCCAACGGTCGCGCAGGATCTCAACGGGCTGCTCGAGCCCCGGCACGCGGACCGTCTGCGCGCCGAGCCCGGCCGCCAGCAGCGCCGGAAGGAGG
>JACOSH010000137.1 GCA_016178945.1 Acidobacteriota bacterium
GGCAAAGGCGCCGGCCAGCGCCAGAAGGAAAGTTAGAGCGGTTTTCATTGCGGAACCTCTTCTATAGTGTAGACTTGACACAAGGAGAACAACCATGCCGTTTTGTCCGAATTGCGGTAGTGCCGCGGAGACCGCCTTCTGCCCGAAGTGCGGCGCCAACGTAGCCGGTGGCGCCACGGGAGGGGGATCCGCCCCCCCCGTCGCGGGCGGTCTGCAAGAGAACGTGGCCGCCGCCCTGTGCTACATCGCGGGGCTCATCACCGGGATCATCTTCCTGGTCCTCGCGCCTTACAACCAGAACCCGACCATCCGCTTTCACGCCTTTCAGTCCATCTTCTGTAACGTGGCCTGGATTGTCCTGGCGATCGTCCTGGGGATCGTCACGGCCGCGCTTCCGCTGCTGCTGTCGCCGCTCGCCCTCCTGTTCCACCTGGTGATGTGGCTAGGCGGCCTCGCCATCTGGCTCCTGCTGATGTGGAAGGCCTACAATGGCGAGCGCTTCGTGCTGCCGGTGATCGGCGGGTTGGCGCAGCAGCAGGCGGGCAAGTAGCAAGAAAAAAGGCAAAAGGAATTAGGAAGAACACTCTTTACTTTGCCTCTTGCCTGGCTTGGCCCAGCAGCGGAGCGGGACCGCTTTGCACAAAGGCAAGAAAAGGGTGTTCTTCCTAATACCTTTTGCCTTTTGCCTTACTATTTTTGCCTTTTGCCTTTTTGTTTTCCTAACGCCCCGGCCGCCTCCGATGCCAGTCGCTCCTCCCCTGAAACTCGCGGCCGATCGCAACCAACAAATTCTCCGAAAACGGCCGCCCCACCAACTGCAAGCCCACCGGCAGATCCTCGGCGAATCCACAGGGCAGGGTGAGGGCCGGCAATCCCGCCAGATTCCCCGCCTGGATGATCGCATTCATTCCGCGGTTCTTCGGCGTAGGCCTTTCCGGCGAGCGGCGGTCCAGCGGCTCCTCGATTTTCGGCGCCACGCCGTAGCGGGCCGGCGCCAGCAGCAGATCGACGTCCGTGAACAGCTTGCGCATTTCCTGCTGCACCGTGGCCCGGATACGCATGGCTTTCAGGTAATCCTTGGCGGCGATCTCCAACCCCGCCTTTAACCCGGCGATCTGCCGCTTGTCGGCCAGATCGTCCACTTTGCCGCTCTTGATCAGGGGCTCGAAAATCGCCGAGCCTTCCGCCGAGATAATGGTTCCGGTCACCGGCGCGTAGGGAAGCTCCGGGAGCTTGGTTTCCACCATCTGGACGCCGGTTTCGCGCAGCGCCGCCAGGGCCTTTTCGAAAGCCGGACGCGTGGCCGGCTCGACCCACTCGGCGAAGTCCACCGGGGCAAAGCCCACTCTAATCTCGGCCGACTTGCGCGCGAACTGCGGCGCATAGTAGAAGCTCTTGCCCGCCGAACCGGGGTCGTTGGAATCGCCGCCGGAGATCGCCTGCAGCACCAGGCCGCAGTCCTCCGCCGAACGGCACATGGGGCCAATCTTGTCCATTGTCCAGGCCAGCGCCATCGCGCCGTACCGGCTTACCAGCCCGTAGGTGGGCCGCAATCCGGTGACTCCGCAGAAGGCCGCGGGCGTCACAATCGATCCCGACGTCTCCGACCCCAGCGCGTAGGTCACCAGTCCCGCCGCCACCGCCGCGCCCGACCCGCTCGACGATCCGCCCGACCAGCGCTTGCGGTCCCAGGGGTTCAGGCCCGGCCCGGTCAGCGACGCCGCCGCGTAGCGATATCCGCCGCCCCCCGCCAGCTCCACCATGGCCAGCTTGCCCACCAGCACCGCGCCGGCCTTGTCCAGTTTCTTCAGGACCGTGGCGTCGTGGTCGAAGACCTGGCCCGCATAGGGCTTGGCGCCCCAGGTGGTGGGCTGGCCCTTGACGCTCAGCAGATCCTTGGCCCCGAAGGGAATCCCTTGCAGCGGGCTGCGCCAGCGGTCGCGCTTAATGTCGTCGTCGACCTCCTTGGCCTTCTTGATGGCCGTGTCGCTCAGGGAAAGCGCCAGCGCGTTGTATCGCGGCCCCAGCTTCTCCAACCGCGCCGTGACGGCGCGCGTCAGTTCCACGGCCGAAAATTCCTTGGCGCGGAGCTTGGCGTTCAACTCCGAAATGGTGGAATAGAAAACGTCGTCGCCGATCTCGGGCATAGCTCAGGCCTTGAAGACGAAGGCCGGTTCGGCCGACATCGGCAGTTCGAATTTCGCCAGCGCGTCGGCGTTACTCTGCGCCTGTTTGCGCGCCGCCGCCAGGTCGTCCTCGGGCTGCGCCGGCTGCGCCAGGGCCGCCGCGCCGCTGCCCATGGCCGCCAGGGCCAGTTTTCTGCGTGTCATCATATTACTTCACTTCCCTTGCAAGGCTTCCAGCGCCGCTTTCTCCATCGCTGCCCGCGGCGCCGGCTCGCCCGTCCAGATCTCGAACTGGCTCACGGCCTGCTCCAGAAACATCTCCAGCCCGCCGATCACCGTCTTGTGCTGCTCGCGGGCACGGCGAACCAGCACTGTCTCCTGCGGATTGTAGACCATGTCGAAGACAATCCCGGCCGGGATGACGCCGTCGAAGAAACACGTATCGACGTTGGGGAACATCCCCAGCGGCGTGGCGTGAATCAGGGCGTCAAAACCCCGCTCAATCGCCTGCGCCCGCAGAAGAGGCTCGGCCTCGCACGCCTTGGCCAGCGCGCGAACGCGATCCGGGTTGCGACCCGTCAGAAAGACCTTGGCCCCGGCTTCGCCCAGCGCGCAAGCCGCCCCTCGCGCCGCCCCGCCGTTGCCCACCACCAGAACCTGCGCCTTGCCCAGGCGCAGGTGGCGGCTGAGCGACCCGGTCACGGCCGCCGCATCTGTATTGGCCCCACGCCATTTGCCCCCCCGCCGCCACACCGTGTTCACCGCGCCGATGCGCCGCGCCGCCGGCTCGATGATGTCCAGGTACCGCATGATCTTCTGCTTGTGCGGAATGGTCACGCTGAAGCCCGCCAGCGGCGCTTTCTCCGCAAGCTGCAAAAAGTCCCGCAGATGGATCGGCGGCACCAGGAAGGGCAGATACACCGCGTCGTGGCGCTTGGCTTGAAAGGCGCGGTTGTGAACGGCCGGCGAGATCGAGTGCCGCACCGGGTCCGCGATCACGCCGTACACTTTGGCGGCCCGGGTCAGCTTATCGGCCCGGTAGAGATGGCGCAAGTGTTTCGCCGTCACCTGCCCGGCCGCGGTGCCCTCCGACGACATCGGCGCCGCGTACGTGTACGAGCCGCCGAACGCCGGCGACAACACCCGGGTCGGAAATCCAGTCTCGCCCATCGCCAGCACGATCAGCCGCGTCTTCGGATTGGACTTGGCCAGCGCCAGCACCCGCGCGTTGTCGGAGGGCTTCCGCGCGGTGGTCACCAGCTTGTAGGCCTCCGCCGGAATGCGCGTCAGGCGCTTCAGCACCAGGTCCATTTGGGGCGTGCTTTCGTAGTTGTGGTAAGAAATGATCAGCCGCGCTCTCTCCCGCAGGCGCCCCAATCGGTCCGGCGCCGCCTCCGCCGTCTCCACCTCGATGTCCACGGCTTGGGCGCCCGCTTCCACGGCGGCTTCCAGAAGCCGGATCTGGTCCTCGACGCCCCCGTTAAACCGGCCGTGATTCTGGTGACGCCGGCAGGTGGCCAGAATCATGCACCCCGGATGGCGCTTCTGGATCTCACGGATCACGCCCAAGCCCGTTTCCGGGCATTCCAGGTAGTCCAGCCGAAACTCCAGAAACGATTCCCCAGCTTCCGCCTCGCGCTGCGCCTGCTCCAGGAGGCTTTGGGAGTCCGTAATGCCGAGGGCAATGCAGATCCGAGGGAATACGCTCTTCTGCGCCATTTGCGACGTTCTAGGATACCACGCTCATGCCGGCTGGCCGGCCGCCGCCATTTCTTTGAGGCGCTTCTTCCAGTCCTCCAGGATGGTCACTGTCGCCGTCGCGCCGAATCGCGCGCAGCCCGCCTCGTACACCGCCAACGCCGCCTCGAGCGTGCGCACTCCGCCGGCCGCTTTGATCCGCACGTTCGGATTGGAGTGGCGCCGCATCAGCCGCAGGTCTTCCAGCGTCGACCCGCTGGGCGCAAAGCCCGTCGAGGTCTTGACGAAGTCGCAGCCTGCCCGCCCGGCGATGCGGCAGGCGATGATCTTCAGCTCGTCCGTCAGGTACGCGTTTTCGAAGATCACCTTCAGCAGCGCCCCCTGCTCGTGGCAGGCCGCCGCCATCTGCTGCAGCTCCATCTCGACATACTGGAACTGCCGCGACAGCAGCTTGCCGATCGGGATCACCATGTCGATCTCCCGGGCGCCGCGCCGCAGCAGATCGCGCGTCTCATAGAGCTTCGCCGCAGTGGTCTGCGACCCGTGCGGGAAGCCCGACACCGCGCCCACCGCCACGCCCGTGCCGTTCATCTGGCGGACCGCGAAATCCACGTCGAACGGCCGCACCGTAACGCTGGCCACGTCATATTGGGCGGCGATGCGGCAGCCCTCCGCCACCTGCTCCTCGGTCAATTCCGGCCGCAGCAGCGAGTGGTCGATCATCTTGGCCAGCTCTTCGTAGCTCGTCAGGGCCGGCCGGACTTCGGCGAGACTCGGATCCATAGTGTTCCCCATTGTTTGAGATTGGTGCGGACGTTCTTGGCTCCGGCAAACCAGTCCTCGTGATGGAAGTGGCCGAAGTTTCCGGCGCCCTTCTCCTTCTCGTCCAGATCGCCCAGCGCGATATTGAGCCCCATGGCGCGGTCGCCCAAGGCGGGCGAATAGAACTCACCCGGCGCCACCTCCAGGCAGGGATTGAAGCTCACGGCCCATTCCAGGATGTAGCCTTTACCGCCCGGTTTGACCCTGGCCGCGCACTGCTGTGCGCCCGACAGAATCCACTTCTGGTAGGTGTTCCAGGCCGCCTCGGACTTGCGCGGCTCGCCCTCCAGCAGGCCGCCCTTGCCCACGCCGCCCAGCCGCGACTTGGTCAGATTGCACACCATCTGCCACGAACCGCCGTCGCCGGCGGCGTTCTCGTCGCCCGACCAGCGGTTGGTCGCGTTGATCAGCAGCTCCATCTCGTCGCCGAACCAGGGAAACCCGTCGCGCGTCAGCTCGTGCGCCTTGGGATTCTCCTCCGGCAGCCAGCGGGGCGTATCGATGCCGTAGAGCACGTCGTCGGTCACGTCGAAGGCGAAGTACAGCCGCCGCCCGTCGTGCTTGACGTATCCTTTGAGCGACAGATCCCGGGGATCCCGCGTCGGCGTGAACTGCGCGATCCAGCCGGCGACGCCCGTGAACGAGGTGGCGTCATCCCATTCGCCCGGCGCGATCACCCCATCCAGCACGGGCGTCGAGCCGGGGTGCGCGCTCAGGCTGCGCGGGAATTCGCCGGCCCACAGCGCGCCGCTAAGCGCTATGACGAGGAACGGAAGCACCTCCCCTAGTATACCGGCTCGGGCTGAATCTGAGCCGCTCAGATGGAGCGAGTTCTCGAAATCAACTCATCGCAGGAGGTGACCAAGGCGGTTGTTGAAGCCACGGGAGAGCTTGGTGATTGGGCAGGCTTGAGAAGACTCTACGCTGCGCCGTTAGGCAGGATCTATTTGGGCCGCGCTACCGGCGGGCGCGGCATGAAACCTCGGCGGCGCTGTTTTTCGGCTTCGTAAACGCTATCGGGCGGGTTCGCCGGAAACGTCCGGTCGGGCGCTTGGCCCGAGTACACCAAACCATCGGCGACGCCAGCAAGCCCCAGGTCTTCAGGGAAGAGCTTCACCGGTATGTCCCTGCCAACGAAAGCGTTCGCGCTGAGTTTGCCGACCTGCGATGTTGCTAATGGGACGAAAATCGGCCGCTGCTCTCTGCCAATCAGCGCCTCGAGTCTCGCTGACTCGGAGTGGACGCCGCCAAGGCGGATCACGGTAAACAACTTGCCCGGATGCTCCCGGTCGATCAGGGCGGCCAAGTTAGGCGCGGGGTTGAGCGTGTTTCCGCGCCAGATGTGCCCGGCACCCCAAACCAGCAGCGCCTTGCGGCTCTTGGCTAGCACTTCACGCACGACAAGCTTGGCTGCGAATTCGTCGCGGCCGCGAAGAAATGGGGCGAAGTCGTCCGCGCTTCGGATTTCACTCCAGTTGATGGGCGGATCTCCGGCCAAAACCCGTATGTGTCTCCTCTTTGGCAAGCGTCGATTGATTGAGCGAACCTCGGAGAGGACTTGTTCACAAATTGGCATGTCACCGCCACCTACTGGAGACTGCGTGGTGTCACGCCACACTTGCTTTAGTTCGGACCGCGAAACCGCCTCGCCTGCCACGAACCTGTCAAGAGTCGCTTGGTGGAGCCAATTGGCACACTCCACAACTACTATGCCGGCTCGACGAGCGAAATCCGGATGCCGAATCACCTGCACGCGCAGCTCGTGGTCCTGTACGTTGTTGTGCCATTCGCCCAAAGCTACCAAATCGAATTTGCCGAACGCCGAAAGCACGCTCTTCACAGTCGCGGCTTGAGCCTTAGCGCTCTCGGCGGCTGGCGTCTGCGCGTTCGCAAGCAGGCAGACGCCGGAAAGCATGAGGAGTCGAAACACCATGATGAATGAGACACCTTCCGAACGCCGCCTGCTCCGGACTTTCATCCTGCTCAATCCGAACTTCGCCCTGAGACCGTTCACGATGCTATCCCAGCCTGCGGCCCGACGCGTCCCGGCTGACATCAACGTGATACACGCGATTCCCGACAGAAGTGCCCTCATGAAATCCGCCGCTGCTCACTGAGTTCGTTCGATTTCAGCCCTGCCCACCGATCCATCGCCGTTCCGGTCGAGGCCATGCAGCACTGCAGCCGCATTGGCTATTTCGGCCTCGGATAGTTGGCCATCGTGGTTTCGATCAAGGATCGCGAAGAGAGATCTTCTAGCCGGTGCTCGCCGCGACATGATGGCATCGTTCGCAATCCCACACTCTTCCGCAGTGACTCTGCCATCACGATTTTGGTCAACATCGCGGAGCACGTCCGGCGCGTGATTGATCTCGTCGGCGGACAATCGTCCATCGAGATCACGATCAATGCGACAGAACAGCGGGTCTGCGGCAGCACTGACGCGGGGTAGCACCAGCACAGGACGGAGTTTTTTGGGATAACCGCCACGCGTAGCGGAGAAAGAGTATGGTCGCCCGTGTATTTCCTGCCTGGAAAGGGCAGCAAGCGCAGCCTCCTCGGCCAATGGCTTGATACCGAAAAGCGACAGCACCTTCATCCAAAAAGCCGGCGAAGAGTCACTATTGTTTACTCGTTGGAGATCAGGAAGGATCTCGCGCGAGCGCACGTATGGCAAGGACGGGGCCGAAGCGGCAGCGGCCCGAACCGGAGTTCGGGGAGGCTGTATGCGACTGTCTACGAGGTAGTGGACACCTGCAAACTCCAGTCTCGCCGCTCGACGATCAGTCCCTGTCGTTATCACGCAGCCTACAGCGAACCACACCAGGACAGTAGCGGCGCCTCCCTGCCAAAGAGCAAGCAGAGGCAGACGCGAGTGATCAACGGTGGCGAACACCGGACCTACAGGCCGGGTGCACGGTATTGCCGGAAGAGCACTGTTGCCAGAACCCCGGAGCACATGCTGCCGGAACACTGACAGGATCGCGTCAAAGAAGAGCCCGGCCCGGTCCTGACCAGCCGAAGCGTCGTAAGCATATAGCATTTCCTCGCCGTAACGATCCCGGAACCGTTGCGGATGGAGACGAATGAGAACGTCGTATACGCGCCTGAACAGCATCATCACCTCCGTGCGTTCGTGGGCTGAAGCTCAATCTTGGCCCGCGCTATGACCGCTTCCAGCCGGTCGATCTCCGCGGCGAGTACCTTGCGTCCGAATGGGGTCAGCCGGTAATACCGCCGTCGGGAATCGACTTCCGGACCACGAGAGTCTACTTCGGTCACGATGCCTCGTGTCGTGAGTCTCTCCAGGCTGTCATAGAGAGTGCCGGGGCCGACCTTGTAGCGTCCATCCGACTGGCGAGCCACCGCCTGCATGATCCCGTAGCCGTGCAAGTCTTCGTTCGCGAGGGCGAGCAGAATATGCAAGGTGGCCGGACTCAATGGGAGACGACGCTGCGGATCGTTTTTCATGTTCGGTTTTCGTTATATCGTAAACCGCCTACCGTCGTCAAGGTGTTCTTACTCGTGGCAGTTGATCCAGCAGCGTGAACAACCGGCGCGAAGGCCCGCTGGGTGCGAGGGCATGGGCGACCATGTCGCGACCATGGCTCGGGCCGAGGCGTCACCATCGAGGAGGCGGGTCACCCACGCCAAATAATTTGCGAAATGACATTTTTCACCGCACATCATGCGTCGAATGTGATCGCAGGACCTTCAGGGGCGGAATCCGAACGCCCCGATGGCAATGCCCAGCCGGCGCGGATCGCCATTGGCTGGGTGGTACTCCGGCTCTACTTGAAACTCCACCTCCACCCCGCCCGCCGGGGCCGGCTCCAGCGGCCAGCGAACAGTCTGCCACCCCGACCGGGTGAACTCCCGGCTGCCGGCCGGTTGCCCGGCCACCCGCACGCGCACCCGCGTCCCTCCGATCTCCCGGATCAGGTCCGGGCCGATGTTGACGGTCAGCTCAAATTCGGTGGTAGTGGCGGGACGCTGGAGGCGAGCCGTGGCGCGCGGCTGGGTCCAGCGGAAGCCGCCTTCCAGCCGGTACCAGCCGCCGCCCAACTGCCACAGCGGCGTCCGGGGATCCATGCGGATGTAAGAAACATCGGGCGTGTCCGCCTTCCTGGCCAGAATCATGAGTCGCCGAGTCTGCGCGTCCCAGTTGAGCAGCGCCACGGACTGGCTGCGCATTACTTCTTCCGCGCCCCGGTCTTCCACCGACACCAGCCGTGGATGCGCGCCCGGGTAGAGGTATCGCAGCGCGCCTTCGATACCCCAGCGGTGAAGCTCCGCCGGCGCCCCGTCATAGGCGAAGGCGCCGATTCCCGGCGTCGACCGCGCGAAATCCTGGAGCGTGGTCACGTAGGCGCGGTTTTGTTCCCCAACGAACAGGGCGTGGCTTCGTAGCTTGCGCAGGTGGGAATAGTTCCAGGGTATCCAGAGCAGGCAGAATAGCAGCGCGGAAAGGGAAGGGGCCCGGCCCCACACCAGCGCCAGACCGGTGAACGGAAGATAGCAGTAGGCCCCGTAGAGCCTTCCGGGAAGGAACAGCAGAGGCAGGAAGAACAGGCCCATCGCCGCCGTTCCGAACCACACCCGACGGTCCTTGAAGATCCACGGGAGCGCAGCCAGGGCCAGCCCGGCGTAAGGAACCAGCAGGACCTGCCGGGAATAGAACTGGATCGACTTCCACGCCGCCGCCGGAGTGAAGCGCAGCGTGTAGTCGTTGTCGGCGTTGGGATTCAGCAGGATGCCCTGCATCCCAAAGGAAATCGACACCGCGAAAAACGGCGCCAGTTGCCGCCATCGCCGCCCCCCGAACCAGTATTCGTAGCAGGCCAGCACGGCGGGAAGCATCACGGCCAGCTCTTTGGATTTGTAGGCCAGCCAAAAGGCGCAGAAGCTGAGCGCGTACCGCTTGTGGCTGTAGAACAGCAGGCAGGCCAGCGAAAACAGCGCGCACAGCACGTCGAAGATGTACATCGGTTTCCAGTAGGCGTCGAACAACGCCATGTGGAATGCGAACACCAGCGTTCCCGCGGCGGCCCCCGACTGGCTGGCCCCCAGCCGCCGCGCCAGCAGCCACACCAGCCAGGCATTCAGCAAATGCAGCGCGTGAACCACCGCCAGGTACTTGGGAAAGTCGAGGCCGAACAGCCCCGCCATCGCCCGGTAGAAGAAATGGCCCACCGGCCGGAAGTTGTTGCCGAGAAACTTGGGGGTAATGAGGTTCCAGGCAAAGTCGCCCGTCGTGACGTCGCGCGTCCAACTGATGTTGTCCAGCTCGTCGTCCTGGAAGTATCCTTTGTAGGCGCCTCGATTGGCCACCAGCCACAACAGCGCCATCGCCAGGAACAAGGCCACCCCGGCCCGTCGGGTCATGAGAATAGTGTCGCAGTTTCGAGTAGGTTCGGATGTCAGGAGGTCAGTTTGTCAGTTTGTCAGTCAGTTGCTGTCGGGCTGACCGACTGACATACTGACAAACTGACTTACTGACCTATTGACAAACTGATAACTCCCCATGTTCTCTCTCGACCGCATCTCCTTCGACCGCTGGCCGGACTCCTGGCGCCTGTCTAATGGCGACGTCGAGTTGGTGATTCCCACTCGGATCGGCCCGCGCGTCATGCGCTATGGCTTCGCCGGTGAGCAGAACC
>JACOSH010000552.1 GCA_016178945.1 Acidobacteriota bacterium
CACATCCTGCTGAAGAAATACCCGGACTGCGCGCGCGCCCTGGCCAAATACCGCATCAATCCGGGCAACGTGAACATCGGCAAGAAGCACGACGACAACTTCCGCACCATGATCGAAACCGCCATCGAATACGATCGCCCCGTGCGCATCGGCGTCAACTGGGGCTCCCTCGATCAGGCGCTGCTGACCCAGATGATGGACGAGAACTCGCGGCGTCCGGATCCGAAGGACGCGAGCGAAGTGACCCAGGACGCCATCGTCGAGAGCGCGCTGCGCAGCGCCGAGGCCGCCGAGCGCCATGGATTGTCCCACGACAAGATCCTGCTCAGCGCCAAGGTAAGCGGCGTGCAGGACCTGATCGCGGTCTACCGCGCCTTGGCCGCGCGCTGCGAGTACCCGCTGCACCTGGGCCTGACCGAGGCCGGGCTGGGAGCGAAGGGCATCGTCGCCACCACCGCGGCGCTGGCGATTCTGTTGCAGGAAGGCATCGGCGACACCATCCGGTCCTCGCTTACCCCCCTGCCCAATGGCGACCGCACCGACGAGGTGATCGTCAGCCAGCAGATCCTGCAATCGCTCGGAATCCGCAGCTTCACTCCGCAGGTCACCGCTTGTCCCGGCTGCGGACGGACCACCAGCACGTTCTTCCAGGACATGGCCGACCAGATCCAAACTTACCTGCGCGATCAGATGCCGGTGTGGAAACAGAAGCACGCCGGCGTGGAGAGCCTGAAGGTGGCGGTGATGGGCTGCGTCGTGAACGGGCCCGGCGAATCCAAGCACGCCCATCTGGGAATCTCGCTGCCCGGCACGTTTGAGGAGCCCGTCGCCCCCGTGTATGTCGACGGGAGGCTTCACACCACGCTGCGCGGGGAGCGGATCGTGGCCGAGTTCCGCCAAATCCTGGACCAGTACGTGCTCACCCATTACGCGGGATGAGCAGGAGCGCTTCGCCCACGCCCTGGCTGGTGGTCACCTGCACGCGTATCTCCGCGGCCGGTTCATCCACTTGGTAGCGCACTTCCGCGTCACACCCCAGGTGATGGCACAGATGCTCCAGCCAGAGCGCCGCCTCCTCCCCCCCGCTACATTCGACAAACATGCCGCCGGTTTTGCTCCAGAGGGACGCTGTATGGTCGTGCGCGGCCGGCGCGGCGATCACTGCCACGGACGCCCCCGCCTTCCGGACCGCCGCTCCCAGCGCTTCCAGAAGGTCCGGAGGGCAGAACTGGATCTGTTCGCCGGCGACCAGCACCAGGCGATAGTGCCCGCGCGAAGCGTCCATCGCGCGCAGCAACGCGCCGGCCGAGTGGAACAGATCGCCGGAGTCCGGTGGCTGGAGCGCCTGGATGCGCTGCTCCAACTCAGCCCGGCTATCGACCCACTCTGCGGCCGGCCGCTGCTGGGCGGACCCGGCCGCATCACTGCCCCCGGCTACATCAATGCCAAAGATGCGCAGGTGTTCTTCCGGACTCGCGCGGTCCGCCTCAGCCTGAAAAGCGGCCAGCGCCCAAGCGTCCGACGTCCGTTTGGCGGCCAGCGAACGGACCAAGGCTTCGCGGCAAGGACCCAGCCATCCTGTATCCATGGCAAACGCGACGGACAAGGCCGGGGGCCTGTGCCGCTCTTGCAGGTTGTACTCCCACACGGGCCGGCCATCCTCGCAGACGGAGATCTGCAAAGCCGCGATCGCGCCGCCTTCCAGCGAGAGCCCCAGCGTGCGGCGGCCATCCGGCGTCCGCGGCAGGCAGCTCAGCGTCAGCGCCAGGCGTCCCGCCGTGCGGCACTGCGCCACACGCCGCTCGATGCGCTCCCGCGCGCGCTGGCTGTTGTGCCGGACACGAGGATCGGCGTCCGAGGCCATCCGTTCCAAGGGCGGCAGGAAGCGCGGGTCCTGCGTCGCTCCCATCACCCAGGCGGCCGTGGAACGCCGCGAGTCCTCCTCGCACTCCGCCAGCTTCAGCAGCAGGGGGACCGATTCGAGGACCCCGGCCAGGTAGAGTCCGAGGATGGCGTTGCCCGCCACTCGCGGGTTGGGATCGCCCGTGGCATCCTGGAAGATCTCGCGGATGCCCTTCGCGCTCACCCCCCACAAGGCTTCGACGGCATTGGCGCGAACCCGGGAATTCTCTTCGCTGAGCCGCCCCCGCAGCCACTCCGCGTTCCGGTTGAGCCGCCCCAGCGTGAGCGCCGCCTTGGAACGGATGCGCGGGTCGCGATGTTGCAGCAGCTTGGCCAGCAGGGGAAGGGTCCGCCCCGGTTCGCCGGTCGCGGCCAGTACGTCCAGCAGCCGGCCCTGCTCTCCTTGGGAGGCCTCCACCGACGAGACGCCACGCGCCAGGCGCGCTGTGAGCTCCGGATCGATCCGTGCCGCCACCCGCGCCACCGCGATGGCCTGCTCCAGGCTGAGGAGCTGCGGGTCGGCGATGGCCCCGGCCAACAGATCGTGGGTGCTCAGGAACGTCACCAGGTGCAGGAGCCCGGGCGGCTGTTCCTTCAACAGGGGGACGGCGGCACCGCGAAAACCGTCCGGATCGGCGGCGTACAGCTCCCGCATCTCCCTCCGGAGCCGGCGGAGATAGGCCGGAGTGCCCTCGAACTCCTCCACCAGCCTGCGCAGCGAGTCTTCCATGCGACGCCTCTTTTCGACTCATCGGCGGAATCCGTCCGAGCGCGGACGCAACCTGACAAACGGGCCCAATTTGCAGTAGGCTCGTTAGGGAGGGCGCCGTCGCGCGCCCCACCGGAAACCATCCGAGGAGAGCAACGAATGATCAGGTCGATTTTGACGTGCGCGGCGCTGGCCGGGTCCGCGATGAACGTCTGCTGGGCGCAAAGGCCGAGCCCGCCCGCCGAGACCTCTGTTTCGATCGGCGGCAAGACCCTGACGATCAAGTACTCCGCGCCTTCCGTGCGCGGGCGCAAGATCTTCGGGGAGGGCGGTAGAGTGAGCCAGGACCCGACCTATCCGGTCTGGCGGGCGGGCGCCAACTCGGCAACCTCTTTCCACACCGATGCCGATCTCGATATCCAGGGTCTCCAGGCGCCGAAAGGCGACTACACGATTTTCGTCCAGGTGAATCCAGAGCCCTGGCAGCTCATCATCAACAAGCAGACCGGACAGTGGGGCTTGACCTACAAACAGGACATGGACCTTGGCCGTGTGAAGATGACCGTCAGCAAACCCTCCGCGCCGATCGAAACCTACAAGATGACGCTGAGCGCTACGGGAGGCAACGCCGGCAAGCTGCAGTTGGAGTGGGAGAACTACATCGCCTCGGTCTCCTTCACGGTGAAGTGAGGGGCTAACGCGGCCCTTATCATGAAGAGATGGCACGGGCGCTCTGGGCGTTGATGGCGGCGGCGCTGGTCTCGCCGGCCGGCCTCGACTTCATTCACCGTCATTCGCCCACGCCGCAAAAATATCTGCTCGAAACCATGGGCGGCGGCGTGGCCCTGCTGGACTTCGACAACGACGGCCTGCTCGACGTCTTCCTGGTCAATGGCGCGGAGTTGCCCAGCCTGCGCAGGGATCAGCCGGCCTATTGGAACCGCCTCTATCGCCAGAAGCCCAACCACACTTTCGTCGATGTCACCGAGCGCGCCGGAATTTCGCAGGCCGGGCAGCGCATCTACGGGATGGGCGTGGCCGCCGGCGACTACGACAACGACGGCTACACCGACCTCTACGTCACCGGCTACCCGCGCAACCAGTTGTTTCACAACAATGGCGACGGAACCTTCACCGACGTCACCGATCGGGCGGGTGTCGCCGCTGCGGGCTGGTCGGCCTCGGCGGGTTTCTTCGATTTCGACAACGACGGAAAGCTCGACCTGTTCGTCACCCGCTACCTGGATTGGGATCTGGCGCGCACCCTCACCTGTGGCGTGGGGTTTGCGGTCTACTGCAATCCCGACCGGTTTGCGCCGGTCTCCAGCATTCTCTATCGCAACCTCGGCGACGGCAGGTTCCGCGACGTCAGTCAGACGTCCGGCATCGCCGCGGCAAAGGGAAAAGGGCTCGGCGTGGCCTTCGAGGATTATGACGGAGACGGTTTCACCGACGTGTTCGTCGCCAACGACCAGGTCCCGCAGCTCCTGTTCCACAATAACCGCGATGGCACGTTCACCGAGTGCGCCCTGGACGCCGGTGTGGCGCTCTCCGACGACGGCAAGACCTACGCGGGCATGGGCGCGGATTTCGGCGACTACGACAACGATGGTCTCCCGGACCTGATCGTCACCAACCTGGCCACCGACGTCTATGCGTTGTATCACAATGAGGGACGGGGCCTGTTCCGTTACACCAGCCTGGCAACCGGTCTGGGCGCGCTGTCGGTGCGCTCGTCGGGCTGGGGCGTGCGCTGGCTGGACTTCGATAACGACGGCTGGAAGGATCTGTTCGTGGCCCAGAGTCACGTCATCGACAACATCGACCGCATCGATCCCAGTCGGCGCTACAAGGAGCCGCCCGCGCTGATCCGGAATGCGCACGGCCGATTCGAGCGGGCCGAGCTGCCGGGCGCCCTTCCGGTCGCAGGGCGCGGCGCGGCTTTCGGCGATCTCGATAACGACGGTGCGATGGACGTGGTCATGACGGCGCTGGGCGAGCGGCCGCTGGTGTTCCGCGGCCCGCCGGGCAAGAATCACTGGCTGATTGTGCAGTTGACGGGCACGCGCGGCAATCGCGACGGCTACGGCGCCAAGGTGCGGGTCAACGGGCAATACGGCTACGCGTCCGCCGCCGGCAGCTATCTCTCGTCGAGCGACAAGCGGTTGCACTTCGGCCTGGGAGAAGCGCGGGAGGCGCGCGTGGAGGTCCGTTGGCCAGGCGGTCGCACCCAGATCGTCGAACACGCGGCGGTGGACCGGGTGCTGGCGGTCAAGGAGCCGTGATGAGCTGGGCCGTGTGCGTCGCACTCCTGTTTCAACAGGCCATACCCCAGATTGAGGCCGGACTGAAGGCCAAGCAGGAAGGCCGTCTCGACGATGCCATCGCCGCCTACCGCAAGGCCCTGGAGGCGGAGCCGAACTTGTGGGCCCTCCAGGCTTCGCTGGGCGAAGTCTACTATCGAAAGCGCGACTACGCCAACGCGATCCCCACGCTGCGCCGCGCCCTCGAGCTGAAGGACGATCAGCCGGGCGTGCACGGAATGCTGGGCGTGTCCCTGCTGTCCCAGGGCCAGGCCGCGCAGGCTATCACGCATCTGGAGCGGGGACAGGTGTGGGATGCGTTGGGCGCCGCACTGCTGGAGTCCGGGCGGACTCGCGAGGCGCTAGCCAGGCTCGAACTGGCCCTAAGCAAGCATCCGGACGATCCCGACGTGCTGTTTCACCTCGGCCAAGCCTACGGACGGCTCTCGCGCGAGGCCTTCGACCAGATCGCCGCCCGCCATCCCGACTCGCTGCGCGCGCGCCAGATCCGCGCCGAGGCGCTGGCGGCCGCGGGCCGGATGGACGCCGCCGAACAGGAGTACCGCGAGGTGCTGCGCCTGCGGCCGGATCTGCCGGGGATCCACCTGGCGCTAGGCGAGATGTTTCTGGCCGCCTCTGCCTGGGAGAAGGCGGCGGCCGAATTCCGCGCCGAAGGCGGCAGTCCGGTTGCCGCGGCCCGGCTTGGCGGCGTCCTGTTGAAGTTGGGCCGCACCGAAGAAGCGCTGGCCGAGCTATCCCGCGCCGACCGCCTACGGCCCGACGCGCCGGAAACGCTCTACGATCTGGGGAAGGCGCGCGCGGCGTCCAACGACGACGCCGGCGCCGAGAAAGCCTGGCTGCGAGTGGTTGCGCTCGGAGGCCCGCTAGCCGGGCAGGCCCACCACCAGCTCTTCCTCCTCTACCGCCGCCTGGGCCGCGCCGCCGACGCCGAACGCCACCGCCCGCGTCCCTGAATGGCGCCCCTACGCACAGTCAGTGATAGGATACGAAGTGGGATTGGAGAGCGCTGTGGGGACCAAGCAGCAGATGCTAAAGGCAATCGAAGAGCTCCCAGAGGACGCCGGGGTCGAAGACGCGTTAGATCGGCTCTACCTGCTCTATAAGGTCGAGAAGGGCTTGGGCCAAGCGGATCGCGGCGAACTCATCAGTCAAGAAGAAGTCCGCCAGCGTATGGCGAAATGGGTGAAGTAGGGTGGACGGAAGAGCCGCGGATCACCGGCAGATCCTCTTTGACTTCCACCACTTGCCCATATATACTAACAACACCTTGTCCGTGGAGGATTGGGATGATTGGACGTGTATCTACCCTGGCCCTCGTCGCTATCGGTGTCTGCTTGCTGGGTGCCGGGAACGACAAACCTAAGCAGGCCAAGCCCGAAGCCATGGCCGCCGACCGCTTCGCCGAAGCGCATGCCCCGCTGTTCGCGCCGCCCAAATCCAAGGATGCCGGCGCGGTCACCGAGCGCATGCTGCCCAGCAGCTCCGCCGCCGTGCCCGTTTCGTCCGTCCCTCACCGCAACTTCATCGACCACCACATCTTCGGCAAGATGCAGCGCGACCGCGTGCCCCACGCCCCCCTGTCCTCGGACCACGAATTCCTGCGCCGCGTCTCGCTCGATCTGACCGGCCGCATCCCCTCGGCCGCCGAAGTCCGCCAATTTGCCGCGGACACCGATCCGGCCAAGCGCGACAAGGTCATCGACAAGCTGCTCGCGACCGAAGCTTTCGTCGACAAGTGGGCCTACTTCTTCATGGACGTTTTTCGCGCCAACGGCAAGATGGGCCGCGGCCAGAACTTGTTCCACTACTGGATGAAGGAGAACCTGCGCGTCGACCGCCCCTACGATGACGCTGTCCGCGACATCATCGCGGCCTCCGCCAAATCCAATCACGTGGTGGCTGCCTCCAGCCTGATCGCCCGCGAGCACGTACAAGGCGCTCCGCAACCGGTCGATGGCGACGACCTCAGCATGGTCCAGCAACTGGACACTCACGACGAGCTGGCCATCCTCTATGCCAAGACGTTCCTCGGCATCAATCTCTCCTGCATCTCCTGCCACGACGGCAAGGGCCATCTGGAAAAGGTCAACGTCTGGCTCAGCCGCAAGAAGCGCCACGAGTTCTTCCAAAACTCCGCCTTCCTCGGCAACTCCCGCTACCTGATGTACTGGGAGCACGGCAAGCCCCAGTCCGGCGAGTTTCTGATCGACGACGCCAACCCCGGCTACGACACCAAGGGGCCCAGCATGATCCGGGTGCCGCGCTTCGGCGGACCCAACGCGCCGGCCTTCATCATGACCGGCGAAAAGCCCCGGCCCGGCGTCGAGCCGCGCGTCGAGATGGGCCGCATGCTCACCGCCCATCCGCAGTTCGCCCGCGCCACCGTAAACATGCTCTGGGCCAGGCTGATGGGCTTCGGCATCGTCGAGCCGTTCGACGAATTCGATCTGGCGCGCCTGGATCCCAAGAATGTGCCCGCCGGATGGGAAGTGCAAGCCTCGCACCCCGAGCTGCTCGAAGCGCTGGCCGCCGATTTCCGGCAGAACAACCACAGCCTGAAGCGTTTATTGGCCAGCGTCTGCCGCTCCAGCGCCTACCAGCTCTCGGCGCGTTTCGACGGCGAATGGAAGGACGCCTACACCAAGTATTACGCCCGCAAGTTCGTCCGCATGCTGACCGCCGAGGAGCTGCACGATGCCATCGCGCTGGCCACCAGCCGTCCCGGCAGCTTCAAGTTCGGCTCCGACACCATGGGGATGGCGATGCAGCTTTCCGGCCCCGCCGGCGGCGCCGATGTCCGCTACTTCATGCAGACCTTCGGCCAGTCCAATCGCAGCAATCCGCCGCGCCCGTTGACCGGCTCACCGCTCCAGCCGCTGTTGCTGATGCAGTCGCCCGTGGTCAACGACCGCGTGCTGGCGGCCAAGGACAGCCGTGTCCAGCGCCTGCTCGACACCTACAAAGAAGACAACGGACAGGTGGTCGACGAGCTGTTCCTGGCCACCCTGTCCCGGCCGGCTTCCCGATCCGAGCGCGAGGTGGCCCTGGGGGCCCTAGGGAAGAGCCGGGTCGAAGGCGCGCAGAACCTCCAATGGGCCCTGATCAACCAGGTAGAGTTTTTCTTTAACTATTGAGGAGTAAGCGTATGAAAATGCGCACTGTAGGAGATCTAGTCCAGTCCCGCCGGGACCTCCTGAAGTTGGGCGGGCTGGGCATCCTGGCGGCCTCGGCCGATGCGGTCTGGCCGCTCCAGCTCGGCGCCAGCCAGTCCAAGGTTACGCCCCGCGGCACGGCCCGCAACGTTCTGTTCTACGAGATCTCCGGCGCCATCAGCCACGTCGAGTCGTTCGACTTCAAGGACAGCGCGGGGTGCCCCAAGGACCTGGACGTCCGCAAAGTGCCCGGCTTCTCGGGCGGCGATCTCTACCTGCCGCATCTGCTGTTCCCGAAACTTGAGAAACACATTGACAAGTTCGCGATCTATCGCGCCATGCTGAGCCACGAGGAGGTCCACTTTCGCGGCCAGTATTACCAGCAGACGGGACGCCAGTTGAACCTGGCCTTCGCCCGGGAAATCCCCTCCCTCGGCTCGGTCATCGCCATGGAGCTGGAGCAGCGCCGGCGCGAGCACGACACGTTTCCCACCTACATGTCGTTTTACCTGGAGAAGGGCGCCGCGGGCGCGCTATCCACTGGGTTCCTGCCCCCGCGCTTCTCGGTGGTGGACATCAATCCCGAGGCCGCCGTTAAGGGCAATGCCCTCGAGAAGAAGGCCCTGGATTTGATGGAAGAGCGCTGGCGGCTGCTGCGCGCCCTTCACGAGGCCGAGCGCCCGCTGGTCTCCAAGATGGGCAAGGAGATGGCCGGCTACGACGATTTCTACACCACCGCGCATCGCCTCTTGAGCGACGAGCGCTGGCCGGCCGCTTTTCAGATCAGCGACCAGGACCGCAAGCGCTACGGGAATCATTCCGTGGGCATCTCGGCGATCCTGGCGCGCAATGTGCTGGCACAGGACGCCGGCACGCATTACATCCACCTCTGCCATCCGGGTTGGGATCACCACGTCCAGATCTGGGACCGCAAGGCTTCCAGCAATCACTACACGCTGTGCTCGGAGCTGGATCCTACGCTGTCCAGCTTGATGGAAGACCTCTCTACCACCCGTTCGCGGACCGATCCGTCTAAGACGCTGCTCGACGAGACGCTGGTGGTAGTGATGAGCGAGTTCGGGCGCACTCCGGGCGCGCTGAACAACATGGCCGGCCGCGACCACTACAACCGCTGCTATCCGGTGCTGTTCGCCGGAGCGGGAGTCAAAGGCGGGCGCATCCTGGCCCGGACCGACAAGGACGGCGCCAAGTGCCTGGACACGGGCTGGAACCACAAGGAGCAGCCGCGCATGGAGAACGTCGCCGCCACCATGTTCTCGGCGTTGGGCATCGACTGGTCGAAGGAAATCAAGAACACCCCTTCGGGCCGCGCCTACACGTACGTGGATCCGCTGGGTCCCAGCGGCTATATCCCCACCGACGAGATCGCACCCATCTACGGCTGAGTCGCGACGGTGAACCCCTCGCGCCGGGCCGCATCGCTCAGGCGCTGGTCGAGACAAACGAAGGTGCGGTTGGGAGGCCGGTCGTTGCACCAGACCAAGGCCGCCGCAAGCTGTAAGGCATCCGCGGCCCTGAGTGCGTACCGTTCGAGGAGGCGTTCGGCGCGGTCGCGCAAGGCGCCGGAGGGCGACACTTCTCGCCAGCCCGCACGCAGCACCTCGAGTCTGTGCAGCGCCCCGCCCCGGTTGAAGGCGGCCGAACTCCGCGACAGACGCGCAATGGCACTGGCCATCTCCACAGGTGTGGACCACCACACCGTCAGCGACGGCATCTCTCGCAACTGGCGCCGGACATAGGGACTGCGTGGATCGCCTGCGCAGAGAGCGACGACCGCGCTAGCGTCCCAGAAGGCGGTCTTCGCTCTCATCGCGATCCTTCAGCAGGGCTTCGACGGCGGATCCGCCGGGAGACCGGGGCGCCGGCTCGGCCAGAAACGCCTTCACATCCAGCGGCTTCTTGGGGAGAGTCATCTGTCCGGTTGCCACCAGGTGGCGCTCCCATTCATCGAGGTCGTCTGCCGCAAGCGGCACGATTCG
>JACOSH010000571.1 GCA_016178945.1 Acidobacteriota bacterium
ATGTTCCAGTTCAAGCGCGACTTCGAGCAGGACTACTGCGGCGCGCGCGACCTCAACCTGTCCCGGGCCCTGAACCCCTCGCTCCAGACCTTCGACATGTGGCTCGATCGGAACAAGAGCCGCATCCCGCTGGAGTAACGGCGCCGGTCAGACCGCGGGCAGACCCGCCAGGGCCATGGCGATCTCCTCGGCCGGATAGTCGAAGTTCAGCAGCTTGCCGGCGTGGTAGTCGATGTAGGCCTGCATGTCGAAGTGGCCGTGGCCGCACAGGTTGAACAGGATGGTGCGGCGCACGCCTTCCTGCTTGCAGCGCAGCGCTTCCCGCAGCGCGCCGGCCACGGCGTGGTTGGCCTCGGGCGCCGGAAGGATTCCTTCGGCTCGCGCGAACTCGACGCCCGCGGCGAAGGCGTCCAGTTGCTGCACGGCGGTGGCCTCGATCAGGCCCAGATCCAGCAGATGACTGACCAGGGGCGCCATCCCGTGGTAGCGCAATCCACCCGCGTGGATGCCGGGCGGAACAAAGGCGCTGCCCAACGTGTACATCTTGGCCAAGGGAGTCAGATGGCCGGTGTCGCCGAAGTCGTAGGCGAAGCGGCCCTTGGTCAGGCTGGGGCAGGCGGAGGGTTCCACAGCCACCACGCGCGCGTTTCCTTTTCCTTTCAGATTGCGCCCGATGAAGGGGAAGGCGATCCCGGCGAAGTTCGATCCGCCGCCGGTGCAGCCCACGATCACGTCCGGTTGATCGCCGGCCATCTCCATCTGTTCGATGGCTTCCAGGCCAATCACGGTCTGATGCAGCAGGACATGGTTGAGCACGCTGCCCAGCGCGTAGTGAGCGGTGGGATCCTGGGCCGCCACTTCCACCGCCTCGGAGATGGCGATGCCCAGCGACCCGGTCGAATCCGGATGCCGCGCCAGGATGGCTTTGCCGGATTCGGTCTCCGGGCTGGGGCTGGGGGTGACCGACGCGCCGTAGGCTTCCATCAGGGCGCGGCGGTAGGGCTTCTGGTCGTAGCTGACCCGCACCATGAAGACCTTGCACTCGAGCCCGAAGAACGAGCAGGCCATGGCCAGCGACGATCCCCACTGGCCCGCGCCGGTCTCCGTGACCAGGCGCCGGGTCCCTTCCCGCTTGTTGTAGTAGGCCTGGGCGACGGCGGTATTGGGCTTGTGCGAGCCGGCCGGGCTGACCCCTTCGTACTTGTAATAGATGCGCGCCGGCGTGTCGAGCTGCTTTTCCAGCCGCCGCGCGCGATAGAGCGGCGACGGACGCCAATGCCGGTACACCCCGCGCACTTCCTTGGGGATCTCGATCCACGGCTCGACGCTGGCTTCCTGCGCGATCAGCGCCATCGGAAACAGCGGCAGCAAGTCGTCCGGGGTCACCGGCTGCAGCGTGCCGGGGTGCAACACCGGCGCTGGGGGAACGGGCAGGCCGGGGACGAGGTTGTACCAGGCCTGGGGGATGCGATCTTCGGTTAGCAGGTATTTGTGCGGTTTCATCAGGGACAGTCTACCGCGGCCCGCTCACGCCCAGCGGATCAGGTCCGGGCACGGGCGAGTCAGCGGATCGTCGTAGTGATTGGGGCTCACGCGGAGGGCGAATCCCAGCCGCCCGGTCTGGGAGGGCGTGACCTGGCGCGCGAAGGTCGTGACCGTTCCGTTCTCCGCGGCCGGCGGCAGGACCATGACCTCGGTATCTTCCAGATATCCGCTGGGCCCAACCCGGCCCATCAGGACCTCGACGCGCACATCGGTCGAGTTGAGCCCGGCCAGGTCCACCGATGCCCGGATCTCCACCGGATGGCCGGTGGTGACCGGCGCGACCGGGGCGGGACTGGCCTCGATAAAATGCACGCGGTCCCACACTTCCCGGATGCGGTGATCCCAGCGGACCTTCTCCCGCGCCTTCTCCAGCGCCCCGTGCCGCAATTCCAGGCAGGCGGCGTGGGCCGGATCATAGAGCTGGGCCTGGTATTCGGCCACCATGCGGCGGCAGTCGAAGCGCGGGCTCAGGTTCATGAGCGACTGCTTCACGCGCTTCATCCACTCCGGCCCCGGCGTCTGGTCGCGCCGCTCGTAGTACATGGGCACGATCTCGTGCTCCAGCAGCGAGTAGATGGCGCTGGAATGCAGATCGTCCTGCTCGTTCCAGTAGATCTCGCGCTCGCCGATGGCCCAGCCGCCGGATTCCTCGAAGGCCTCGTCGAACCAGCCGTCGAGGATGCTCAGGTTCAGGACGCCGTTGATGCCCGCCTTCATGCCGCTGGTGCCGCAGGCTTCCTCGCCGCGCCGTGGATTGTTCAGCCACAGGTCCACGCCCTGCACCAGCTCGCGGGCGATCTTCATCTCGTAGTCCTCGAGGAAAACGATGCGGCGCCACAGGTCCGGGTCGCGCGAGAGCTGCACGATCTCGCGGATGAAAGACTTGCCGGGGTGATCCTTGGGATGGGCCTTGCCCGAGATGATCACCTGCACCGGGCGCTCCGGATTGCAGAGGATGCGCTTGAGCCGTTCGTCGTCGCGGATCAGCAGGGTGGCGCGCTTATAGGTTGCAAAGCGCCGCGCAAAGCCGATGGTCAGAGCGCCGGGATCGAGCACCTCGGCGGCGCGCCGCTGGTCCGCGGACGACATTTTCAGGCGCTGCGCCGAGGCCACCTGCGTCTGGCGCACGAAGGAGATCAGACGGCTCTTGCGGCGGCGGTGCGCTTCGATCAACTCCTCGGCGGGAATCTCGCGCACCAGCTCCCAGGTGGAGGCCTCGGCGAAGCGGTCGCGCCAGTCGGGCTGCAGGTACTGATCGTAGACCGCGGCCAGATCCCCGTTGAGCCAGGTGGGCAAGTGAACTCCGTTGGTAATGGAGGTGATCGGCACTTCCCACTCCGGCAATTGCGGCCACAGCACCGACCACATCTGCTGGGAGACGCGGCGATGCAGGCGGCTCACCGCGTTGCGGTAGGCCGATGTTTTGAGCGCCAGGATGGCCATCGAGAACCACTCGTCGAAGTCATTGGGGTCCTTGCGCCCCAGCGCCATGACCTGCTCGAAGGAGACGCCCAGCGAATGGCAGAGATCCTGGAAGTAGTACTGCATCATGCCGCGGTCGAACAGGTCGATGCCCGCGGGCACGGGCGTGTGGGTGGTGAAGACATTGTTGGCCCGGCAGGACTCCAGCGCCTCCTCGAAGGTCAGCTTGTCGTGTGCCATGAACTCGCGGATCCGCTCCAGGGACAGGAACGCGGAGTGCCCCTCGTTCATGTGGAACACCGTGGGGTCCAGCCCCATCGCCCGCAGCGCGCGCAACCCGCCGATGCCCAGCACGATCTCCTGGCGCATGCGCGTATCCAGGTCGCCGCCGTAGAGCTGATCGGTGATGTCGCGATCCTGAGGCAGCGGGTTGTCGATGATGTTGGTGTCCAGCATGTACAGCTTGACTCGCCCGACATCGATGCGCCACACCCGGATCCACACCGTGCCGGTGGGAAGCTGGACCGATACCTTCAGGTCCTTCCCCTGCGCGTCCTGGACCGGGCGAAGCGGCAGGGTATAGAAGTCGTTGACGGGATAACGTTCCTGCTGCCAGCCGTCGGCGTTCAGGTATTGCCGGAAGTAGCCATTCTGATAGAGGAGGCCGACGGCGATCAGGGGGATCTCGCAATCGCTGGCCGACTTCAGATGGTCGCCGGAGAGGATACCCAGGCCGCCCGAGTAGATCGGCAGGCATTCGGTGAGGCCGTACTCCGCCGAGAAATAGGCGATGAGCTTCTCGCCCAGGCGCGGCGCACCGCTCTTCAAGTGGGCGTCGTAACGCTCGCAGGCGTGGGTATAGAGCGCCAGGTAGCGGGGGTCGCCGGCCGCGCGGTCCAGCGTCGCCTGGGCCACGCGGTCGAGCAGCGACACGGGGTTGTAGCCGCACTCCCGCCACAGCACCGGGTCGAGCCGCCGGAACAGGGTGCGCAGGATCGGCTCCCAGCTCCACAACAGGTTGCGCGCCAGCTCCGGCATCCGCCGGAGCGCCTCCGGCACCGCCGGCTGCATCGAGAACTCGCGAATGGGCTGAATCTGAAAGGGCATCTCGGGCGGTGGCTCTCCCCTAAGAGCTATCGTTGTTAGGATAACAGACCGCGGCCATTGGGGAAGTCCGAGGGTCTGGCATAATGGTTCCCTGTCGCCTGACCCCATGGATCCTCTGCTCCGAGCGGTTCGCCACGTCGAAGATATCCTGGCCGGAGAAATGCGCACCCGGTCGCTCCTCAACGCCCAGAAGCTGGGTGTCTTTGCTTGCCTGGCCGAGGGCGGCAAGTCGCTGGAGGAAATCGCCGGCTGCCTGGCGATCGACAATCGGGCTGCGCTGTCCAAGCTGATGGACACGCTGGCCGGGTTAGGACTGGTCCGGCGCAAGCAAGACCAGTACGAGAACTCCCTCATTGCGCGGAGGACGCTGGTACCTGGGTGCGCCGGCTACTTCGGGCATTTCGTGGATTTCCTTGGCGACCAGTACGCGGCCAAGAGCCGCGAGGGGATTCTGGAAAACCTCCGGTCCGGCTTGCCTCTGCGGCCGGAGCTGACGCCAGCCGAATGGCAAGCCTACATGGCCGCCATGGAATGCATTGCCCGGCTGTCGGCGGACCGGATCGCGCGCTGCCTGGACCTGTCCTCGGCCCGAAACCTCCTGGACCTGGGAGCGGGCCCGGGACAATACGCGATCGCCTTCTGCCAAGCCTGGCCGAAGTTGATCGTCACTCTGTACGACCTGCCCCAATCGCTGGAGACGGCCGAGCAAAACATCGCCGGCGCGGGCGTTGGAAGGCAGACCAGGCTGGTTGCCGGGTCGGCGACGGATACCTCCTTTGGAGGCGGCTTCGACGTGGTCTTCATCTCGCACACCATTCACCTGTTCGATCCGGAGGCCGCCGGCCGCATGCTCCTGGCAGCGGCATCGGCGCTCAAAGAGGGAGGAACGCTGGTGGTGCGGGATTTCATCATGAACCGAAGCAAGACTGAGCCGCTGTTGGGCTCGCTCATCTCGCTGAACATGTGGCTGGAGGGAGCGGCGTATTCTCTCGATCAGATCCGGAGCTGGATGGGGAGCGTGGGATTGTCATCCATCCGGCGGATTCGGCTCTCGGATCCCAGCGAGGCCCAGGTGGTGGGGGCCCTAGTGGCCGGCCGGAAGTTGTCCCGAAAGCGACGCGGATAGGTGCAACCTAATTAAGTCCTTGCTTTCAGTCTGTGGAAAAGGGTATACTTCGGTCCTGCTGGCGGCGTGAGCTGCTTTGGACGTGGCAGCCTCTCGCGGCCGGCACCCACAGGTCAAAGAGGTACTCTCATGAAAGTCACCGGAGGCCCGACCGGGCCGGCTCCTTCCCGCGTTCCGAACCACGAACAGCAGATCCAGACTGCGCTGATGCAGACCCCGAAAGATCAGAAGGGCCTGCAGCACCAGCACCAGCAGTTGCAGCAACTGTTCAAGAGTCTTTCACCTGCCGAGGCCCAGCACCTCCAGGCACAGCTTCAGGCGAACAAGAAGGGGGATGCGATGGCGGCGAATTTTCACAAGCTTCCCGCCGCCACTCAAAAGGACCTGAACGGAATCCTAGCCAAGCATCACGCCCCGCCTCAGCATGTTCAGCCCCATGCTCACGAGCCCGCTGTGACGGGCCACAAGGTCGCGGGCCGCGGCTCGGCGACACAACAGGTCGGCGCGCTGGTGGCCAAGGGCCAGTTCGCCAAGCAGCAGGCGCCAGCCGCCCCCGCGGCCCAGCAGAAGTCGACCTTTGGCAGCTTCGTCAATAAGGTCCTGAATCCGCCGGCGCACCAGCCTGGTGTCTATCAGGCGCCCACGCCCAGCAAGCCGACGTTCATCGAGAAGGGCAAGAAGCCGATCTTCGAGGGCCGGAGCAAAGGTACCACGACCACAAAGAGCCCGGACGGTAAGA
>JACOSH010000572.1 GCA_016178945.1 Acidobacteriota bacterium
CCTTCTGCGCGCTCTGGGCGAAGGGGCGCGACAAGGCGCTCGGCGCGATTGTGGCGGAGAAGGGCTATGTGGCGGCGAAACCGGCCGAGGTGAGGGTCCTGTCGGCTCTCAAGGCCGGCCGGCCGGATCTGGCCGGGGAGAACGCGGCGGCCATTCCGCATTTGGCCGCGGCGCTGAAGGATCGCGAAACGGAGATCGCGCACGCCGCCGAAGCTGCCGCTCGCGTCCTCTCCCGCCAGGAAGCGATCGACGCCTTCTGCGCGCTCTGGGCGAAGGGGCGCGACAATGCGCTCGGCGCGATTGTCGCGGAGAGAGCCTATGTGGCGGCGGAACCGGTCGACATACGCGTACTGTCGGCTCTCAAGGCCGGTGCGCGCGCCGGGCTCGTCGAGAATCCCGCCGCCCTGGACGTAGTCATCCAGAGCCTGGGAGACTCAGACGCCGACGTCGCGCGCGCGGCGGACGAGGTTCTCCGGGCCACCGAGGACCGCCGCCTGGCCGATCGGTTATGCGCAATCGCCAGCCACGATCCCAGCGGCAGAATGGCTCGCATCTGCGTAGAATCCGGAAAGCGCCCTTCGGACCCCGAGCAGCGCGCGCTCTATTTGTTCATCACGCGTCAACTGGACGCCTATTTCGAGGACGACCATGACTTTGAGAATTTGTGGACGGCATTTGATCGCGCCCCGCAAGACCAGAAGGATCTGGTTCTGGACGTCGCCCGCTCCGGCGGCCGGGGCGCCGCGGCGTTCTTCGGAAGGCGTAAGAAGCCGCTGACGGAGTGCAACGAACGCGAAATCAAGCATGGTATCGAGGTGGCATTGCAGCACGGGAATTGGCCAGAGTTGTTTAAGATGTTCACGCAAATGCCGCTGCGCTACGCCTTCCCGCTGATCGAGAAGTTTCGAGCCAGCCAATGGGCGCCGGAGGCCGACGACCAGCGAGCGCTGCTTCGGAGTATCCTGCGGGAGGTCGGCGGCGAAACCGCCGAGGAGGTTCAAGAGGATACCAGTGCGGTATTCCAACGCTGGCTGGCGGATGGACGGACGCTGGCCAAGGAATCCGAAAGCGATCTGCTAAACCGGCTTCAGGAGGCGGCGCCTCCCGACGGTGTCGCGATTGTAGCGGCGCTGGCGGCGAAGAACGATACAACTCCCGAAGCAAAAAGCGCGGTCGAGGGACACGCGCATTGGCTGGTCCGCCTGGCCGGGTATTCCGCCGGCCTGTTGCCCGACTGGAGCCGCGCCAAGGAGGACACCGTGTACTGGGTGCGGGAGCTGGCGGGCATCGGGCCGGTGCTCGACTTGTGGCCAGTGAAAGCCACTCCGTCCGACCTAAAGCGATTGGATGCCGCGCCACGGGAAGCGTTTGCAGGAAAGCCGGGTGAGATGCGCAGGGTTCTCCGTCTGTTGATCGCGCACCGGATGACGCTGGTGGACGTCGAGGAAGTAGTCATTGCAGCGGGGGCGGATGCGACCGAGGTGGAGGACGCCGAGTAACGAGCCGGAGGCGAAGTCCAGGCGTGGAATGGCTGGCCGGGAATCCGAAGCACGGACGGGGACGGTTTCCGGCCGCGGGGCTTTTTTTCGGAACTGGAAGAGTCGTTGGATCAGGAGGTTTGGCGTGTCCCATGAGACGAGACCCGGATACTTTGCGAGAGTAATTGCCGCGCTTCTCGGGCGGGAGTTGCCCGCGGGCGAGGTCCGGCCCGGACCGGCCGCCTCCGTGGAACCGGCGCCCGCGGAGCCTCCGCCGGTGGCGGCGTTAGAGGCTGAAGCCGCCCAGTTGCGTTTGGACGTTGAAGACCGCGATCGGCGCATTGCCGCCATGCAGAAGGAGTACGCGTTGATGGAAGGGGCACAAAGCCAGATCGCCGCCGAAGCGGGCGCGCGGCACCTGGAAAAGATAATGAATGCGCTGGCGCGGCCACTATCCAACCTGGCTTTGCTGATGGACCTGGCGGACGCCGGTAGCGAAGTGGCGCTGGTGGACCTGATTTCGCTCGCCCGCAGCATGGAGAGAGAACTCGCGCGGCTGGGCTTGGAACGTATCGGGCGCGCCGGAGAGCACGCCGCTTTCGACATAGCCCTGCACCAGCGAATGAGCGGCGGCGCGGTTCACCCGGGTGCTGACGTCAGGGTCAGCGTTCCCGGGTTTCGCTTGGGCACAAAGGTCTTGTTGAGAGCCATGGTCACAAGCAAAGCAGCCCACGCCGAGGAGGAGGAGGACAGCCGCCGTGGGTGAGGTAGCCGTGGACTTTGGCACGTCGAATACGGTAATCGCGAGAGTGAACGAGACGACCGGCCGAGCGGAGACCATCTCCCTTCCCGGTATCACCCTCCCTTGGGAGTACCAGATTGAGCCGGGAGGCCCGAGGCACGTGGTACACGTGACGCCGACGGTAATCCACTATGCCGAAGACCGGACGCTGATCGGCAACCAGGTGGTAGAACCCGGGCTGGTGGAACACGCCTGGACCATGCGCTGGATGAAGCCATCGATCGCGCGGGGCGTAGGCAAGCGACGGAAGACGGGGCAGGGACATAAGGGCCCGTCCGAGGCCGGAGAGGACTTTCTGAAGCTGCTCATCAATTACGCGAGCGACCGGATCTCTCCCGCGGAGGACTCGTTCACCTTTACCGCGCCCGTTGAGGCTTTCGAGACCTTTCAGGAATGGCTCTTGCGGATCACCGAATCGCTCGGAATCCGGCGTGTGCGGCTGCTCGACGAGCCTACGGCCGCGATCTTCGGGTATCAGGGCACAGTTCGCAAGGATGACCGGTTTCAGGTCTTTGATTTCGGGGGAGGCACACTCGATTGCTCGGTTGTCCGGCTGGACCTCGGCGCGGCCCACGACCGCAAGGCGGTCCAGATCGGGACCGCGGGTGACGACCTGGGAGGAATGAGCATCGACCTCTGGCTGGCCGGGGATTTCGCCTCTCGTCACGACCTCGACGACTTCGCCAAACGCGAATTGGAGGCCCTGATCCTGCGGCAGGCCGAAGCGGTGAAGATCGCGCTCTCCGAGCCCAATCGGTTTGACGCCGAAATGGCCGTCGTGGACACCTGCGGGCGGCGTCCTCGATTGCTGCGAACCGTCTACCTGCGGGAGTGCCAAGCCTGCCTGGGGACGCGCGACAATTCCCGCCCAGCCGGGGACGGCTGCTTGGGGTGCGTCCTGAAGAAGAACCAGTTTCTAGCCCGAGTGGAGGAGACCGTGGACCGGGCGCTCGAAAACGCCGCCATAAAAGCCGGCCTCCGGCGGTCGGATCTGACAAAGGTCACGGTGACCGGCGGCACAAGCCTCATGCCTTGCATTCGGCGCTACCTGGAACAGAAGTTCCCAGGCAAGGTGGAGTACGACCACCCGTTCGACAGCGTGGTTCGCGGCGCGTGCCAGGGGGCGTCGAGGCGATCCTACGACACGACTATTCCATCCAAAGCTGCCGCAACGGGAAAGAGTACCATTTTGTCCCCCTCTTCAAGTTGGGAGACGATTACCCGACAGCTCCGGCCAAGATGGTGAAGAAGTGGCTCAAGGGCACCCTAGACGGCCAGTCGCGCATCGGCATCCTGATTTACGAGGTTTCACGAGTGCGCCGGCGTGGCCTGGAGCTGTTGAGCGTCGACCGCCAGGGGGCCTTACTGCCCGAAGGCCCGGCGGCGACGGAATTCGACTACATCTGTCTGAATGAGGGCAATCCGACCTTTGTTCCAGCCGAGCCGGCGATCAAATTGGATCGTGACAAGCAGCGCTTTCACGCCACGTTTTGGGTGGACGGCAATCGGCGGCTGCTGGTGACCGTGGTGGATCACCTGAATAGCAAGGTGCTATTGGAGGGGTATCCGGTCGTGAGGCTCTGATCGAGAACGGGTCGGCGCCGGTGGCGGGCGGGAGGGGCAGTTTTTTGGGGAGGTGAACCGGTGAATCTGAACGATGAGATCGAGACCCTGCTGGCGGCCAACGTCCCGCTGATTCAGTTGGTCACCTACGAGGAAGACCGCGTGATCGAGACGATCGCGGCGCTGTCGTCGAAACTGGGGATCTACGCCTGGGACATGGCGGAGTGCAAGTTTACCGCCATCCGCGCGGCGTCCGAACCGTTTCCGTCGCAAGACGCCGCCAGCGACAAGGTGCTCGCGCACATCGCCGAAAAGGCTCCGCGCGGAACCGTCTTCATCCTGAAGGACTTTCACCTTTGCTGGAGCAGGAACCCCGTCATCGTCCGCAAGCTGCGGAACATGGTCCGGCAACTGCGCGAGAAGGGACAGTTCCTGGTGATCACCACTCCGGTGAACGAGCTGCCGGTGGAATTGAAAGACGACGTCGCCGTGGTGGAGGTGCCGCTGCCGGACGCGGACACTCTGGAAAATGTCTTCACCGGCGTGACCCGGTCGCTGGATTCCTCGTCACGGCCCACTCCGGCAGTGCGGGAGAAACTGATCGGGTCGGCGCTGGGGCTGACCACCAATCAGGCGCGGCTGGCCTTCGCGCGCGCCTATGCCCGCAAGAGGCAGTTTGACGAATCGAGCATCGACGCCGTGATGGGCGTCAAGCGGCAACTGATCCGCGAGAGCGGCGCGCTGGAGTTCTGGCCGGCCACGGCGGGCGAGAGCGGCGTCGGCGGACTGGATAAGCTCAAGGACTGGCTGCGCCTGCGTGAGAAGGCCTTTGGCCAGCAGGCGCGCCAGGCGCATCTTCCGTACCCGCGCGGGATCGCGCTCATCGGAATCCCCGGCACCGGCAAGAGCCTCTCGGCCAAGATGCTGGCGGGGCAGTGGAAGTTGCCGCTGCTGCGGCTGGACGTGGGCACGCTGTTCGGATCGCTGCTGGGCGAATCGGAGCGGAACATGCGCCGCGCCATCCAGCTTGCCGAAACGGTGAGCCCCTGCATCCTGTGGATCGACGAGGTGGAGAAAGCCTTCGCCGGCTCGGGCCTGGAATCGGCCGGCGGCGCCGCCACGCGGGTGTTCGGCTACTTTCTGACCTGGATGCAGGAACGCCAGGGGCCGGTGTTCGTGCTCGCCACCGCCAACGACGTGTCCGCGCTGCCGCCCGAGTTTATGGCGCGCTTCGACCGGACCTTCTTTCTGGATCTGCCGAACCGCCTGGAGCGGCGGCAGATCTTCGCCATTCACCTGAAGAACGCCGGCGTGGCCTTCCCGGAGCGAACCCTCAGGTTCGAAGAACTGGTCGAGCGCAGTAACGGCTACGTGGGACGCGAGATTGAGCGCATGGTTCGCGAGGCCCAGTTTATGGCGTTCGCGGACGACAACCGGGAGATCGAGATGGAAGACTTGCTGAAGGCGCTGGAGGAAACCATCCCGATATCGCGCTCCCACGCCGAGGTGATCGAGCAATTGCGTAAGTGGAAGACGGAGGGGCGAGCCTTCCCGGCATCGAGCGAAGAGACGGCGGCGCCGGTGGCCGGCCGGAGGATCCTGGAGACGTGAGGACCTGCGTGATCGAGAATCCGAAGGACGGGACCATTCTGGTGCTGGTACCGGAGGGAGGTTTTCTGGCGGGGGACGAGAAGTTGAATGTGCGGCTGCCGGCCTACTACTTGGCCTTGCATCCGGTGACCAATGCGCAGTATCGGGCATTCAAACGCGACTGGAAGTTCGACGCGGGCAAGGAGGACCATCCAGTGGTCAACGTGAGCTGGGAGGAGGAGTACTGCCATTGGGCGGGATTGCGGCTGGCGGCGGAGCTGGAGTGGGAGAAGGGAGCGCGGGCGACGGACGGGCGGGAGTACCCGTGGGGAAACAAGTGGACCAGAGCAAGTGCCGGAACAGCAAGAACTGCGGGGAAGAACGGACAAGCGGGTATGGAGCTACGCGGAAGGAGCGAGTCCGTGGGGAATGTACCAGATGGCAGGGAACGTCTGGGAGTGGTGCGAGGACAGGTATGAAAAGGGAGCGTATGACAGATACAAGCAGGGGGACCTCAGCGAACCGAAGAGCGGCGGCTCGCGTGTGGTTCGGGGCGGGTCGTGGGACAGCGTCAATACCGGCGACTTCCGGTGCGCCTTCCGCCTCCACCTCGTGCCGGACGACCGGGGCAACTACAATGGGTTTCGGTGTGCCAGGACTTAATTACCCTTTGCACTTTAGCGCTTTTCGCGGAAAAGCTTTTGACGAAGGCGGACGTGTGGCACACTGGTGCCACGGGCTGCTAGATGAATAAGGAGACGTATGTCGCATTTCATTCGCATCAAGACGCAGATACGCGAGCGTGAGCACCTGACCCAGGCGCTGCGCGACTTGCATTATCAATTTCAGGAGGGCGAGAGCCTGGTGGTCCGCGGCTTCGCGGGGAACCGGGAAACCGCCCAGATCGTCGTCAACAACGGGTCGAACTACGACATCGGCTTCCGGCGTCAAGCCGGGGAGTACGAAGTCGTGGCCGACTGGTGGGGCGTCGAAGGAAACACTTCCATCCGCCAGCAGACCTTTGTCGAGCAGGTGAACCGCCAGTATGCCTATAGTCTGATCCACGAGCAGGCGCGCGAACAGAACCTGATCGTGGAAGAAGAACAGCAACTGGAAAACGGCGACGTCGTGATCATTCTCTCGGAGCGGGGGTGAGCCGGCCATGAAAAAAATGAAGATCACCTTGCGCAAGGATGGGACCCAGAAGATCGAGGTCCTGAACGCCGTGGGCGAGGAGTGCCTCGGCTTCACCCACGACCTGGAGAAGCGCCTCGGCGCGGCGGCGAGCGAGCGCGAATTGAAGCCCGAGTATCGCGAAACCGAGGTACAGGTGGAACGCGACCGCGAGGTTGAGCGGTGACTGCCGGCCCCGCTGAAGTCAGCCCATTTCAGCAAACGTTACGCACCTATCTGAAGGCTGGGTATCCGATTCTGTACGTGGTGACGGCGGAGGAGCAGCGCGCCATCGACCTGATCAGCGGAGCGCTGGCGGATGAGAAGCTCAGCCGCCGCAAGCCGTTTGTCTGGTCGGTGTCGCGCGGGCTGTGCACGTTGGACCTCAAATCCGTGGATCAGAAGACGGCCGACCCCAAGCGCATTCTGCCGTATCTTCAGGAGCTGAAGCAGCCGGGTGTCTTCATCCTGGAGGACTTTCACAACTTCATCGACGAGCGGTCGCCCAGCGCCACTCTGGTGGTCCGGCAGATGCGCGATCTGGTGGGACCGTTCCAGGCCACCCAGAAGACGCTGGTGGTGCTTTCGCCGGTGCTCAAGATTCCGCCGGAGATCGAGAAGGACGTTACGGTGGTGGATCTTGGCCTGCCGGACGAGAGTGAGCTGGCGGGGGTGCTGGACGAAACGGTCGAGAGCGTGAAGGACCGGCCGCATGTGGAGATCAATCTGGACGGCGACGGGCGCGAGCGGGTGGTCAAGGCGCTGTGCGGGCTCACACAGATGGAGGCGGAAAACGCATTGGCCAAAGTGGTGGTCACGCGCAGCCGTCTGGACGCCGAGGACATCGACCTGTTGCTGGCCGAGAAGGAGCAGGTGATCCGCAAGTCGGGGATTCTGGAGTTCTACGCTTCGCCCGAGCGGTTCGGGTCGATCGGCGGATTGGAGAATCTCAAGGAGTGGCTGCGCCGGCGCGGAAAGGCGTTCTCGGAGGCCGCGCGCGACTTCCCGCTGCCCTACCCCAAAGGGCTGCTGCTGGTCGGCGTGCCGGGGTGCGGCAAGAGCCTGACGGCCAAGGCAGTGGCGGCCGAGTGGAGGATGCCGCTGCTCAAGTTCGACCTGGGCAAGGTTTTCGGGCCGCTGGTGGGGCAAGCCGAAGACAACATGCGCAAGGCGTTGAAGATGGGCCAGGCGGTGGCGCCGTGCGTGCTTTGGATCGACGAGATCGAGAAAGGGTTGGCCGGATCGCGCGGGGGAGGCCAGGGCGATAGCGGCGTCGCGGCGCGTGTTTTCGGAACGCTGTTGACCTGGATGGAAGAGAACAAGCAGCCGGTTTTCGTCGTGGCGACGGCCAACGACATCGCGGGCACGCCGCCGGAGCTGCTGCGCAAGGGCCGCTTCGACGAAGTGTTCTTCGTGGATTTGCCGTCGCTACCCGAGCGGGCGCTGATCCTGGCGATTCATCTGACCCGCCAGCGCCGCGACCACCGCGACTTCGATCTGGCTCGTCACGCCGCCGCCGCGGAGGGCTTCTCCGGCGCGGAACTCGAACAGGTGGTGGTGGAGGCGATGTTCAGCGCTTTCGCCGAGGGCGAGAAGACGCGCGTCGAGGACCGGCACCTGGAGAAAGCGATCGCCGAGTCCGTACCGCTGTCGCAGTCGATGGGGCCGCGTATCGCGCAGTTGCGCGAGCTGGCCAAGGGCTGGCGCATCGCGTCGAAGGCAGCCGAAGAAGGCGCCCGAGGCGCGGAGGTGGTGATGCCGGAACCGCCGCCGGTCCCACCCAAGCGCAAGAGGATCTTCGAGGTATGATCTCCTGCTTCGACCTGCTCGATGTTGAGCCTATCATTGAGAACTCCAAGGACGGGACGCTGCTGGCGCTGATCCCGGAGGGGGCGTTTTTGGCCGGCGGGCCCGAGGAGGACGAAGGTGGCAGGGCTTTCAAAGTGCGGCTGCCGGGGTACTATCTGGCGCTGCATCCGGTGACGAACGCGCAATACCAGAAGTTCAAGGGGGATTGGAAGTTCGAGGCGGGCAAGGGGGATCACCCGGCGGTAAGGGTGAATTGGGAGGACGCGCAGGCCTACTGCCGGTGGGCGGGGCTGCGGCTGCCGACGGAGCTGGAGTGGGAGAAGGGGGCGCGAGGAGTGGACGGGCGAAAGTATCCGTGGGGGAAGGAATGGGACCCGAGCAAGTGCAGGAACTACAATAACCGGGGCAATGAGGAGACGAGCGGGGTATGGAGCTACGCGGAAGGAGTGAGTCCCTGGGGAATGTATCAGATGTCGGGGAACGTGTGGGAGTGGTGCAAGGACTGGTATGAGAGCGGAGCGTACAGCAGGTACAAGCAAGGAGATCTTAGCCCGCCGAAGAGCGGCGGCTCGCGTGTGGTTCGGGGCGGGTCGTGGAACTTCGTCAATACCGGGTACTTCCGGTGCGCCTACCGCTACAACTTCGAGCCGGGCTACCGGCTCGACCCTCAGGGGTTCCGGTGTGCCAGGACTTAATTACCCTTTGCCCTTTTTCCCTTTTACTCTTTCTGCGGCGAGCGGAGCGAGCCGCAGGCGATTTTTTTTTGCAGCCTTGACGGCCTATGACTGAAGGCGGCGCATATCGCATCGGACAGCGCTTCGGCGACTACACGCTGGAATCCTATCTGGGCTCCGGCGGTTTCAAGACGGTCTATCGCGCCCGCAACCACGGCACGCGCGTGTCCGACCCGGTGGTCGCCCTGGGCTTCCCCCACGATCAGGAACCGGAAGGCGTCGAAGAGCTGAAGAAGGAGTTCGCCGTCGCGAGCCAACTGGTGCATCCGAACATCCTCCGGATCTACGGCATCGAGGAGCAGGAAGGCGTCTCATTCCTGGTGATGGAGTGCCTGGAGGGCGAGTCGCTGCGGCGGAAGCTGCGCAAGGCCCAGTGCTTCCCCGCGCCGGAAGCCGTCCGCTACGTCGGGCAGGTGGCCGAGGCGCTGGCCTATGCGCATTCCGCGCGCGTGCTGCACCGCGATATCAAGCCGCCCAACATCTTCGTCACCAGTCACGGCGCGGTAAAACTCCTGGACTTCGGCATCGCCCGCGTGCTGGCGCGGACCAGCCAGCGAGCCAGTACGCGAATCGGGACGCTGGAATACATGGCGCCGGAGCAGATCACCGGCGCGGCGGGAACCAATGCCGATCTGTGGGCCTTGGGAGTGACGTTGTACGAGCTGCTGACCGGACAGTTGCCCTTCGGCGGCGAAGATACCGTTGCCGCCATCCTGGCGGGGCGATACGACCCAGACCCGCTGATCGAGAAGAAGATCGACATCCGGCTGGTGCGCATCCTGCGAAAGATGCTGCGGCGCAACCCGGAGGAGCGGTACCAGGACGCCGAAGAGCTGGCGCGCGACCTGGAGATCGCCGCGCGCCGGGTGCGCATGGTGACCGACGACGAAAGCCGCCTGGAAGTGCTGGTGCGCGCCAGCTACCCGCTGATCTACGTTTACTCGGTGGAAGAGGAGCGCGTGCTGGCGGCGGCGCGCAATATCGCCGGGCGGCTCTCGGAAGAACGCAAGCGGGCGCGGAAGCTGTATGTGTGGAGCGCGTCGCGGGGGCTGCGGGACGAGGTGGATCAGCCGGTCCCTGGGGTGACCGGCGAAGATCCGACTTCCGCGCTAGTGCACGTGATCGAGAATCCCGAAGACGCCATCTACATGTTTCTGGACGTGCACCGGCATTTTACGCCGGTGAGCACGCGGCTGATCCGCGACGCGGCGCGCGCGGTGCGGATGACGCGCAAATCCGTGCTGCTGGTGTCGCCGTTCTACCAGGCGCCCGAGGAGCTGGAGAAGGAGGTCAGCCTGGCCGTGTTCCAGTTGCCCGATCGCGAGCAACTGGAGCCGCTAGTGGACCGGCTGGCGCAGGAATGCCGCGACCAGGGTGTGCCGGTGGAAGTGAGCGTGGACGACCGGGCGGCACTGGTGCGGGCGGCCTCGGGACTGACGCTGCGGGAGGCCGAGCGCAGCCTGCGGCTGGGCATCGCCACGCTGGGAGGGCTCCACGCCGGGGTGGCGCGCGTGGTGGTGGAAAGCAAGACGCAGATCATCCGCAAATCGGGGATTCTGGAGTATTACCACACGCCCGAATCGCTCAAGGACGTGGGCGGTCTGGACGCGCTGATGGATTGGTTCCGGGCGCGCGCGCCGGTCTTCGCCGGGGCGGCGCGGTACGCGGGGCTACAGCAGCCCAAGGGCGTCCTGCTGGTGGGCGTGCCGGGCTGCGGCAAGAGCCTGTCGGCGCGGGCACTGGCCGGCGCGTGGGGCGTACCCCTGCTGCGGCTGGACGTGGGGCGCGTGTTCACGTCGCTGGTGGGGGCGTCGGAGGCCAATGTCCGCCATGCCATCCAGGTGGCCGAGGCGGTGAGTCCGTGTATTCTGTGGATCGACGAGGTGGAAAAGGGATTCGCCGGGGCGCGCAGCGATAGCGGCGGCGGGGTGGGCGCGCGCGTCTTCGGAACGTTTCTCAACTGGCTCCAGGAGAAGAAGAGCCCGGTGTTCGTGGTGGCCACGGCCAACGACATATCGAGCCTCCCGGTCGAGTTTCTGCGCAGCGGGCGCTTCGACGAGAAATTCTTCGTCGGCTTGCCGCAGAAGACCGAACGGGAAACGATCTTCCGCATCCACCTGCGGCGGCGGAAGCGGGAACCGGAGAAGTACGATCTGGGATCACTGGTGGCCTCGACCGCGGATTTCTCCGGTGCGGAGATCGAACAGGCGGTGGTCGAAGCGATGTTCACGGCTTTTGAGGCGGGAAGGGATCTGGAGCAGCCGGACCTGGACGCCGCCATCCGGGAGACGCATCCGCTGGCGCGCGTCCAGAGGCGGCAACTGGAAGAGATGACGGGCTGGGCTCGCGCCAACACCAAGCCTGCCAGCTACGTTAGGGAGTGAACATGAGGGTGAGACTTCAAGGATTTGAGCCTGGAAGCCGGGTTAATGGGCCGGGGCTGAGGGCCGTGGCGTGGTTCCAGGGATGCTCGATCGGATGCCCGGGCTGCTTCAATCCGGCTACGCACGCCTCGAATGCCGGGTATGAGGCGGATACCGCGGAGGTCGCGCATTGCGTACTCGCGAGCCGCGACCCGATTGAGGGCCTGACCGTTTCCGGTGGAGAACCCTTCGAGCAACCGGAAGCGCTGCTGGACCTGCTGCGCCAGGTGCGGTCCGGAGGACTCAGCACCCTGGTCTTTAGCGGCTACGCGCGCGCGGCCATCGAGCGGATGCCTCTGGGCCGCCAGATCCTGAGCGCCGCGGATGTTCTGATCGATGGACCATACGTCCAGGAGCGTCACCTTGCGCGAGGCTTGCTCGGCTCGTCGAACCAGCGGATTCACTTGCTGACAGACCGCTATTCAGCGGCCGATTTCACCGGCATACCGCGCCGCGAAGCCGTGCTGCACCGCGACGGGACTGTGACGCTAAGCGGCATCGCGCCCCTTGGCGCGAGCGGCCTTGCTCGACCTGCCCGCCCCTGAGTATCCCAGTATCCCCCTTGCTCCACTTGCCGCCGGCCGCGCCACCCGGTCACAGCCGAAGCCAGAAGAATATTCGCCGCGATATGAAGCGCTTACGCGGGCGGCCGCCGCGGGCGCGGAACCGCCCGATGGTAGGCTGTGGGCGGGAAAGAGATGGGCGCCAAGCAAACCCGCAGGAAGTCGAAGAAGGCCAAGATCGTGGAGGCGGCCATCGAGAAGTACGGGAAAAAGTTGAAGGAAGAGGGCGTGCAGACCCTGGGGGACTTCATCAAGCTGGTGCAGCTCCAGAAGGATCTGGATGAAGACGAGCCCAAAGAGGTCAAAGCCACATGGGTCGACCCAAGTCAGACCAAGTCCGGTACCGGCTGATCGGCTACAGCCCGCTGCCCTCGCAGCAGCGGTTTCACGAGTCGGCGGCGCGCTTCAAGGGATTCTCCGGGCCGGTGGGCGCCGGAAAAAGCCAGGCGCTGTGCCAGGAGGCCATCCGGCTGTGCTTCCAGAATCCCGGGCGAATGGGGTTGATCGGCGCGCCGACCTATCCGATGCTCCGGGACTCGACGCAGGCTACGTTGTTCGAGATCCTGGACACCAACCGGCTCCCCTACGATTTCAACAAGGCGGAGAACAGCCTGCGAATGAAAGACTCGGCGGCCCGGATCATCTTCCGGCCGGTGGACGATTTCGAGCGGCTGCGCGGCACCAACCTGGCCTGGTTCGGATTGGATGAGCTGACCTACTGCCCGGAAGCTGCCTGGCTCAGGCTGGAGGGGCGGCTGCGCGATCCGAAGGCCAAGCGCCTGTGCGGTTTCGCGGTGTGGACGCCGAAAGGCTTCGACTGGGTGTATCAGCGCTTCATCTCCGAGCGGAAGCCCGGATACGAAGTGACGGTGGCCAAGCCGTTTGAGAACCGGTTCCTGCTCGAGAGCATTCCGGACTTCTACGAGCGGCTCCAGGGCAGCTACGACGAGAAGTTCTATCAGCAGGAGGCGCTGGGGCAGTACCTGAGCCTGAGCGGCAGCCTGGTGTATCACGCTTTCCATCGGGCCGACCACGTGACGGATCTCTCCGCGCGGCCCTGGCTGCCGCTGCGCTGGGCGCTGGACTTCAACGTGGACCCGATGAGCTCGGTGGTGGCGCAGATCGAAAACGGGATGGTGCTGGTGCTGGACGAGATTGTGCTGCGGCACGCCACCACGGAGCAGGCCTGCGAGAAGTTCTGCGAGCGGTTTGGAAATCACGCGGCCGGCGTAGTGGTGTACGGAGACGCGTCCGGCAACCACGCCAAAACCACCGGCGCGACCGACTACCAGATGATCCGCGAGTATTTCCGGGTGGCGGGAGTCGAGACCACCTACAAAGTTCCGGAAGCGAATCCGGAGGTGCGGCAGCGGGTCAACCTGCTGAACGGCAAGCTGCGGCCGGTCACCGGCGGGATCCAGTTGCAAGTGGACCGGCGCTGCACCGAGCTGATCAAGGATTTCGAGCAGGTCTCCTACAAGGCCGACAGCAACGAGGTCGACAAGGACCGGGACCGGCGGCGGACGCATTTGTCCGACGCCCTGGGGTACCTGGTGTGGCGGGAGTTCCGGCCGCAAGGGCCGGTGGGCGAGCAGGGCCGGGCGCTTTTCTGAAGAAGGATCGCATGGACAACATCAATCGCGAGCATCCCGAGTACGCGGCGCGGAAAGGGATGTGGAAGAAGTACGGGGATCTGTACGCGGGCGGCGAGCAGTTCCGCCAATGCGCCCAGGAGTACCTGGTGCGCCGGAACAAGGAGCCGCAGGCGGTCTACGAGGAGCGGCTGAGCCGGGTGTTCTACGAGAACTACATCGGGTCGATCATCGACTGGTACACGGCGACGCTGCTGCGGCGCGAGCCCGCGCTGATCGCCGAGGGAGACAACGAAGCGGGCAAGCAGTTCTTCAACGAGTTCGTCGAGGACTGCGATCTGAAGGGGACCAATTTCTCCGAGTTCTTCCGGCGGCAGCTCACGCGCGCGCTGGTGTACGGGGCGAGCTACGTGGCGGTGGACTTTCCGCGGTTCTCGGGCGCGGTGCGGAACCGGGCGGAGGAAGACGCGCTGGGCCGGTCGCGGGCCTTCCTGGTGGATTACACCCCGGATGAGGTCATCAACTGGAGCCGCGGCCCGGAGGGGAATCTGGAGTGGATCGTGCTGCGCACCTCCAGCCTGCGGCAGGAGAAGATCACCGACCCGGGGTGGCGGAAGGAGACGCGCTGGGTCTACTACGATCGCGAGGAGTTCCGGATCTTCCAGCAAGTGGAGGGCGAGGAGGGCATCCGCCTGATCGATGAAGGAAAGCACGGGCTGGCGGCGCTGCGCCGCGTGCCGGTGTTCGCGACCACGATCAGCGACGGGCTGTGGCTGATGAACAAGGCGGCGCTGCTGCAACTGGAGCACTTCAACAAGTCCAACGGGCTGGCCTGGGCCCTGACGATGGGGCTGTTCGCGATGCCGGTGGTCTACTCGGACAGCGAGTTCAAGCAGATCGTCGGGGAATCCTACTACCTGCAGTTGGGCCGGGAGGATCGCTACGGCTGGACGGAGCCGGAAGGGCGCGTCTATCAGATCGCGGCGGACAACCTGGAGCGGCTCAAGAACGAGATCTACCGGGTGTGCTACCTGCTGGCGCAGGCCGGGGGAACCCAGTCGTCGCAGGTGTTGCAGTCGGGGCTGAGCAAGCTGCGGGATTTCGGAATCACGCAGGAAGTGCTGCGCGCCTACGGGGACGCGGTGAAGGAAACCATGAAGCAGGTGCTGCGGGCGATCGAGTCGGCGCGCCAGGACGGGCTGTTCCTGGACGTGACCGGACTGGACGAGTTCGACATCGGCGATTTCAGCGCCGAGCTGGACGAGGCGCGGAAACTGCTGGCGTTGGGGATCGAGTCGCCGGCGCTGACCCAGCAGGTGTTCAAGAAGCTGGCGTTCAAGTACTTCAGCGACGCGAGGCAGGAGCTGAAGAATCAGATGGCACAGGAGATCGAGGAGAACCATGGACGAAACAGATAGCAAGCCGCCGGATGTGGAGGCAGTGGTGCGGCAGGTGGTGGAAGAGTACGCGCGCCGGGATCAGGCCAAGAGCGAGCCGGCGTACAAGGCGGAGCTGCTCGAAGAACGGAAGCGGAGGGAGCAGCTCGAAAAACGGGTCAACGAGCTGGTGGAAGAAAACCAGCGCAGCCGGCAGATGGCCGAGGAGGCGGAGCGGCACGCGACCATCCGGACGGAGCTGCAGCGGCTGGGCGTCCAGAAAGTCGACCTGGCATTCAAGGCGGTGCGCGACGACGTGGCGCGGGCCGAGGACGGCCGCCTGGTGGCGCGGGGCGAGTCGGGCGAATTGGGATTGAAGGAGTATCTCGCGAGCTTTGTCAACGCGAATCCGGAGTTTCTGCCGGCGCGGATATCCGGGGGATCCGGGGTGACGGCGGGCCAAAAGGGTCCGGCGAGCGGGAGCGGGAGCGTGGATCTGGACCGGATCAAGCCGGGAATGAGCCGCGAAGAGCTGGAGCGGGTGCGGCAAGAGATTGTCCGCGTCGCTTCACAGACCCTGCGGGGTCTCTAGAGTGAGCAGAAAAAGGAGAAGTGAATGCCTGCAATAACGTCAACGAACGTAGCGAACGCGATTGTCAAGCTGGTGGCGGCCGATGCTTTGCCGGCCCTGGTGGGGAACCTGGTCATGGGAAACCTGGTCAATCGCGACTACGAACCGACCCTGGCGCAGGCCGGCGACACGGTCAACATACCGATCGCGCCGACGCTGAGCGCCAACAATATCGCCGAGGGCGGCACGGTCACGACGCAGAACCCGAACCTGGGGAACGCGCAGATCGTGCTGAACACCCACGCGGAAGCCACCTTCCAGATTCCGGACGTGACCAAGGTTCTGGCGGTGCCGGACCTGTTGAACATCTATATGCATCCGGCCGTGGTGGCGATCGCGCAGAAGATCGAGACCGATCTGCTGGGCCTGTATCCGGGATTCACGGCCAACTCGCCGGTGGGAACGGCGGGGACGGCCATCACCGAGGCGGTGGTGGATACGGCCGAGACGGCCTTGTTCAACGCCAAGCTGCCGGCCAGCGAGCCGAAGTACCTGGTGGTGGATTCGGCCACCTACGGGCAGTTGCGGCAGATTACGCGCTTCAGCGAGTTCCAGACGGCGGGCGACGCCGGGCTGCGGGCGCTGGTGGACGGGTCGGTCGGGAAGATCAAGGACTTCTTCGTGTTCCGGTCGTAGTTCATCACCAAGACGGGCAGCTCGCCGGTGACGACCAACAACGTGGCCTTCTCGAAGAACGCGATCGGGTTGGTGGTGCGCCGGTTGCCCCAGCCTTTGCCGGGGACCGGCGCCATCGCCGAGTACGCGGAATTGGGCAACTTCGGCATGCGCGTGATCATGAGCTACCAGCCGAACACGCTGTCGCAGCAGTTCACCGTGGACATCCTGTACGGAGCGGCGGTGATCCGGAACGGCTTCGGCGTGCAGGTGCGGACGTAGGGACGAAGCGGGCAGGCCCGGAGGCCTGCCCCGCCTCGCGGAGAAAATCATGGACTTGAAGATCTACTACCAAAAGATCCGGGAGCTGCAGCGGGGGATCGCGGAGGAGTATCCGGTGGTGATGAGCCTGGAAACGCCGGACGGCGGAAAGGCGGGCGTGGCGACGGAAGTGCCGCGAGAACTGGCGGCAAAGCTGGTGACCGACGGCCGGGCCCGACTGGCGACCGAGGAAGAAGGCCGGAGTTTCCGGGCGGCCAAGGCGGAAGCGAAACGAGCGGCGGATCAGCTTGCGGAGGCCTCCAGGGTGCAATTGACGGTGATCTCGGAGAGCGACTTGCGCGCCCTCAAGAGCGGACCGAAGAAGTGAGCGAAGAGCCATGGCGTTATTCACGGACAGTCCGGCGATCGACATTGTCGATCTGACGGCGTACGAGAGCTCGATTCTGGAGACGGCGAACGCGGAGGGCATCGATCTGACGGTGAAGATCGGGCTGGCGAAAGAGGAAGCCGGCGCGCAACTCGAGAGCCTGACGGAGCTCGACGGGGTAGTGGTGACGGCGCCGCTGCGGTTGTGGCAACTGTTTCACACGCTGGCGCTGGTGTACCGGGACGCGTATCACAGCCAGCTCAACGACCGGTACCGGGGGAAGTGGCAAGAGTACCGTGGATTGGCGCGGTGGGCCTCGGAGCTGCTGTTCCAGGTGGGAATCGGATACGCGCGGGATCCGATCCCGGAGGCGGAGGCGCCGCAGTTGAGCGCGGCGATCGGCGCGCTGGCCGCCGGGACATACTTTGCGCGAACGAGCTGGCTGAACGCGGCGGGCGAGGAAGGGTCGGCGGGCAAGCTGGCGTCGCTGGATCTGACGGCGGGGAGCACGCTGCAAGCGGCGGCGGTGAACGCACCGGCGAACGCGGTGGCGTGGAACATCTATGCGGGGATCGCGCCGCTGGATCTGTTTCTGCAAAATGCGACGCCGCTGAGCGTGGGGACGAACTGGACGGCGGCGGGCGCGCTGTTGGCGGCCGGGAAGCGGCCGGGCGGCGGGCAGTCGCCGAACTACACACGGCCGGCGCCGCGAGTGCTGCGGCGCGGATAAAGGAGGACGGCGATGGCAAGCGCGGGAAAGCGGGCGGCGCGCCGGGCGCTGCAGTACTTGCAGGCGCAGCCGGGACTGAGCTTCAACCTGGACGCGCTGATGCAGGTGGAGGGCGTCACGCTTCCGGACGTGGGCTTGAAACAGTACTCCGAGGAGAACGCCGGGCAGGATCTGATGGACCGGAGCGCGGGGTCGCGCTATCCGGCGATCCATGTCTACTGCGAGAAGTACGCCAACACGCTGCGGGAGAAGTTCCGGACGTTTTCCGGCAAAGCGCAGGTGACGGTGGAAGCGCGGGTGTCGCAGGACCGGGTGGAGGGGCTGGGAGCGGCGCTGGCGATCTACATGGAGGCGGTGACGCGGGTGCTGGACCAGCACCGGGGGGACTGGGGGAATGGGATGTTCTACGGCGGAGGGTATGAGGCCGCGTTCGGGGCGGTGAAGCACGGGGGGCGAAACTTCGTGCAGACGGGCAAGGTGTTGTTCGAGGTGGAAGTGAGTTTGGACTGAAGAGGCGACGAAATGGCTTGTTACATATCATCGAATGCGAACCGGCTCTATACGAAGACCGAGAGCGCCTACGGGCAGACGCCGGCGATCACGGCGAGCCACCGGTTTCCGGCGGTGAAGCTCGCGACCAAACAGCAGGTGGAGGCGGCGGAGCGGCGCGACAAGACGGGCAGCCGGACGTTTGCCGGAGTTCCGGCAGGGTCCAGGCGCCGGACCAGCTTCGAGCTGAAGACGTATCTGACGAACTGGAACCTGACGGGCGAGCCTGGGTATGGGCCGCTGTTCCGGGCCAGCCTGGGGGGAGCACCGCTGAGTTTCAACGGCGGAACCGTGGGGGCCGGGTCCACGGCGACGCTGCTGGTGTTCGCGACGGCACACGGGCTGGCGGCCAAGCAAGCGGTGACGGTGGGAGGAGAACTGCGGTTCGTGAGCGCGGTGGTGGATCCGGTCAGGGTGCAGTTGAACGCGCCGCTATCGGTGACGCCGGGAGTGGGCGCGCCGGTGGGAAAGACCGTGACCTATTTGCCGCAGCTCGATCTGGAGAGCGTGAGCGTGTTCGATTACTGGACTCCGGCGACGGCGGTGCAGCGCATCCTGTGCGGGGCGGCGATGGACCGGATGCGGATTCTGGTGAACGGGGACTATCACGAGTTCGAGTTCAGCGGGGCGGCGCAGGATCTGATCGACAGCGCGAGCTTCACCAGCGGGCAGGGGCAATTGACGAGTTTTCCGAGCGAGCCGGCGGCGGCAACATTCGACTACACGATCGTTCCGGGACATCTCGGGCAGGCCTGGCTGGGCAGCGCGCCAGACCGGTTCTATACGATCACCAGCGCGTCGGTTCTGCTGGACAACGACATCGAGCTGCGGGCGCGGGAGTTTGGAAGCAGCCTGCCGCGGTGCGTGGCGCCGGGAAGGCGGTCGGTGACGGCAGAGTTCGATTTGTACGAGCAGGACGATGCGGCGACCCAGGGGTTGTACCAGGCGGCGCGGGCGATGTCGCCCATCGCGGCGATGTTTCAGTTGGGGCAGGCGCCGGGGCAGATGTGCGGAGTGTATCTGCCGAAGGTGACGCCGGAGACGCCGTCGTTTGACGATGGGGAGAGAAGGCTGGGGTGGCGGTTTGGCGGGGCGCGCGCGCAGGGGGCGGGGGATGATGAGGTGGTGGTTTCGTTTGGGTAGGAATACACAACGCAAAAAGGCAAAAGGCAAAAGGCAAAAATCAAAAGGCAAAAGGGATTAGGTAGTTACACGTGAATTACGAGAGTGTGGTGGAGAAGGGATCGGGGGTCAGTGCGGGGGTATCGTTTGTGGTGCGCCGGATGTCGTTTGGGCGGCGGATGGAGTTGATGCGGCGGATTCGGGAAGTGGCGCAGAGGGCGGAGTTCTTGGCGGCGGGAAATGGGGCTGGGGAGAAGATGGAGGCGGCGTTGTTGAGCCTGGAGATCGAGCGACTCTATGTGACGTGGGGGATCGCCGAGGTGCGGGGGCTGGAAGTGGATGGGGCCGCCGCCACCGCCGAGTCGCTGGCCGAGGCGGGACCCGAGGAGCTGTTTCGCGAGGCGCTGGCGCTGGTGAAGGCGGAGTGCGGGCTGAGCGAGGACGAGCGAAAAAACTGATTGTCGCCTTCCACTTTCACCAGAGCGAGCAGGCCGGCTGGAAGTGCGACAGTTGCCGCGAAGCCGGCCTGGAACGGAAGCGCCGCTGCGGGTGGCTGCCGGGGACGGCGCTCGATCCCGCACGGATGGTGTGGGCGCGCGGGCGTGTGGCGACCGACCGGTGCCCGAGGTCGGAGGTATCGGCACAGAGCCTGGAATGGCTGGAGCGCTTCTTTGTGTGGCGGACACTGGGACCAAAGTATCCGGGGGAGCCGAGCGCCAGAGAGGTGGAGGCCTTTCTGATTCTGGAGCAGGAGCTGGCAGGGGAGAGAAACCATGGCTGAAAACACGGTGCAGCAAGTGGCGCTGGATGCGTTCCGGGCGGCGAGCGGAAACCGGGAGGACCAGCTTGCCGAGGCGCTGGGGGAAGCGGCGCGACGGCTGGTTTCACTGACGGCGGTGAACGAGACGCTGGCCGAGGCGGTGGCGAGCAACACGGAGGCGGTGGCGAGCAATACCGCGGCCCAAGGCGGCAGCAGCCTGGCCAAGGCGATCGGAAAAGCGGCGTCGGGGGAGGTCCTGGGGAGCGGGTTGCTGCCGTTGTTCAGCACGCTGATGCGAGTGTTCGGGGGCGGCCAGCCGGAGGCACCGCCGCCGCTGGTCCGCTACACGCCGCCGCCGCCGGTCCGGCTGGATGTGGACCGCGAGAGGCTGGCGCCGGTGGATTACGGGCAGGACGGGCGGCCGCGAGCGATCGAGACGCCGCAGATCACGGTGCAGGTGCAGGCGATGGACAGCCGGTCGTTCCTGGATCACAGTCATGAAATCGCGCGGGCGGTGCGGGAGGCGATGCTGGAGATGCACCCGATCAACGACGTGGTGAGCGATCTGTAATCTATGCCGACGATGCCCTTGCTGAAGACCGGCGCGGTGGCGCAGTATCCGGTGACGACCCGGGTCCGGCACCGCACCGAGACGCGCCAGTATCTGGACGGAAGCGAACAGCGGCACCGGGAGTTTCGCGCGCCGCTGCGGGAGTGGGCGATCCGGCTGGATCTGCTGGACGAGGCGGAGATGGCGGCGCTGGCCGAGTTCTTCGCCTCGTATTCCAGCTTCTCGTTTGTCGATCCACACACCCAGGCGCAGTATCCGGATTGCAGCGTGGCGGACGAGGATGTGGCGTTCGATCTGATGGGCGAGATGCGCGGCCGGGCGACGCTGACCATCAGAGAGAACCGGACATAGGACAATGTTGTATTTTCCGCAGTTGAGCCAGTTTCCGATAACCAGGCGGCGGCGCACGCGGACCGTCCTGAATGAGAGCCCGGGCGGGCACCAGTACGGGTTGGTCGACGATGCGGCGGCGCGGGTGGAATGGCGGCTTTCCTTCACCGGGTTGAGCGACGGCGAGCGGGACGCGCTTGGTCAGTTCTTCGAAACCGCGGAGGGGCGCCTCGAGGATTTCACGTTTCTCGATCCGGCGGACAACCTGCTCGCGTGGAGCGAGGACCTGACGAATCCGGTGTGGCAGCGGAATGCGCTGCTGCAGGCGGCCGGGGGACAGTTGACGAATGCGGGACTAGCTCCGCTGCGGATCGAACAAAACGTGAGCGGGCCGGGGTGGTTCCGATATGCGCTGAGCGTATACGCGCGGGGCACGGGGAACGAGCGCATCGGCCTGTACCGGGCGACGCAGACCCTGGAAGAGCTGACGGTGGAGGACGTGGGGACGGCCTGGAAGCGGCACGTGCTGTCGGGGCAGTTCAGCACCACGGAGGAGGGAGTGCGGTTCGGGCTCCAGATCGAGCCGGGGCAGTCGGTGGAGGTTTCCGGGTTGCAGGTGGAAGCGCAGGCGGCGGCATCGGTCTATAAGAAGACCGGAGCGCGGAGCGGCGTGTATGGGCAGGCGCGGTTTGGCGAGGACGGACTGGACGCGACGGCGGAGGGTCCGAGC